>NZ_CP117418.1:989880-1319841 GCF_028607105.1 Novosphingobium humi | reverse complement strand
CGTGCCCGCCTCGCCCAGACGGAAGATATGGTCATAGCCCAGCGTGATGACGACATTGGGCGATTGGGGCAGACGGTTGCCTTTGAGATTGGTGGTCAAAGGCGTGGCCGAGGACGCGCCGATGTCATAGGAGGCCACGCTGGCGGTGAAATCGCTATACTTGGCGTGCATCAGATTGGCCGAACCGGTGATCGTGTCATTGTCGGTCAGACGCAGCGTGGTTTCCACTTCCAGACCATAGATTTGCGCCTTGCCCGCGTTGAAGGTCTGGGCGCCGATGGCGGGATTGAGCAGCACGTCATTCTGCAGGTCCTTGTAATCGTAATAGAACCCGGCAAAATTCAGAATATGGCGGCCCAGCTTCAGCTTGGCCCCGCCTTCATAGGCGGTGTTGGTTTCCGGGCGGAAGGCCGTGCCCGCACCGTCAAAACCGCCCGCCTTATAGCCGGTCGAAACCTTGCCGTAGATCAGCGTGGCGGCATTGGGCTTGTAGTTCAGCCCGGCCAGCCAGGTGAACTTGTTGCCCGAATATTTGAGCGGGGTGGTGCTCGAAGGCTGGTTGGTCAGTTCGATCGGGCCGCTGCCAAAGGCGAAGAAATAATTGGTGAAGGCCGCGTCGCGATCATCCTGCGTATAGCGCCCGCCCACAACCGCCGTCAGCTTGTCCGTCAGCGGCACTTCGGCCTGACCGAAAGCGGAAACGCTCTTGGTGTTGGTGGGATGGCGGAAATAGTTCACATAGGAACCGCTGGCGCCGATGAAGGGCGAATAGAGGCCGCCGTTCGAATTGAGCTGTTCATAGAAATAGAACACGCCGGTCTGCCACTGCACACCATGGGTCAGGCCGTTCAGACGCAGTTCGTGGCTGTTCGTTTTGACCGTCCCGCCGAAATTGGTGAAATAGAAGGCGGGCGAGAGCGAGTTGCCCCCAGTGTTCTTGGTCGTGCGATAGCCGCCCGTATAGGTCAGCGTGGCAAAACCCATGTCATAGGCCAGCCGCCCGCGCACGGCGGTCGAGATCTGGTGCAGGCTGCCCACGCCGATCAGCGGCGAGTTGTAGGTCGAACGGTCCTTGCCCGCCAGCACGTTGATGTTGGTGGGAACGCAGGAAACCCCGCCGGTACGCGCCGCCGCCACGGTCCAGCCATTGCCGCAGGAGGTGGTGCTGGTGCCCGGATTGTTGCCGGCCGCGGTCATGTCGCTCCACATCTGGGCGGCGGGGATGATGTTTTGTTCGACATGCTCGACCGCGCCGTCCACCGTCAGGCCGTTGACGGGCTTGAGACGCAGGCTGATGCGGCCGCCGCCGGTGTTGTCGGTGTCCGAACGATTGGCAGTTGAAGGGGTGAAAGCCGAGGTCGGGCTGAAGGGCGTGTTGGGGTGATAGTTATACCCGTCATGGCTGCGATAGAAGCCCGCCACGCGCACCGCCGCGCCCTCGCCCAGGACGAGATCGGCGCCGCCGTCGACCAGCACCGAATTGAAATTGCCATAGGACACCGAACCGTTGAAGCCGGTGTGGTCGCCCGGCTTGCGGGTGATGAAATTGACCGCGCCCCCGGTGGAATTGCGGCCATAGAGTGTGCCCTGCGGGCCGCGCAGCACCTCGACGCGGTCGATGTCGAAAATCGCGGCGTTCAGAATGGTCGGGCGGTTCAGATATTCGCCGTCGATATTGACCGCGATCGACTGATCCTGCGCCTCGTTGTTGGTCAGCGAACCGACGCCGCGCACAGTCACGCGGGTGTTGTTCGTGTCATTCGTGATGTTGAGCGCAGGCGAAACCTTCTGGACCGAGGTGAAATCGGTCACGCCCTGCTCTGCCAGCTTGGCCCCCGTAACGACCGAAATCGCGATGGGAACGTTCTGGACGTTTTCCTTGCGGTTCTGTGCGGTAACGATGATTTCGCGGGCATCGGCTTCGGCCGGTTTCTGGCTCTGGGCCATGGCCTGGCTCACGCTCATCAACGCGCCGCCCGCCAGCAGAATGGGCACAATCTTCCTGTAAGTCATTGGCAATCCTCCCTCTCGTGCAATCTGTGATTTCTTGACCCCGGATCGCCGGTTTGACGGCCCATCCGATGAATCACTAAATTAGAATTATGGTTATGATCCATCCCGGCAGGCTGTCAAGAACAATCATTCTAATTTATCTGGATGGTTTTGCATAAATGACGTGAATGATCCGCCACGACCGCCAAAGTCGGTTGCAATGGTAGCGCAATCGCTATAACAATAATACCGATTCTAATTAGAAACCGCATCAAAGCGGTTCCCTGTTGTGGAGAGAACCATGCGCCTGTCCCCATGTGAGAAATGGCGTTTCCCCCAATCCTGTCATCCGGCGCGCAGAGTGTGCCCCGGCGCGGCCCGCCCGGTCTGAAGTTCAAAAGAGCAAAGGAGAAGGAAGCATGAAAAGGCATCTCTGGATGGCGGGGGCGGCGGCGCTGGCATGGGCCTCAACGGCCTGCGCCCAGCCCATCGTCACCATCAATTACCGCCCGCCCGAAACCGTGCAAAAGGTATCCATTCCCGTCAATCCGGCGGAAAAGCGCCTGCGCGTCCTCATCATCTCGGGCCAGAATTCCTATGAGCATGACTGGACCGGCGTGAACAACACGCTGCGCACCCTGATGCAGGAAAGCGGGCGTTTCGACGTGCGCGTGACCGAGGATTTCGACCATGGCACGCTGGCCATGCTCAAATCCTATGATGTGGTGCTGCTCAATTACTCCAGCCGCTGGAACTATGCCGATCCCGATCAGCATCTGTGGTCGGACGAAGCGTTCAAGGCGCTTTATCAATATGTTCGCGAAGGCGGCGGGCTGGTGGCCTATCACTCCTCCTTCACATGGGGGCGCGACATTCCCGAATACAAGCGGCTGGTGGGCGCGGTGATGCAGCCCGGATCGAGCCGCCGCGCGCCCCCCGGATCCTTTCCCATCCATATCATCGACAAGAGCCACCCGATCACGGCCGGGATGCGCGACTACATCTGGACCTTCAACGATGACATGTACACCAACATGAGCATCGACCCGGAGGCGAAAATCCACGTGCTGGCCACGGCGCACGACGCGGCGGCCGATTATGCGCCCAAGCTGATGAGCAACAAATATGATCCGGCCGCCTATACTCCCGACAAGCTGAAGGCCATGAAGGGCATCGACGCCGACCATCCGCAATTGTGGACCGCCGATTACGGCAAGGGCCGCGTCTTTTCGATGACCGTGGGCCATGACGAGGTTTCGCTGCATTTCGCCGGTCTTCAGGACATGATGCTGCGCGGGGCCGAATGGGCCGCCACCGGCAAGGTCACGTTGCCCCTGCATGACGAGACCAGGGATGACGGCCGGAGGTAATGGCCCCGACAAGGGCCTTGACGCCTGCAAGTGAATATAGGAACATCAATTCTAAATAGGGCGTCAAAAGCCCCAGGGGAGAGAGAATGCCGTCATGACCGCCATCGCGGCCATGGTCGTATCGCTTTGCCTACCCGCTCCTACGAAACCGCGTATGACACGGAGGTTGCCGTGAGCAGCACTATCAAGCGGGGCGTAAGCCTCTATTCCTATCAGAACGAAACGTTTCAGGGCAAAATGAGCCTTGAGGACTGTATCCGCACCAGCGCGGCGCTGGGCGCAAAGGGCATCGAGATCATCGGCGAGCAGACCTTCTGGGGCTGGCCCGAATGCGGCGTGGCGCAGGAGGATGTCGACAATTGGCACCGGCTGATCGCCAAATATGACTGCACCCCGGTCAGCCATGATTTCATGCTGGATTACAAGCGTTACAAGGGCCGCGAAATGCCCTTTGACGAGCAGGTCGCCAGCGTGAAGAACGACATCGACTTTGGCGCGCGTCTGGGCATGAAGTTCATCCGCGCGCTGGTGTCGATTGATCCGGCGGTGCTGGTGGCCGCCGCGGATTATGCGCAGGAAAAGGGCATCAAGATCCTGATCGAGGTCCATGCACCGCTGCATTTCGACCATCCCTGGATCATCCGCCACGCCGAAGCCTTTGAGAAATCAGGCTCGGACGCGCTGGGCTTCCTGCCCGACATGGGCATGTTCCTCTTCAAATTTCCGCCCGTGTGGAAGGAGAAGTTCATGCGGATCGGCGTGCCCAAGGCGATCGCGGACTATATCGAGAAAGCCTATGAGGACCGCGTGCTGTCCGAATATGTGATCCTGAACGTTGCGCAGATGGGCGGCACAGGCCCGGCCATTGCCATGGCCGAAACGCTGCGCCACAATGCCGCCTATGAGCCGAAGCGGATGCTGGATTACATGCCGCGCATCCACAATATCCACGGCAAGTTCTATCAGATGGACGAGGATTATGTCGAACCCTCGATCCCCTATGACGAGATCGTCAAGGTGCTGAAACAGGGGGGCTATCAGGGCTATATCTGCAGCGAATATGAGGGCAACCGCTGGATCGAGGATGCGGTCGAACCGGACTCGGTCGAACAGGTCCGCCGCCAGCAGGTGATGCTGGCCCGCCTGCTGGGTGAGAGCGTCGAGCCCACGCTGCAAACCACCGTCGCGGCCTGAAAGGAACCAAGCCCATGATGGACAACAAGATGATCGTCGAAGGCAGCCTTCAGCGCGAAGAAGGCGGCTTTTCCTTCCTTGGCCGCCTGCCCTATTATCGCGGATTGGGCCTCTCGATGATCGAGGACATCATCGTCTCGGTCGATGGCGAGGCGGTCCCGCGCGAGGCGATCCGTTTCTGCGTGCGCGGTCAGACCTATACGCTCGACGAGATGGAAACGGTCTATGACAACCGCTGGAATTTCGGCGAGCAGGCCCGGATCATCGCGCTAAGCGGCGAACTGGCCGCGGGCGATCACGCCATCACCTTCGCGGTGCGGATGCGCGTGTCCTACCTGCCCTTTGTGCCCACCACAAAGGACACCAAGCAACTCGCGCTGGCCGCATAAGGCCGCGGGGCGGCGGTGAGGCGATCACCGCCGCCTTTTTCTTTCAAAGACCGGATGAGGCAAGCCTGATGCTCTTTTTGCGCCAATTCTATCGCGGCCTGACCCTCAAGCCGCAAGGTTTCACGATGATCGTGGCGGGCTTTCTGCCGGTCTTTGCGATCATTGCGATGTTTCCGGTGGTGGCGGCCATCATCGGCCATTTCAAGGATCTGCCCGATGCGGCCATCAAGGTGCCCGCGATGGTGACGGCGCCGGGCTATGCCATTGCGCTGCTGGCGCCTTTTGCCGGGGCGCTGGCGGATCGCTACGGGCGGCGGCCGCTGCTGCTGGCCTGCACGCTGGCCTATGGCGTGGTGGGGGCGGCGCCGTTCCTGATGGAAAATCTGGACGCCATCATCGCCTCGCGCATCCTGCTGGGCGTGTGCGAGGCGGGCATCCTGACCATCGTCAACACGCTGATCGCCGATTACTGGGATGATGACGGGCGGCGCAACTGGCTGATGCTGCAAGGTCTGGTCGGGCCGTTCTTTCAGCCTCTGGTGTTCATTCTGGTGGCAGCCGTGGCGGCGGTGCGGTGGAACGGGGGCTTCCTCGTCTATCTGATCGCCTTTCCGATCTTCATCTCGATGTATTTCTTCCTCTTTGAACCCAAGGTGCCCAAGGCGGAAAATCCGGCGGCCGCCCAGCCTGCCGAAGCCTTTCCGATCGGCGCGGCGCTGGGCGTGGGAGCGCTGACGCTGTTTGCCTCGGTGCTTTATTACGTCTTTATCGTGAACGGCAGCATCGTCTGGCACGAAGTGGGCTTGAGCGATCCGATGGCGATCAGCAAGGCCACTTTCCTGCCCAGCTTCTTCATTCTGGCCGGGTCGGTGCTGTTCCGCCTGCTGTCGCGCTATGGCAATGCGGTGCAGATCGGCGGCTTTCTGGCGATGCTGGGGCTGGGGCTGGCCGGGATCGGAATGGCGCATAATGTGCTTTCGATGCAGGCCGGGCTGATCCTCCAGCAGACCGGGGCGGGCATGGCGGTCCCGGCGCTGATCGCATGGGCGCAGTCCAAATTCTCCTTTGCCCACCGTGGGCGCGGCATGGGCATCTGGACCAGCGCCTTCTTTCTGGGGCAGGCCGTTTCGCCGATCATCGTGGGCTTTGTCGCCCGCGCTCTGGGCTCGATGCAGATGGCATTTCTGGCCGCAGGCGCCGCGGCGCTGGCCGGCGCTGTCATCTGCGGCCTGCGGGCGATGCAGATCGGCAAACCCGCGCTCCAAAAGCCGTTTGGCGCCTAGGGCGATTGGGGTTATGGGCCATGGTTTCCGCTGGTTCCACGCAGGTTGCCCTTGATGCCCGAAGAAACCCCCGCCCCTCCTCCGCCTCTCAGCCGCGCGCCTTTGCAGGGGCGCAGCAAGGCCTCGCTGGAGCGGATGCAGGCCACCGCGCGCGAATTGATGCTCGAACGCGGCAATGAGGATTTCACGCTTCAGGAGGTGAGCAGCCGGGGACAGGTCTCGATCGGCTCGATCTATCTGCGTTTCGAGGGCAAGGATGCGCTGGTGCGCGCGGTGCTGGTCCAGGCGATGCAGGACCTGCGCGATGCCGAGGATGCCATGTTCGAACGGCTGGTGGGCGCGTGCCGCAACATCGACGAATTTGTCGAAAATTACATCGAGGATTATGCCGAGGTGCTGCGCCTTCACGCGCCGCTGCTGCGTCTGGCGATGCTGCGCGCGCAGCAGGACGGCCATGTGTCCGGGCTTGGCAAACAGGCCGCCGATGATGCCGTGGCCGCCTCAACGCGGGCTTTTCTGGAATATCGCGCGGAAATCGGGGGGCCGGATGCCGCATTGCGCGCCCAATCGGCCTATCAGATCATCTTTGCCACGCTGGCGCGACGGCTGAGCCTTGGTTCGACCAGCGAATCCACCCCGACGCAGGACTGGGATATTCTCAAAGGCGAGTTGGCGCGCATGTGCATCGCCTATCTGCGCTCGGCCTGATACGAAAAGGGCGGCGGGATGGCCCGCCGCCCTCTCGATTTCCATGCCGCCCCGGCCTTATGCCGCAACCGGCGCCTCGTCCAGAATGCGGCGGCACATCGCCTGATGGCGGCGCACCTGTTCAAAGGCATCGACGGCGCAATAGGCATGGCCTTCCCATTCCGACACGATCGTGCCGGTGAAGCCGCCATCGCGGAACAGCGGCAGGATCTCTTCATAGGGAATGGCTTCCTCCACACCCTCGTCGCTCACGCCATAGAATTTGCCGTGGATATGGATCGTGCGGTCCACCATCTCGGCCCAGCTCTTGGGATCATTGTTCGACAGGATGAAGAAGGAGAGTGTGCAGGCCTGGACATGCAGCGGCTCATAGCCCTTCTCCTGCGCGACGGCGCGCAGCTTGCCCGCCTTGACGTAGGATGCCTCGTCGCCCTGCCAGATTTCCTTGGTGATATCGATCAGCGCCTCAGGCGTGCCGATGGCGCGCGCGGCGTCCAGCAGGCTGGGCGGAATGGCGCGGGCCGTGCCGCCGAAATCGGGGATCCAGCCCAGCGCGGGCGAATCCAGCTTTTCATACATCTCGCGATATTCCAGCACCGCCGGGTGGCGCGCCCACATAGGGGCGTGGACCTCGACGCCCATCTGCATGCCGATATCCTCGCAGAACGGCGCCAGTTCGGGCAGCAGATGCGCAGGGAGCGCGAATTGCCCGCGCGCCAGCTTGAAGCCCAGCTTCTTGGCGCTGCGCAACTGGCGCTTATGGTATTCGACCAGATCGGCATCGTCGATGGGCTGCTGGCCCGGCTTCATGAAACGGTCCGAATTGATCGCGCAGGACACCGGATTGAGGCCGGTTTCGGCAATCAGATCCTTGAAATAGGCGGCGAAATCATCCGAAACATCGGGAAATTCCTTAAAGCTCTGAAAGCCGATGATCTCGATGTTCGGCCCCAGACCGCGCTTGGCCACCTCGCGCAGCAGCGTGTCCAGCTCGAACTGGCGGGTCAGCCATTCGTTGGTGAAGGAATAAAGGGTGACGCCCATCTGCGGGCCATTGGCAACAGTCATTATGACAACTCCTGTCGGATCAGTTGACGCGCAGCGTGGCGGTTTGCGGGTTCACGCGCTTCATGCCCGGAATATAGGGCGGGTTCACATGCAGCAGCAGCGAGACTTCATGCTCGCTGCCCGCCGCCAGTTCCACGCCGGGCATCACCAGAAACGCGCTGTCGCGCACGAACCAGAACGCATTGGTCTGCTCGCCGATCTCGGCCAGCGGAAAGCTGGCATCGTCAAATTCGACGACCGCATCGGCCAGATCGACCGGCGCACCGTCCAGCGTCACGCCTGCCACCTCGACCGTCGAGAACGGCAAGGAGCGATACCATGGCAGGCGCATCGCCAGCCTTGCCCCGCGCGGGGTGGCTGTCAGGCCCTCCTCGCCGATGATTCGTTCAACAGGCAGCATAGCGCACTCTCCCTTTATGGCTGGATTTCAACGGCCCTGATGAGGGGCGAATTTGAATAATTGGAATTTCACTTCTAATTGATGCTTGACAGGGGGTCAAGGGACGTGCTGAAAGAATGCGAATAAAGGTTCTATTATCATTTGTGGGATTCGGGCGGGGACACATGGCCAGTTTCGACTATATTATCGTGGGCGCGGGCTCATCGGGCTGCGTGCTGGCCAACCGTCTGAGCGCCGATCCGCGCCATCAGGTTCTGCTGATCGAGGAAGGCGGCGACAACCAGCACCCTTTCATCAAAATGGCGGGCGGCTTTGTCAAAATCATGGGCAAGCCGGACTATTTCCGCTCCTATCCCGTGGTCCAGCAGCCCGGCCGCCGCGAGGAAAGGCAGGCCTATGGCCGCGGCCTTGGCGGATCTTCGGCCATCAACGGCACATGGTATCTGCCCGGTCAGCCGGGGGATTACAACGATTGGGCCTCGCGCGGCCTGCCCGGCTGGGGCTGGGACGAGATGGCGCGCTGCATCAAGAACATCGAATCCTATCGCGCGCCCGGCGCCCATCCGGGCCGCGGCCGCGACGGCGAATTGCAGATCACCCCCTCGACCTATAAGTCGCCGGTGTTCGACGCCATCGCGCAGGCCGCCGCCACCATCGGCGCGCCATGGGTTGATGACATCACCATCCCCGGCATTCCGGCGGCGGGCCGCACCCAATATACCGTCAGCCGCACCGGCCAGCGCGTCTCCAGCTATGAAGCGTTTGTGGCGCCCATCCGCAGCCGCGCCAACCTGACCGTGATGACCAACAATCCGGTCAAGCGGATCGTGATCGAAGACGGTCGCGCCACCGGCGTCATCGTCGAGCGCGACGGCGCCGATGTCACCATCTATGCGCGCGGCGAAGTGATCCTGTCGGCGGGCGTCTATGGCTCGCCCCAGATGCTGCAGCTTTCCGGCGTGGGTCCGGGGGCGGATCTCCAGCGGCTGGGCGTGGCGGTGCAATCGGATCTCTCGATGGTCGGGCGCAATTTGTTCGACCATCAGAAGATGGGCATTTCCTATGATCTGCACAACAATCCGGGCACGAACCGCGAATATGTCGCGCCGCGGCTCTATTTCAATGCCTTGCGCTATTTCCTGACGCGCAGCGGCCCGCTGGCGCGCGTGGGCCTGCCGATCACGGTGCTGGTGCCGTCGAAGGGCACCGCGCCCGAATGGCCCGATTTCCAATTGGCCGCCGCCGCCTTTGCCATGCGCACCGTGCAGGAAATGACCGAAAAGCCCGGCAGCCCGATCAGCAACCGCCCCGGCATCACCTTCTCGGCCTATCACCTGCGTCCGCGCAGCCGGGGGCATATCACGATCACCTCGCCCGATTTCCGCGTCTCGCCGCTGGTCGATCCGGCGATCTGGTCCGATCCCTTCGATCAGGAAAAGGCCATCGAACTGTTCCACCTGCTGCGCCGCTTTGCCGGGGCCGAGGCGCTCTCGGCCTATGTCGGCAATGAGCGCGTGCCGGGCAACCATATCCAGAGCGAGGCCGAACTGGTCGATGCCGTGCGCGCCATGGCCGAACCGGGCCTGCATGGCATGGGCACCTGCGCCATGGGCACCGACCGCGCCACCTCGGTCACCGATGCGCGCTGCCGGGTGCATGGGGTCGATGGGCTGCGCGTGGTCGATTGCTCGATCATGCCCTCGCCGGTTTCGGGCAACACCAATGGCCCGGCCATGGCCGTGGCCGCGCGCGCGGCCGAACTGATCCTGGAGGACGCGCGTTGATGGCTGACGCCGCATCGGGGGGCAAACCCCGGTGCGGCGTTAAATAGGCAGGCTCATCCCCGTCTTGACCCGGTCCAGCGCCACCAGCGTGTGGAACCTTTCGACCAGATCGCTCTCCGAAAACAGCCGCCGCGTCAGCGCATCATAGGCGCGCATGTCCGGGCTGATGATGACCAGCACAAAGCTCATGCCGCCGGTGACGTAGTAGCATTGCTGCACCTCCGGCGCGGCGCAGAACAGCGCCTTGGCCGCGTCCACCGTGGCCGCACGCTCATCGCGCAGATGCACCTGCACAATCGCCGTGATCGGCAGAGCCAGCGCATCGGGCGCCACCAGCGCAACATTGGCGGCGATCACGCCTGCCTCCTCCATCGCCGCGATCCGCCTCTGCACGGCGGCGGCCGACAGGTTGACGGCCTGCGCGATCTCGCGCTGGGGGCGCTTGTTGTCCTGCTGAACGATGCGCAAAATCGCCAGATCGAATGCGTCGAGCGCGCGCCCTGTTTTAGCCATCGGCCTGCGCCACAATGAGTTTTTGTTGCATTTTATCGCCCGAATTCGCGCCAAAAAACCGGCATAGCGATGATATAACCCGCACCATCCCTCTTGGCGAGAACAAGTCCTATGCAGATGGTCCGCACCCTCCCCTCGCGCCGCGGCGTGTCGCTGCTGGGCATCGGCTGCGGCATCGGTGCGGGGGCGCTGTGGGGGCTGGTGTTTCTGGCACCCGAACTGGCGGGGATGTTTCGCCCGCTCGAACTGACCATCGGGCGCTATATTGCCTATGGGCTGATGGCGTTGGTCGCGGTTGCGCCGCGCCTGCGCCGCCTTGTGCAGCATGTTGGCGGGCGGGGCCTGATCGCGCTGGTCTGGCTCTCGCTGGCGGGCAATACGGTCTATTATTTCCTGCTCTCGGCCGCCGTGCAAATGGGCGGGATCGCCATGACCTCGCTCATCATTGGCTTTCTGCCCGTGGCCGTGACGATCATCGGCAGCCGCGATCATGATGCGGTGCCGCTGCTCCGGCTGGTGCCCTCGCTGCTGCTCTGCGCGGGCGGGGGCCTGTGCATCGGGTGGCAGGCGGCGAGGCAGGCCATGGCCAGCCATTCGTTCGATCAGTTGATCGGCATGGCCTGCGCCACCGGCGCCCTGATTTCATGGACCGCCTATGCAGTGGGCAATGCGCGCTGGCTGGTGCGGCTGCCCACGGTCGGCGCGCAGGACTGGAACCTGCTGATCGGGGTGATGACCGGAGCGCAGGCGCTTTGTCTGGTGCCGGTGGCGCTGATCATCGGCGTGGCGCATCATTCGGGGGCGGACTGGACACGGTTTGTCGCCGTTTCGGGCGGGGTGGCGCTGCTGGCCTCGATTGCGGGCAATGCCTTGTGGAACCGGATGAGCCGGCTGCTCCCCCTCACCCTTGTCGGCCAGATGATCCTGTTCGAAACGCTCTTTGCGCTGCTCTACGGGTTTTTGTGGGAAGCGCGCTGGCCCACCATGGCCGAAACGGGCGCCTTTGGCCTGTTGGTGGCGGGGATCTCGGCCTGTCTGGCCGCGCACCGGGGCCGGACAGGCCCATAATCGCGTCCAAGACACGAATGCGGCCTTGACCGAAAGGGGACCTTGGGAGACTTTGCGCGAACTTGAAAACGATACCAAGCAGAGGACCTGAAATCATGGACAGACGCAATTTCCTCGCAAGTGCGGGCGCTTTGGCTGCGCTCAGCGCCGCTTCGCCAGCCTTGGCCGCGCCCAAGGGCCGCGCCTTCGGCATCCAGCTCTGGACCGTGGCCAAGATGCTCTCGCAGGATTTTGAAAAGACCATCGCGATGCTGGCCGGGCTTGGTTACCGCGAACTGGAAATGTACGGTCCCTATGATTTCAGCGACGATCGCGGCAAGGCAAGCTGGGCCGCCGTCACCCCCAGCCTGGGCTTTTCGGGCAGCGGTTTCTTTGGCCATACCGCAGCGCAGGTCAAAACCATCATGCAGCGCCACGGCCTGACGGTTCCCTCGCTCCACACCGATATTTTCACCCTGCGCGACGGCATGGGCAGGCTGGCCGAGGCGGCCCATGCGCTGGGCTCAACCTATGTGACGCTGCCTTCGCTGCCCGCCGACATGCGCAGGACATTTGACGATTACAAACGCGCCGCCGATGTCTTCAACAAAATCGGCGCCGATGCCGCGCGCCACGGCGTCCGTTTTGGCTATCACAACCATGGCTATGGCCTGATGCCGATCGATGGCAAGATCCCGCTGCGCACCATGCTAGATGCCACCGATCCCAAGACGGTGTTTCTCGAACTTGACGTCTATTGGAACTTTGCCGGCGGCGGCGATCCCAAGGAATACCTGACCCGGTACAAGGGCCGCTACAAGATGGTCCATCTCAAGGACATGAAGGGCATCCACCATTTCAAGGGCGATGGCGGCAGTTCGACCGAATGGATCGAGCTGTTCCAATATCTCACCTATCTGGGCGATGGCGATCTGGACATGAAGGGCATTATCAAGACCGCCGAGGCCAACGGTGTCGAGCACTTCTTTGTCGAACAGGACCGCGCCGACGATCTGATGGTCGCGATCAAAGGCAGCGCGGATTTCCTGAAGCAGAACGGCTTCGTCTGATACGCAAAGGGGCGCCGGTCTCATCCGGCGCCCCTTGATCCTTACCCGCCGATCCTGCTGGCGGTGAAATCCATCCGCGCGGTATAGGGATCCTCGACATGAGAAGCGCCCTTGCCGTCGATCCATTGCACGGTGGTGGTGGTGGCGCTCGCCTGCGGCCAGGCCGGGACGCCGGACGCGTCGGGCTTGCCGTTCTTGACGAAATTCACCCAATAGCGATGGGTCAACGTCGCCACAGGCTGCTCCTCGGCCAGCGGGGCATCGCCCTTGCGCGCGGCCACCGTGTCGAACACATAGGGCAATTCGCTGGCATGGGCCGCGCCGCCGATGGCCTGCGCCATTTTGGGCACGGCATAGCCAAAGCGATAGAGCCAGACCTTCTGCCCCCGCGCCGCCATCAGGCGAGCGACATGACGCGAAGGCTCAATGAACATCTTGTCCGCGCTGATGCCCATGGCCAGATGCGCGGCCGGTTTGCTGCCATCTGGGTCATAGACCTTGCGCGCGGCATCGGCATCCGCCCCGAATTGGGCAAAAACCTTGTCCTTGTCCGTGCCAAAGGCAAAGCCATCGGCCGAATTGGCCCCCACGATCACCGGCACATTCGCCGTCAGACCCGCCGCAATCGCATCATCGGGCGCGCCAAGGATCGTGCGTCCATCGACCATGGGGCCGGAATAGCCCTTCTGGTCCATCGACATCATCGACAGGTTGCCCGTCACCTGCGCCTCGGGCAGAGCGCGCAATTGCGCGGCGGTCAGGCCGGGGGCAAATTCGGCCCCCACCCGCGCGGCCTTGGCCATCGTCGGCTGGGGCAAGGTGCCATTGCGCCCGCCGCCGCTCTCGATCACGATCTGGCTGAACAGCCCGCGCGCCAGTGGCGATTGCAGCAGCATATGCATGCTCATGCCCCCCGCGCTTTCGCCAAACACCGTTACGCGCGAGGCATCGCCGCCGAATTTGGCAACATTGGCCTGCACCCATTTCAGGGCCGCGATCTGGTCAAGGAAGCCGAAATTGCCCCCCAGCCCTTCGGCGGCCAGACCCGGATGCGCAAAGAAGCCAAAGCGGCCAAGGCGATAGTTGAGGCTGACGAAAACCACGCCGTCGCGCGCGAAATTCTGCCCCGAATAGACGCCCGGCGACGAGCCGCCGTTCACAAAACCGCCGCCATGAATCCAAACCATCACCGGCAGCTTGTCCCCGGCCTTGGCCGAGGCGGGCTTCCACACGTTGAGGTAAAGGCAGTCCTCGGCGGGCGTGGTGGTGATGGGTGCGGCGTCGGGCGGGAACGGCGCCTGCGCGCAGTCATGGCCAAAGGCGCTGCCGTCGCGCACGCCCTGCCACGCGGCGACGGGCTGCGGCGCGCGCCAACGGTTCGCACCCGTGGGCGCGGCGGCATAAGGGATACCCTTGAAGGCGGTGACGCCCTGCGCCTCCACCCCCGAAACCGTGCCGCCGGTCACGACGACATTTTCGGCATGCGCCGAGGCCGAGGCCATCAGCGCAGCGGCCAGCAAAGCAAATTTGCGCATCGGATCAATCCTTCCATGTCTTGGCGGCAAGTTTGGTGGCGACCGGCGCGCCCAGATGTTCCGCGTCCTGACCCAGCGCGAAACTGTAGGTGCCGCCCTTGATGCTCCAGCCCTTGGCGGTCCAGTCGGCCAGAATGCGCGGGTCGATGGTCAGCGTAACGGGCTTGGCCTCGCCTGCCTTCAACTCGACGCGGGCGAAACCGGCCAGACGCTGCCTGGCCTCGCCGCCGCGCGCGGTCAGGTAAAGCTGGGCGACATAGGCGCCCGCACGCGCGCCGGTGTTCTTGACGGTAAAGCTGGCGCTCAGGCCCTTTACGCTCAGCCCGTCGGCGGCAAAGCTGGTGTAGGACAGGCCATGCCCGAAGGGGAACAGCGCCTTTTCGCCCTTGCGCGCAAACCAGCGATAGCCCACGTCAGAGCCTTCGATATTGTAATTGGCCAGCAGTTTGGTGTCGGGCGTGGGCGGATTGCCCATGAAGTCGGTTTCCATATCCCAATAGCCATCGACCACCGGGCGCGGCAATTGCGCGGCGCGGGCCGGGAAAGTGATCGGCAGGCGGCCCGAAGGGTTGGTTTCGCCAAACAGCACGCTGGCGATCGCATCGCCGCCGCGGCTGCCGCCATACCATGCCTCGATCACGGCGGGCACCTTGTCCAGCCACGGCATGTCCACCGGATTGCCGGTTTCCAGCACGACGATCGTGTGCGGATTGGCCGCCGCCACCGCCGCGATCAGCGCGTCCTGGCCGTTGGGCAGGCTGAAATCGGCGTGATCCTGGCCTTCGGTCGACCATTTGGTGGCAAAGATGATGGCGACATCGGCCTTCTTGGCCTGATCCACCGCATCGGCGATGATCGTGCCGTCACGATAGGTGACATTGGCGTCCTTGGCCTGCGCCTTGATCGCGGTTAAGGGCGCAACACCATGATAATGCTGGCTGAAGAAAGCCGCCCATGGGCCATCGCCGCCCAGCGGGATCGTGGCTTTGGGGCCGCCCACGGGGTCGGTCTGGCTGGAGCCGCCGCCCGAGAGCACACCCGAATTGGCATAGCCGCCGATCACCGCAATACGCTTGGCATTCTTGGCCAGCGGCAGCAGATCGCCGTTGTTTTTCAGCAGCACGATGCCCTGTTTTTCAACCTCCAGCGCCACTTCGCCATTTTTGGCAAAGTCGATCTTCGCGCCGGGCCTGGCGTCATTCTTGTCCAGATTGGTGGCATAGATCGCGGTCAGCACGCGGCGGTTCATATCATCCAGACGCGCCGCCCATTTCGGGTCCGCCTTGGCCTTGGCCGCCAGATCGTCGGTGAAAAACACCTTGGGGTCGAGTTCGGCGCCCGACTGCTGATCCAGCCCATGGATTGCGGTATCCAGCGTAGGCACCGCGCCCCAGTCAGACATGACGAAGCCCTTCCAGCGCCAGTCCTTTTTCAGCACCATGTTGAGCAGATAGTCATTGTCGCAGGCATTTGCGCCGTTGACGCGGTTATAGGCGCACATCACCGACAGGGGCTGGCCCTGTTCGATGCCGATCTTGAAAGCCAGCAGATCGCTCTCGCGCGCATTGGCATCGGTGATCTGGATATCGACGAATTTGCGGCCGGTTTCCTGACCGTTCAGCGCGAAATGCTTGATGGTCGAAATGATGCCGTTCGACTGGATGCCCCGGATCGCGGCGCCCACCAGCATGCCTGACAGCAGCGGATCTTCGGAAAGATATTCAAAGGTGCGCCCGTTGCGCGGATCGCGGGTCAGATTGACGCCGCCCGCCAGCAGCACGTTAAAGCCCTTGGCGCGCGCCTCGGACCCGATCATCGCCCCGCCCTGTTCCAGCAGCGCCGGGTTCCACGAGGCCGCCTGCGCCAGACCCGAAGGCAGCGCGGTCGAGCCATCCTTGCGGATGCCCCCGACATAGGCAACGCCCAGCGACGCATCCGTTTCCTTGAGCGCGGGAATACCCAGACGCGGCAAGCCCGCGATATAGCCCGCGCCCGGAATGGCATCGGCAGGCGCCTTGGGCGGATTGGGGCCCAGCGGCAGCGGCATGATGCCATGGGTCAGGATGGTCTTTTCCTCAGGCCTCATCGCCTTGACCGTGGCGGCGGCGCGCGCATCGGCCGCGGCCACATCAGCGGCCGTGGGAGCAGCAGCATGGGCCATGGCCGATCCCATCGCGAGGATGGCCACGCCTGTGAGACATTGAAACTGGATTTTCATGGTCTTCTCCTGCCACTCCTGTGGATCGGTAGATTGGATTTTTCTCAAGAACAGCCGCAAGCCGGATAGGTGGCTTGCGGCTGTTCAGCAATATATAATTATTAGATTTATATCAGAATTTCACTCCCGCACGAACACCGAAAGTGCGCGGATCCTCAAACACCGCCGTGCCCGCAAAGGAGGACGAAGCCGTCTGCCCGGTGGCTCCGGTCAACACGATACGGTTTTCAAGGTTCTTGGCAAAAGCGCCGACGTAATACTTCTTATCGGGCGAGTTATAGGTGATGGTGATGTCCGTCTTGCTGTAGCCCGGCTGACGGAAGAAGGCACCATTGCCCACATCGGTCAGCGCATAGCTGGCCGAGACGCGGGTGCGCGCGTTCAGGACCACCTCGCCACCGTTGGAGAGCGGCTGGTTGTAGGTATAGCCCAGCGCGACCACCGACTTGGGGCTGCGGTTAAGCTGAAGGCCCGCGAAATTGGCATTCGCCCCGTTGATCGGCGGCGTATAGGTGCCGTAGCGCGCATCGAGGAAGGTCACCATCGCATCGATCGTGTGGTTCTTGGCCGGGCGCAGCACGGCCTCGAGTTCCACGCCGTCAACCTTGGCGGTCGCGGCATTGGCCGTCACCTGGCAAGGACCGCCGCAGACATTCTGCACCGAGGACACCTGAAGGCCGTTATAGTCATAATGAAAATAGTTGCCGTTGAAGCGCAGCACGTTGTCCGGCGTATGGACCTTGAAACCGGCTTCATAGGCGGTCAGCGTTTCGGGCTGATAATAGAGCGCCGAAGCAGGCAGGGCGCAGCCCGTGCCGGTGCCGATTTCGCAACCGTCGTTGAAACCGCCCGCCTTGTAGCCGGTGGCCACGTTGGCATAGAGCAGGCCGATGCCGGGCAGGTCATAGTCCACGCCCACGCGCCATGTGGTCTTGCTGAAATTGCGGCTTGCGTTGTTGGTCTGGAACGTGGTGCGCACACCGGTCAGCAGGTTGTCATTGACGGTGGCGCCCACGCGGCTCTTGTCGTCGCTGGAATAGCGTACGCCAGCGGTCAGCTTCAGATTGTCGGTGAAATTATACGACCCTTGCGCAAAGGCGCCCTTGGTCACGGCCTTGGTCGGGTCCTGGGGGAAGCCGAACTGGCTGTTGGGGCCAAAGAAGTCGAGGATAAAGAAGGCGATGCCCGACTGTTCCTTGAAGTAATAGCCGCCCGCCTGCAGGAAGACCGGGCCCTTCTTGAAGGCCAGACGCGCTTCGTGGCTGGTCTGCCAATAGTGGCCGACGAAAGTGGTGCGATTGCCCGCCGCCGGATTGGTGGCCGAGGCCAGCGAGCCGAGGCTGAAACGGTCCATCGTGCGATAGGAACCCAGATAGGTCGCAGTCAGCGAATCCGAGACGTTCCAGTCCACCTGGCCCATCACGCCCGCGCCCTTGTTGTGGTTCTTGCCCTGCCACTGTTCGGCAAGGTTGCTGGTGCGCAGCGCGCCCGAGGAAGCGTTGATGTTATAGGTCGGCGAGGCCATCACCCCCGCCGAGGGGCTTCCGACATTGCCGGAAAAGAAATTGGTGATCGGCACCGAGTTGACGCCATAGCCGTCATCGAGCGAATAGTCGCCCTTGACCAGCACCTTGAGGTTGGGCGTGGCCTCCCACAGGGCCGACAGGCGGGCGGCGAACACATTCTTGAACGGCCCCCAGCTGTACTTGTCATTCGAGGCCTTGTTCACATAAGTGTCGCGGCGGTCATAGTTGACGGCGGCGCGCAGGGCGAAAGTTTCGGTGACGGGCACGTTGAGCGTGGCCGTGCCGTTGACGTGGTTGAAGCTTTCATAGGACGCATCGGCCGAGGCGCCGAATTTGTGCTTGGGCGAAGCGGTGATGACATTGACCACGCCCGCCGTGGTGTTGCGGCCATAGAGCGTGCCCTGCGGCCCGCGCAGCACTTCGACGCGTTCGACGTCAAAGAAGCTGACTTCCTGCGCCTGAGGACGGGCCAGATAGATGCCGTCGGCAAGGAAGGCGGCCGAAGGGTCGCCTTTTTCGGTGCCGTCGGTGCTGGTCACGCCGCGGATGGTGATCTGGAGCCCGTTGCCGCGCACGATCGACACGTTGGGCACCGAGTCAGCCAGTTGGGTGGTGTTGGTGATGCCCTTTTGCACCAGCTGATCGCCGCTGACGGCGGTCATTGCGATGGGTGTCTTGGACAGAAGCGTTTCGGTGCGGGTGGCGGTCACGATGATGTCGCCGTCGGCGGTGACCTGGGTGGTTTGTGCATAAGCCTGCGTTGCCGCGGCCAAAGCCATAGCTGACGCAACGCCTGCAAAGACGCTTTTCTTCATAGCCCCTCTCCATGTTTGAAAACGATCTCATGTCGTTTCGGCTATCTTGGTCCCTCAATAAGACATCGCTGTCAAGCAGGGGCTGACAATAGGATTTTGGTGTGGCATCGCGGGCACAGGGATATTTCCTGTTTATTATATTTCATTGTTTTACATTATTATTTTCTCGCGCTCTTAGCCAAACATCCGAGTTTCCCGGTTTTGCCGCCCCAAAAAACGGCAGGTTCCGCATTGCTATTCACCCTAACTTTTGTGATCGTTTGCGTGCTGCGCATGCGCAGTGCAAATGCAGCAACGGGCAAGCACGAATCCCTTGTACACCGCTTGACAATCAATACAGCGCCACCACAACAATCAGCACACAACAGAGCCGGACCCGCGTGCCCCCCGGCGGCGGCCTGTCGGATCCGGGAACAAGGCAAAATGACCCAAACGAAAAGCGACACCGCCCCGCGCCCCCATGCAACCATGGCCGATGTGGCCAAGGCAGCGGGCGTTGCGATCAAAAGCGTGTCGCGCGTCATCAACAAAGAGCCCCATGTCTCGGCGCAATTGCGCGAGAGGGTGGAAGCCGCGATTGCCGCGCTCAAATATGTTCCCGATACGGCGGCGCGCTCGCTGGCGGGCGCGCGCAGTTTCACCATCAGCGTGCTGTTCGACAATCCCAGCCCCAATTACACGATGAAGGTGCTGGCGGGCGCCTATCGTGCCTGTGTTGCGCGGCAATATCACCTGCGCATCGATTCCATCGACACCAGCGCCGACACGCCCGCGCTGCAATCCGCGCTGGAGGCGATTTTCCGCAATGCGCGCTGCGACGGCTTTGTGTTGACCCCGCCGATCAGCGATGATCCGCGCGTGCTTGACGCGTTGGAGGCTTATGGCGCACGCTATGCCCGGCTCGCGCCCTTCATCGACGCCAAGCGCTCGCTGGCGGTCACGATCGACGACGCGGGCGCGGCCGCGCGTATCGCCGATCTGTTCTATCAGCACGGCCACCGCCGCATCGGTCTGGTCAACGGGCCACAGCAGCATGGCGCGGCCCATACCCGCCGCAAGGGCTTTGTCGAAAGGCTGCATCAGATCGACCCTTCGGTGGTCATCACCGAGGCGCTGGGCGGGTTTGCGTTTGAAACGGGTATCCATGCGGGGCGCGAATTGCTGGATGCGGCCGACCGGCCCACCGCGATTTTTGCCACCAATGACGATTCGGCCGCCGGTGTGATGGTGGCGTGCAGCCAGCTAGGCCTTTCTGTGCCGCGTGATGTCTCGATCTGCGGCTTTGACGACAGTTGGGTGGCGCGCACGACCTGGCCTTATCTGACCACGGTGTTTCAGCCCATTGATGCGATGGCCGAGACCGCCGCACTGATGATCATCGAGCGCGAGGACGGGGCGCGGCAGGTGGAGCTGGATTTCGATCTGATCCAGCGCGATTCGGTGGGGCCTGCGCCCGCCTGAAGCGGCACCAATTGATTTTCCATGTCATTTCCGGCGCGCCGCGATTGCGACGAAGATTTTGCACGTCTGGATAATCAATCTTGAAATTGAGAGTGATTTGCAATAGCGAGTCTCGGCAACGGATATTCACCCCGAAAGGTTGCCATGCCCCTGCGTCTCGTCCTGCTCTCCACCGCCGCCCTTTGCGCGCTTGCCACCCCTGCCCTTGCCGCCAACGAAGCCGATGCCGATGACGCCAACTCGATTGTCGTGACCGGCAGCGCCCAGCGCGAAACCCCTTCTGCCACGGGTCTTTCCCTGACGCTGCGTGAAACGCCACAATCGGTGACCGTCATCGACCGCCAGCGGATCGAGGATTTCGCCCTCACCAATGTCAACGATCTGTTGGCCCAAGCCGTCGGCATCAATGTTGAACGCGTCGAAACCGACCGCACGGAATATACTTCGCGCGGGTTTGACGTGACCAATTTCCAGATCGACGGCATCGGCCTGCCGCTGCGCTGGGGCGCGGCCTATGGCGAAACCGACACGATCCTTTACGAACGCGTCGAAGCCATTCGCGGCGCCAATGCGCTGATGACCGGCGTGGGCAATCCCTCAGCCACGATCAATTACGTCCGCAAACGGCCGACCAAGGACTTTCACCTTAAAGCCAATGCGCAGGGCGGCAGTTGGAACCAGTGGCGCGTCGACGGCGATGTTTCAGGCGCGCTGACGCGGGATGGCAAGCTGGCCATCCGCCTGATCTATGCCCATGATCAGCGCGATTCCTATCTGCGCTACAACCATGTGAACCGCAATGTTTACGGCGCGCTGCTCTCCTATGACCTCACACCCGAATTGATGATCAACGCCGGCTATACGCGGCAGGACAACAATGCGCGCGGCGTGCTCTGGGGCTCGCTCCCCCTGCTCTACACCAATGGCTCGCGGGTTGCCTATGATGTCTCGGCCAGCCCTTCGGCGCCCTGGACCTATTGGAACGTCACCGACCAGACCGCTTTTGCCGAACTGGAATGGAAGGGTCGCAATGGCTGGCAGGCACGCGGGCGCTATACCTATAACAAGCGGGATTCACAGGCAAAACTGCTCTATGCCTTTGGCTATCCCGATGCCGCGACCGGGCTGGGCGTGAGCGGTTGGCCGGGCATCTACCGCTCTCCCTATGAACAGAACCTCTTCGACGGTCAGGCCTCCGGCCCGCTCAAACTCTTCGGGCGCGAGCATCAGGTGTCGCTGGGCGTGTCGCATGCCACGATGCATGGCCGCGAATTTTCGCAATCCACGCTGTCCTACCCATCCTATGTCTCGGTCGCGAATTGGGCGGTGAACGGCATCTATCCGGCCGAGGGCGCCTATGCCGCCGAAGTCCTCTCCGAGGACAGCCGCGACACGCTCACCCGCGTCTATGGCGCGGTGCATGCCAATATCACTGATCGGCTCAAAGGGGTGTTCGGGGCCAGCGCGATCTGGCTGCGCTCGTCGGGCTATAATTACGGCGTCGATCAGACCCGCCGCAATTCCGCGCTCAGCCCTTATGCGGGCCTCGTCTTTGACGCGACCAAAAACATCTCCTTCTACGCCAGCTATACCGACATCTATAATCCGCAAAAGGAAGTGGATGTCACCAACGCCCGTCTGAACCCGGCCAAGGGAACCAGCATCGAGGGCGGCATCAAAAGCGAATGGTTCGACAAGCGCCTTTATGCCAGCGCCGCGATTTTCCGCGCGCGCCAGACCGGTCTGGCCGAGGCGGCGGGCGTGTTCGGCGTGGGCGATGCGGGCCGGGTCGGCACCACCTATTACCGGGGCGTGGACACCACCGCGCGCGGGTTCGAACTGGAAATCACCGGCATGATCACCCCGCAATGGTCGATCAGCGGCGGCTATACCGGCCTTGAGGTCCATGACCGGAACGGGGCGCCCACCCGCACCTATCTGCCGACAAAATCGCTGAAACTGGCCACGACCTACAGCATTGCGGCCTTTCATGATCTCAAACTTGGCGGCCAATTGCGCTGGCAGAACGCCATCCGCACGACCGACAGCGCGATTGTGGCCTATGGCGGGGTCAGCACCCCGGTGGTCATCACGCAAAACGCCTATGCCGTGGTCGATCTGATGGCCAGCGCCCGCATCGCGCCCCATGTTCGCGCCAGCCTCAATCTGCGCAATGTCGGCGATGTCCATTATCTGGGCAGCCTGAAATGGGGTCAGGGCTTTTACGCCGCCCCGCGCAGCATATCGGGCACGATCTCGGTGGCGTTCTGAGCCATGGGGCGGCAATTCTGGGTCGTCGCGCATCGCTGGGCCGGACTGACGCTGGCGCTGTTTCTGGCCGTGGCAGGGTTTACCGGCATTTTCCTGTCATGGATCGACGAGCTGGAGGTTGCCGCCGCGCCCGATCTGCAACTGGCCGCCCCGCCCTCGCCCGGCGCGGCGGCGCTCTCAACGCTGGAATTGCGGCGGCTTGTGCTGGCGCGCTATCCGGGCGCCCGGATCGATTATGTGCCAATGACGGTGGAGGAAGGGCGTTCGCTGCGCCTCTATCTGACCTGGCCCGATCCCAAATCCGGCCTGCCCCGCGCCGATGCGCCGCAATGGGATGATCTTTTCCTCGATCCCTATACCGGCGCCGAACTGGGCCGCCGCCAATGGGGCAATATTTCACAGGGAATCAAGAACCTGATGCCCTTTACCTATCGCCTGCACTACAGTCTGGCGCTGGGGCAATGGGGTCTGCTCGCCTTTGGGCTGGCGGCGCTGGTCTGGGTGCTCGATTGCTTTGTGGGGTTCTATCTCACGCTGCCGGTTGTGACCAGGGCGCCAGCGGGCAAGGGATGGTTTGCCCGCTGGGCGCCTGCTTGGGCGGTGCGCTGGGGGGCCTCGCGCTATAAGCTGAACTTTGACCTGCACCGTGCGGGGGGCCTGTGGATCTGGCCGCTGCTGCTGGTCTTTGCGGTATCGAGCGTATCG
Organism: Novosphingobium humi; assembly: GCF_028607105.1. Taxonomy (GTDB): domain Bacteria; phylum Pseudomonadota; class Alphaproteobacteria; order Sphingomonadales; family Sphingomonadaceae; genus Novosphingobium; species Novosphingobium humi. The sequence continues at coordinate 1,296,492 of NZ_CP117418.1, read as the reverse complement.
TTCAACCTGCCGCAGGTCTATGGCCCGGTGGTGCAAGCGCTGGGCGGGGTGGATGATGGAGCGGTCTATCAATCGGCCCTGCTGCCCGCGCCGCGCTGGCAGCCGCGTCTGTCTTTCGATCAGGCGCTCCTGCATGCCGAAGAGTTGGCCCGCACTGAGGCCTCGCACTTCCATTTGACGCTCCGCGGCGATGGCGAGCGCTATCTCTGGTATATTCCTGCGACCGGCGCCTATGTCTATGGTTTCACCTCCAGCGCGGATATTTCGCGCCATGGCGGGGGCAGTTTCGTCGGCTTTGACGGCAACAGCGGAGCCCTGCGCGCCACGCGCATCCCCACCGGGCGGCACGGCGCCAATACGTTTACCACTTGGGTCGAAGCGCTGCACACCGCCCATGTCGGCGGCACGGCATGGCACATCGCGGTCAGCATGATCGGGGCAATGGTGACGATGCTGTGCATCACCGGCATTGTGATATGGACGAAAAAGCGCAGCGGGCGGATCAACCGCAAAACGCGCTAAGGCACTTTGCCGAAAGGTTTTGTGCTCGACACGCACCAATCACATTCGGGTCAGCCTCGTGGCCCGTGATGCTGATACAGGAACTATAATCATTTATTTTCAGTTATATGTCTCTGCATCAATCTCCGCTGACGGCCACCGGCGCGGCTTCTGCGCGGTACGAACAGACCCCTCTTGTGATTCGCAAGATGCCTTTTGCCGATGCCGACGAACGGGTTTGGTCAATTCCACGCGATTTCAATGGCTCCCCGCAAATGTTTTGCTTTGATCGATATGCTGGTTTACCGGCGCAGGAATGTTGCGGGCGATAGCACTATCGGCGCAAGTTTCGGATTCGAGGATGCAATGACCCAAAATCGTGTTCTGATCGCCGGGGGCGGTATCGGCGGGCTGGCGCTGGCCCTGACGCTGCACCAGATCGGTGTGCCCTGCACCCTGTTTGAAAGCACGGGCGAGCTGCGCCCGCTGGGCGTCGGCATCAATCTGCAACCCAACGCCGTGCGCGAACTCGAAGCCTTGGGCATTGGCGAGGCGGAAATGGACGCTGTGGGCATCGCCGCGAAGGAATGGGCGCTGGTTGGCCTCAACGGCAAGGACATCTACAGCGAGCCGCGCGGCAAGAGCGCGGGCTATCACTGGCATCAATATGCGGTGCATCGCGGGCGTTTTCACCTGCTGCTCTATGCCCATGTGGTCGAAAGGCTGGGCGCGGATGCGGTACGGCTGGGCCAGAAAGTCACCGGCTATACCAAACAGGCCGATGGCAGCGTGGTTGCCCATGTCACGAAAAGCGACGGCACGGTGGCGGACGAACATGGCGCGCTGCTGATCGGCGCGGACGGCATCCATTCCAGTGTGCGCGCGCAGATGCATCCTGATCAGCGGCCGATCCGCTGGGGCGGCACATTGATGTGGCGCGGTACGGCGCGGGGCGTGCCGATCCGCACCGGATCATCCTTTGTCGGCCTTGGCACGCATCGCCACCGGGTCGTGATCTATCCGATCTCGGCGCCTGATGAAAACGGGCTGGCCGACATCAACTGGATTGCCGAACAGACCTATGATGCCACCCATGACTGGACCAAGACCGGCTGGTTCCGTCCATGCGAACTGTCTGATTTTTCGCATCATTTTGATGCCTTCGTCTATGACTGGCTCGACCTGCCCGCGCTGCTGGCCAAATCGGATGTGGCTTATGAAAATCCGATGATCGACCGCGACCCGATCCCCACCTGGGTCGATGGACCAGTGGCGCTGATCGGGGACGCGGCCCATCCGATGTATCCCACCGGATCGAATGGCGCCTCGCAGGCGATTGTCGATGCGCGCACGCTGGGCCGGTGTTTCATCGAGCATGGCGTCAATGCGCAGGCCTTGGCCGCCTTCGATGCCGAATTGTGCGGCCCGGTGGGTCAACTGGCGCTGCGCAATCGCGGGGCCGGGCCGTTCGGCCTGCTCAATCTGGTTGATGAACGCTGCGGGGGGACATTTGAGAACATCGACGATGTGATCCCCGAAGCCGAGCGCCGCCAATTCATGCTGGCCTATCAGACGGCGGCCGGTTTTGCCCGCGATGCGCTGAATGCCGCGCCGCCGATCATTCCCGCCGATGGGCGCATTGCCGAAAGGCTCGATCATGACACTGTTGCTTGAGCCGGTCTGCACCCTCGCCATCAATCTGACCCGTCCGCACGAGATGGGCGAGTGTCCGGGCGGCACCCGGCGGATCATTCCGATCGTGGGCGGAACGGCGGCAGGCGCGCTGATCAACGGGCGCATCCTCAACATCGGCGCCGATTGGCAGACGGTGCAGGCGGGCGGTCTGGCCCAACTGGACGCGCGCTATGCCATTGAAACGGACGATGGCGCGGTGGTCGAGGTAATCTCGCAAGGGATCCGGCATATGGCCCCCGACGTGGCCGCCCGCGCCGCCGGGGGCGAGGATGTGCCCTTCGATGCCTATTACATGCGCACCTTCATCCGGCTGGAAAGCGGGCACCCTGATTATGATTGGGTCAACCGCTCGCTGTTTCTGGCCACGGGCGGCAAGCGCGGCGCATCGGTACATCTCGATATTTTCCGCATCGGCTGACATCGCGCCGCATACCCTGCGGCGCGAACCGCAAACGGATCGGCGGGCGGGACGAAATACCAGCCCGCATTGCCAAGCCCCCTGCCCTTCGGTTCGTTCCGTGCGGGTCCGCTGCCGCATGACGAGAAAGATTGATCGCCGCCCGCTCGGGCACTAGCCTTGGAGCATGGCCAATCTTCCGCTGTTTCTCGCCTTTGTCGCCTCCGCCGCCCTGCTGACGATCACGCCGGGGCTGGACACCGTAATGGTCCTGCGCACGGCCAGCGTCGAGGGCCGCAGACCGGCGGCCATGGCGGCGGGCGGGATCGCGCTGGGCTGTCTGATCTGGGGCGCGGCGGTGTCTCTGGGGCTGGGCGCGCTGCTTCAGGCGTCGCAAATAGCCTATACGGCGGTCAAGCTGGCAGGGGCGGCCTATCTGCTCTGGCTGGGGGTCAAACTGCTGATCAACCCGCGCAAATCCCTGGAAATGAGCGGTGACTTCTCGCCCCCAAAAGGACAGGACAGCTTTCGCCGGGGCTTTCTGACCAACCTGCTCAACCCCAAGATGGGCGTGTTCTATATCACCTTCCTGCCGCAATTTGTGCCTGCGGGCGTGTCGGTGGCGGCCTACACTTTCTTTCTGGCCGGAGTGCATGTGCTGCTGGCCTTTGTGTGGTTTGCACTGCTGATCGCGGCCACGGTGCCACTTTCGGGCTTTCTACGCCGCCCCGGCGCGGTGCCGTTGCTCGATCGGTTGACGGGCGGCCTTTTCTTTGCCTTTGGCCTCAGACTGGCAACATCCTCGGCGCGATGATGCGGCAAATTCGGCGCGGCATCTGGTGTCGTCCCGCCAACATCGCTATCGCCGGTCGCGCGGCGAATGCTTCTTTCTTTTATGCCAGCTGTTCAGCAACGGTGCTGAAATCCGGACGTTCGACGGGGGCAACAGTCTGGCCGGCTATATTTCCTCTATGATCACCGGCATGGCGCCGTTGAGTCGGACGGCAGGCTTTTCGCTTCATGATCGAAAATATCGGCAACAGCGCCAAAGACGCAGGTAAGACCCGGCCGGGGGATGCTCTGTGCGCGCAACGCAGGTTGCACGATGCCCCTCACCGCCCGATGCGATGTTTCCCGCAATGACGAGATGGTCGCAGGCGTCGAGGCCGGGTGACAAAAGGCCGCAGGGGGGATCGTGACTTTTCCCATAAAGATCCGCCCATCAGTACAGGGCGGCCAAGGTGAACGAGGATGGAGGGGGGTCTCCCCTGCCCTGCGAGAGCATCCATGCGGGATAATCGAAAGGGCGGCTGATCTTCGGTCCAAGCCGTTTTCGGAAAAATCCGGCAGTTCGGCATGAGGCGGCCTGTGCTTTGTGCCATTCGGCCGGGAGGCTTTTTATTGGGGAGCGCCGATGATGGTTTGGCGGTCGGGGCAAGTGATGGTTAGCTTGCCTGCGCTGGATTTTCGCAACGGATAGAGTGTGGAGAATGGTCCGGAGGGGCTTTGGCAGCGCACGTCGAAGGCAGGGGAGACAAACTCCCCTGCCCTCTTTGGGACCTTAGCCGTTCAGCTTGTCCTTGACCGCCTTGGCGGCGGTGAAGCCCAGCTTCTTGGAAGCGGCGATCTGGATCGTGTCGCCGGTGGCCGGGTTGCGACCTTCTCGAGCGGCGCTTTCCTTGACCTTGAACTTGCCAAAGCCGTTGAGCGAAACTTCTTCGCCTTCAGCAGCAGCATCCGCGATGGCGGCAAAAACGGCATCCACATACTTGCGCGCGTCAGCTTTGGTGATGCCCTGCGAGGCAGCCAGCTTGTCGGCGAGATCGCTATTGTTCATGGTTTCAGTCCTTCAAGTGAAATGGATGGCCCCTGCTAATGCGTGTTGCGGCCGGGATCTATTGGAGATTTGGGGTTTTTGGGGCTGTTTTGGCGATACATCCACAGTTTTGCGCTCATTTGAAGCGATTTCGAGACTGTGCTGTGGCGTCGATCTGGAAATATGCTCCGCGTTGAGGCTCTGGCGGGATGGAACTTTGGAATACCCGGCATGAAATTGCAGCCCTGCAATTTTTTCGGAGTATGGTCGTATTTTATTGAAAATAAACAATTTTAACAATGCACGGCGCCGCTCTTGCGGTGACGTGATGATTCCAGATTCTAAAGATTCATGATTCAGCGCCATTTCCTATATAAATTTCAATGGTTTAAATGGTCATTCCTGACCGCATGGGGGCATTATCCTGTCCTTATGGGGGCAATAGCCTGTCTTCCTGGGGGATCTTAGCTGTCCTGATGGGGTATCCTGTCTTGTTGGGGGCGTGGAGGAGGATAGGGCATTTTCGCCAAGCACAGACACGTTTTTGGTTGCGTTTGTGTCATTCTTTGCTCTCGAAACCGAATCGGACAAGCTCTTTGTCGTGGCCTTTTGCGTGGGCCAAACTCTATCCTGTCCTTTTGGGGGCTAAACTGACCTGACTTGACCCGGCTGGTCAGGTCAGGCATCAATCGGCCAAACAAGGGCGCCGATTCATGGCTGAGGAAATGCAACTGGACATTGTCGAGGACTATGACGCCCAGGATCATGGCGTCGAGGACAATGACGCGGCCGTGACCGCGCGGGCCATGCGCGTGGCCGCGACGCTGGCGCGCAAGGGCGGCGATGAATTTGCCAAACCCGGCAAGCTGGTCGAGGTCCGCTTCGTCAAGGGACAGTCGCTCAGCCTCACCGCCTCCCGCCTGCTGGCTCTGATGATTCTGACGGCCGGGGGCGATGCTTGGCGCGACACGTCGCACAAATTGCGCAAGGCCGATATCCGGCGCGGCCACAAGGGCAATGAGCGTATCGTTGATATGCTTGAGGAATTGCATCGCACCCTGTTTGCCGAGGATGACAGGTCCTGGCGTGGGCGCAAGGCGACCAAACGTTTCAGCTTGATCGAATCGTCTTGGGAAGAGGTCGAGGAGGGCGACAAGGAAACCGGCTGGATCGAATGGCGTTTTACCCCGGATGCGCGCCGCCTTATTCAGGAATCGCAGACCTATTCGGTGATGAACCGTCAGGCGGTGCTGGGCTTCCGCTCGGCCTATGCGCTCAAACTGTATGAGGAAGGCGCGCTGCGGCTTCATCGGCGTCAGCCGATCTGGCGCGTCGATATTCTGGGCCTGCGCGCGGCGCTGGGTATCGATCCTGATAAATATGGCGATTTTGCCCAGTTGCGGCGTAAGGTATTGACTGTTGCGCAGTCCGAGATCGATCAATTGGCCCATTACAATCTGGAATGGAAAGAGATCCGCCGGGGCAGGGCGGTGGCTGAGATCGAGTTTCGTTTTGTCCCCAAAGACGCCCCGGCCCAGATCCAGACTGTTGACGAGCTTGAGCGGCACTCGGCCGGGCGCAAGGCGCGGCGCGATGGCGAGGTGGCGCGGATTGCCGCGCCGACGGCTGTGCCGGCCGTTGCTCCCGCACCTGCCCGCCCTCGGCGGACGGCGACAGCAGCTTCAACTCCTTGGGAAAAATTCCCCGATGGCTCGCTGCGTTACGGCACGGCCGAAGCTCCCTTTCGCGATGTCGCGTTGCGTTATGGCGGCGGCTGGGACATGGATGTGATCGCGGATGCCTATCGCCAGCAGATGGGTGACAGGTTGGGTGCGCTGCGCGGGGCGAAGCTGGAAAAATCCTGGCGCGGTTTTTGTGAGGCTTTTCTGGCCCGCCGCGGACGGCCCTGACCGGCGATTGCAGCCCTGCAATTCGCGGCAAAGGGCGACAAAACCGCCCCCACGAGGTCAGGATAGGCTTTGCCATTTTCACTTCATAACCCGCAGATTTCCGCCTTTGCGAATTATGCAGGATGCTTGACGAAAAAGTGAAAATCGGGCAGGTGGTATTTAACTTTCGAAAGGAGCACACATGGCTTCCGCGCTTGACGAAGTTCGCATGGAAGAAGCGCTCGATGTTGCCGCATTGGCTGATCGCTCTTCCTCAGTTCTGGAAAAACTCCGCTCCTCCGCGCGCGACATGCGGGCCGAGGAAAGGCGTGAGCCTTCCTTTCCGATCGGCAAGGCGGCCGAACTGGTCGGACGCACCACGGCCGCGATTCGCGAGGCCGAGAGCGACGGGCGCCTTGAAGCACCTCCGCGCGGCGAAAACAACCGCCGTCTGGGTTATACGCTGGCCCAGCTCAACGACATGCGCGGCACTTTTGGCACCCGCCCTTGGCGCGCGCCGGGCGATCCCTGCTCGATTCTGGCGGTCCAGAATTTCAAGGGCGGCGTGGGCAAATCGACGCTCTCGGTCCATTTGGCGCAATATCTGGCGATCCACGGCTATCGGGTGCTGCTGATCGACTGCGACAGTCAGGCTTCGGCCACCACGCTGTTCGGCTATGTTCCCGACCTCGATCTGGGAGAAGAGGATACGCTCTATCCCTTCCTGCGCGAGGGCGAGCGCGCGACGCTGGAATATGCGATCCGCAAGACCCATTTCGACGGGCTGGACCTGATCCCGGCCAACCTGCGCCTGTTCCAGTCCGAATATGAACTGGCCGCCCGCATGGCGCGGGGGCAGGGGGCTTTGCTCAACCGCCTCTCGCAGGGCATCCAGTCGGTGCAGGACCTCTACGATGTGGTGATCCTCGACCCGCCGCCGGCGCTGGGGGCGATTTCGCTATCGGTGCTGCGTGCGGCCAATGCGCTGGTGGTGCCGGTGCCGCCCACGGTGATGGACTTTTCCTCGACCGCGGCGTTTCTGGCTATGCTGGATGAAACGATCCAGGATCTTCAGCAATATGATCTGGCGCCGCAACTGGCTTTCCTGCGTTTCGTGGCCTCCAAGGTGGATGAAAACAAGTCGATGCAGCGCGGTCTGCTCGAACTGATGCGCCAGCTTTACGGCAATGCGATGGTCCGCACGCCGCTGAAGGACTCCGCCGAAATCGACAATGCCACCGCCCGTCTGATGACGGTTTACGAACTGTCCGGCCCCATGACCAGCAAGCAGGTGCGTGATCGCTGCCTGACCTATCTGGACGGGGTTTGTGGGGAAATCGAGGTGGATATTCGCCGCACATGGCCCAGTCATCTGGCCCGTCTGCGCAAGGAAGGACTGGCGTGATGCGCCAAAATTGCAGCCCTGCAATTTGTGAAGGGAGCGTATAAATGAGCTCGAAAAACAAGAGCTTCATGGCCGATCTGGTCTCGGTTGTCGAACCGGCTGCGGATGGAAACAGCCGCCCGTCGCGCCTAGGTGTGGGGGTGCTTTCGGGGCGCAACAACCGGCTTGCCGAACTGGCATCGGGCTCAGTGGTCAACAATCCGCAGGAACTGGTCGATCCCGATCGCTGCCGCATCTGGATCCGCCATAACCGCGATTATGCCGCGCTCAATGAAACGCGCTGTTCGGATCTGATCGAAAGCATTCTGGCGCAGGGCAAGCAGGAAGTGCCCGCCATTGTGCGGCGCGTCCACAATGATCCGAATTACGATTACGAGGTCATTTGCGGTGCTCGGCGCCATTGGTGCGTCAAATGGCTGCGGGCCAACAACCATCCGGAAATCCGCTATCTGGTGGAAATCCGCGATCTGACCGACGAGCAGGCTTTCCGCGTTTCGGATCTGGAAAACCGCGCGCGTGAGGATCTGAGCGATATTGAGCGCGCGCGCGATTATCTTCAGGCGCTGGGCCTCTATTATAACGGCCGCCAGAAGGACATGGCCAAGCGTTTGAACCAGTCCGAGGCGTGGTTGAGCCGCTATCTCGATCTGGCGCGCCTGCCGACCGACATTCTGAACTCTTTTGCCGACCCGTTTGAGCTGAAGATCTCGCATATTGGCGCGATCAAGCCGCTTCTCAAGGAAGATGACTGTCGCGCGGCGGTTTTGGCCGAGGCGCGGCGCATCCGCGACGGGCGGCGGATGGGCGAAGAGGACTTGCCCGCGACCGTGCCCGACATCATCCGCGCCTTTGGCGCCGTGGCCAACCGGGAAGCCGAAGCGCGAAAGAAAACTGCGCTGGTAAAAGCCCCCAAGAGGTCAGGATCGGACCAGATTGTCCTGCGAAATGGGGCCGGCGTGCCTTTGCTGCGTATCGAGGGCAAGGATCGCAAGAGCATCAGCCTGACGCTGTTTCCCAAGGATGGCGGCAGCAAGGAAGAGGTTGAAACGGCGCTGCGCGATCTGCTCGACCGTTATTGGGAAGATTAAGCGCCAAACCCCCGGAATGGCCAAAGGGCGAGCCATTCCGGGGAAAAGTCTGAAATTACAGCCCCGAAGCGCTGGCCAGCCCCACCATCCGCGCCGTTTCGATCAGGGCAGGGGCTATGTTAGAGCGCAAATGCTCGACACTGTGCTCCATCGCATTGACGCCGACATTGAGCGCTGCGATCACTTGGCCCTTGGCATTGCGCACCGGCACTGCAACCGAACGCAGCCCCACTTCCAGCTCCTGATCGACAATGGCCACCCCATCGCGGGCAATCCTGTCCAGCAGCGCCCGCAAATCCTCCAGCGAGCCCACCGTATGAGGCGTGCGCGCGGGCAGGGAGGCAGGGGGCAACAGAGCATCGCGCTGCTCCGGCGGCAGGCTGGCGAGCAAAATACGGCCCATGGACGTGCACCACGCGGGCAACCGGCTGCCGACATGCAGGCCGATCGCCATGATCCGGCTTTGCGAGGCGCGGGCGACATATAGCACATCGGCCCCGTCCAGCACCCCAAGAGAACAGGATTCCCCCAGCCGGTCGCGCAGATTTTCCAGCAGAGGCTGGGCGATGGCCGAGAGCGAGCGGTCGGACAGATAGGCCCGCGCCAGCCCCAAAACCTTGGGCCGCACCGAAAAAGATCGTTCATCCTGAGCCACATAGCCGGTCATCACCAGCGTATGCAGACAGCGCGCCACCACCCCGCGCGGCAGGCCGGTATGGCGGGCAAGGCTGGCGATGGACTGATCCGGGCCCAGTTCGACAAAGGCCTCCATGACCATCAGGCCGCGGGCCAGAGATTGCATGAAATCGGGATCTGACTGGCTCATGCGTGCCCCTCCTTTAGGCGGGGGCCTATGACAGCCCCCGCCCAACCTGTCGAGGTTCAGACGCGCTCGACAATCGCGGCAATGCCCTGGCCCACGCCCACGCACATGAAGGCGAGGGCATAGCGCCCGCCGGTCCGCTGCAATTCCTCGACCGCCGAGAGCGTGATGCGCGCGCCCGACATGCCCAAAGGATGGCCCAGCGCAATCGCCCCGCCATTGGGATTGACGCGCGGATCGGCCATATCCACCCCCAGATCGCGCAAGGTGGCGATGCCCTGCGCGGCAAAGGCTTCATTCAACTCGATAATATCCATGTCCGCCATGCCCAGCCCGGTGCGCGCAAACAGACGCCGCGCCGCCTCGACCGGACCGATGCCCATCACGCGGGGCGCCACGCCCGCGCTGGCCATCGCCACCACGCGCGCGCGCGGGGTCAGGCCATGAGTTTTAGCGGCATGTTCGCTGGCGATGATCATGGCGGCTGCGCCGTCGTTCAACCCGCTGGCATTGCCCGCCGTGATTGTGCCATCGGCGCGCACCACGGGTTTCAAACGGGCCAGAGCGTCCAGCGTGGTCGCGCGGGGGTGTTCATCGGCCGCAAAAACAAGGGGTTCGCCCTTTTTCTGCGGAATTTCGACCGGCACGATTTCCGCCGCCAGACGGCCATTGGCCTGGGCCGCCGCACATTTCTGCTGGCTGAGCAGGGCGAAGGCGTCCTGATCCTCGCGCGAGATGCCCCATTCGGCGGCAACATTTTCGGCCGTCTGGGGCATTGTATCAACGCCCCATGTCGCCTTCATCGCCGGATTGATGAAGCGCCAGCCCAGCGTCGTGTCCTCGATCTTCTGATCGCGGCCAAAGGCGCTGCCCGCCTTGCCCAGCACATAAGGCGCGCGGGTCATGCTTTCGGCGCCGCCCGCGATGATCAGGTCAGCATCGCCGCTGCGGATTGCCTGTGCGGCGATGCCGACCGCATTGAGTCCCGATCCGCACAAGCGGTTGACCGTCGTGCCGGGCACTTCCTTGGGCAGGCCCGAGAGCAGCCCGGCCATGCGCGCCAGATTGCGATTGTCCTCGCCCGCCTGATTGGCGCAGCCAAGGATGATGTCATCCACCGCGCCCCAATCCACGCCCATGTTGCGCAGCATAAGCGCGCGCAGCGGGATCGCGGCAAGGTCGTCGGCACGGATGGTCGAAAGCGAACCGTTGAGCCGACCGATGGGCGTGCGGATCGCATCACAGATAAAAGCCTGTTTCATGATACACTTACCTTCAAGGGCGCGCCGGTCTTGGCCAGCACGTCATCGACTGACACCCCCGGCGCGCATTCGATCAGCGTCAACCCGCCCGCCTTCTTGTCCACGGTGATCACCGCCAGATCGGTGATGATCAGATCGACCACGCCCCGGCCCGTCAGCGGCAAGGTGCATTGCGGCAGGATCTTGGGGCTGCCGTTTTTCGCGCAGTGGTCCATCACCACCACGATGCGCTTGACCCCGGCAACAAGGTCCATCGCCCCGCCCATGCCCTTCACCATCTTGCCCGGAATCGTCCAGTTGGCCAGATCGCCATTGGCGGCCACCTCCATCGCGCCCAGCACGGCCATGTCGATATGTCCGCCGCGGATCATCGCGAAACTGTCGGCGCTGGAAAAAAAGCTGCTGGTGGGCAGGGCCGTCACGGTCTGCTTGCCCGCATTGATCAGGTCGGGGTCGGCCTCGCCCTCATAGGGGAAAGGGCCGATGCCCAGCATCCCGTTTTCCGATTGCAGCGTGACCGTGATGCCCTCGGGCACGTAATTGGCCACCAGCGTCGGGATGCCGATGCCAAGGTTCACATAATAGCCATCGCGCAGTTCCTTTGCCGCGCGGGCGGCCATTTCATCGCGGGTCCAGACCATTACTCGGTCTCCTTCTTGCGGGTGGTCAGTTTTTCGATGCGCTTTTCATTGATGGTGGAAAGCACGATGCGGTCGACGAAAATCCCTGGCGTATGGATGCAATCAGGATCAAACGTCCCCTCCGGCACGATTTCCTCAACTTCGACCACGGTGACGCGCCCGGCGGTGGCCATGTTCGGGTTGAAATTGCGCGCGGTCTTGTTGAACATCAGATTGCCCGCCGGATCGGCCCGCCATGCCTTGATGATCGAGACATCGGCGCGCAGCCATGTTTCGCGTACATATTCCTCGCCGTCGAAGAATTCGGTCGGCTTGCCCTCGGCCACCACGGTGCCGACGCCGGTTTTGGTGTAGAAGGCGGGGATGCCCGCGCCCCCTGCGCGAATGCGTTCGGCCAGCGTGCCCTGCGGGGTCAGTTCCAGTTCCAGCTCGCCGCTCAGATATTGCTGCTCGAACAATTTGTTCTCGCCCACATAGGAGGAGATCATTTTGCGGATCTGGCGGCTTTCCAGCAGCATCCAAAGACCAAAGCCATCGGCGCCTGCATTGTTCGAGATCACCGTCAGGTCCTTCACGCCGCTGGCGCGGATCTGCGGGATCAGGCTCTCTGGATTGCCCGAGAGGCCAAAGCCCCCCGACATGATGGTCATCCCGTCAAACAGCAGCCCTTCGAGCGCGGCCGCGGGGGTGGGGAATATCTTTCCGGACACCTTGCTTCCTCTCTGGTATGAACGATAATCGGGCATATAGAACAATAATCGTTTCATAATCCATTCGGGGCAGCCGGTCAAACCCCACAGCAGCGGGCCCGACGTGCAAAAACCTCCCTGAGCGGCTCAGGAAGGCGCAGGAACGTGAAATGGAGGGGCGGATGGGGCAGGTAAGCCCCAGTTCTCAGAACGGCTTAGCGGGCCGTTCCGGCGCTGATTTGACCATCCCCACCTGGGGAGGGGAAACGGGCGCTCGGCGAGGGCGGAACGCCGCGATGCACCTCGACCAGCGGCATTGGCGCGCTGATCGGCCCGGTGGCGGCATGGCGAATCAGCAGGCGGGCGGTTTCCGAACGGTCGGTGGCGGGGGCAAAGAGATAGCCCTGGCCAAAGGGACAGCCCATTTCGCCCAATCGCTCGGCCTGATCGGCATGTTCGATCCCCTCGGCCGTGACAGTGGCGCCCCGTTTGTCGGCAATGGCCAGCAAGGCGGCGATGATCGTGCTGCTCAGATCGTCAACGGTCAGCCGGTCGATGAAGGATTTGTCGATCTTGAGACTGTCAAAGGGGAAATCGAGCAAATGGGTGAGCGAGGCATAGCCGGTGCCGAAATCGTCGAGTGCGATGCGGATGCCCTGTTCGCGCAGCGCGTCGATGGTGGCGGCCATATGGCGGTCATGGCGGTCGAAATAGACGCTTTCATTGACCTCTAGCACCAGTTGGCCGATCAGTTCGCGATCCCCGGCAAAGGCTTGCGTGATGACGGACAACAGCCGCGACCCGCGCAGGTCCGTCGCCGTGACATTGACCGCCATGGAGATGGGCGGAATGCCGCTTTCGCGCCACAGACGCAGATCTGCCGCCACCATTTCCAGCATGACGCGGGTCAACTGGCTGGCGATGCCGGGGGCAAGGGTTGCCTCGGCAAAGGCGCCCGCCGGGATGATCGCGCCATCGGGCGTCACCATCCGACACAAGGCCTCCAGCCCGACGATGCGCCGGTCGCTCAACCGCACGATCGGCTGATACCACGCGCGCAGGCGCCCTTCGGCCATCGCGGCCTGCACCGCCGAGATCGAGGACAGGCGTGCGGCCACCGGATCGCTCATGTCGGGCGTATAGCCGCGAAAGCCGCCGCGATGGACCGATTTGGCATGATAGAGCGCATGATCGGCATTGCGTCTGGTATCGGCCGCGCCGTGATCCTGGGCGCCCAGTGCGGCAAAGCCGATGGTCGCCTCGGGCAGGATAGAAAAGGTTGTAAAATCAATGGTTACGCCCAGATGCGTGAGCACATGGCGGGCAAAAGCCTCCAAGGCATCAAGCCGGTCGGGCGCCACGATCAGAATGGCAAATTCATCGCCGCCGATGCGAAAGGCCCGGTCGGGCGAGGCCAGCTTTGCCAGTCGTCCGGCTGTTTCCTGCAACAGCCGGTCGCCCGCCTCGTGGCCGAACGTGTCATTGGTGGTTTTCAGATTATCCAGATCGACCAGCATCAGCGCCCAGGAACCGGGCGTATCGCAATCGATATGTTCCAGCGTCTGTTCAAAACTGCGCCGGTTGGGCAGGTTGGTGAGCGCATCCATATTCGCGCTGCGCTCGCGCTCGGTCACGCGCAGATGACGCGCCATGGCCAGTTCGCAAAGATGGATGCAGATTTCGACCAATTGGCGCTCGTCCTGGGTCGGCCCCCGGCTTTGGCGGAAATAGAGCGCGAATGTCGCCAGCACGAGGCCGGAAGGATCGAGGATGGGCGAGGACCAGCACGCCCGCAGCCCCAACGGGAGCGCCGCATCGCGGAAATTGGCCCAGCGCGGATCGCCTGCAATATCGCGGACCTCGACCGGGGCGCGGATATAGGCCGCCGTGCCGCAGGAGCCGACATTGGGCCCGATGGCCAGATTGTTGAGCCCGGCACTGTAGGCATCAGGCAGGCTGGGGGCGGCCAGCGGGTGGAGCATACCGCCCCGGTCCACCATCAGGACCGAACAGGTAACCTCTGGAAAATTGGCCTCAAACGCCCGGCATAAATGGTCCATCACCCGGTCGAGCGAGTCGCCGCGGGCGATATGTTCCAGCGTCGTAACCCTGAGATCGATCACTCGGGCCCCCCTCGCAACGGTTCTGCATCATCTGCCTAGGGAACATATCGCCCTTATGATTAATCATTCCCTTCCTGCGGGCCGTGGATTCGACGCATCAGGCCCCGTATTAAGACTATTTTAGCCAAATTGGGGTTTTAGCCAATAGGGCTCGCCGGGGTCAGGACCCGGAAGATTTCCGGGCCGCAATATGTAGGCATGCTTCCAAAGTCAGTCATTTGCATCAGGCGCCGGGTCCGCGCTTGCGCTTCGAGAGGGTGATCATGGTCAAATTTAACATCCGCACCCTGATTTTGGCCGGTTTTGCGGGGATTTTGGCAACGATCCTGCTGGTCGGCCTCTATGCCCATTCGCGTCTGGCGATGACCGAGGACCATGTCGTTGCGCTGAACAATGATGCTGTGGCCGGACTTTACCAGAGCGCCCAGATCAAGGATGCGCTGGTGGCCGATTTCCTCAAGGCGCGCGAGGCGGCGACGCAAGGCAAGAGCGCCGACAGCCCGCCATCCTCGGTCGAACCGATGATCGCGGCCTATGAGCCGACAATCTTCACCGAATCCGACCGCGAAACCTTCTCCCGATTCAAGCGCGATTACGTCGCCTATCGCAGCGCCGAGCAGGATGTTTACGCCGGCAAGGGGCAGGTCGATACTTTGCTCTCGCGTTACAAGGTTGCCTATGATGATACCGGCGCGCTGACACAGGGCAACCAGAAGCGGGCGGTGGAACGGATCGACGAGATCGGCGGACAGATGCTCTCGCTTCAGAATTCGATGACGGTCGGTTTCCTGATCGCCCTGGCGGTGGCCTTTCTGGCCGGCTACCTGCTGCTTTCCGCGATCATTCCGCCGCTCAAGCGGCTGACGGGCCTGATGGATGTCATGCGTCAGGGCGATTTCACCCAGCGCATGCCGATCATGCGCGACGATGAACTGGGCGATCTGAGCGAAGGCTTCAACCGCATGGCCGATGAGGTGATGGAACTGGTCGGACAGGTCCAGCGTTCGGGCATCCGTGTCAGCACCTCGATGACCGAGATCGCCGCCACCTCGAAACAGCAGCAGGCCACCGCCGCCGAAGTCGCCGCCACCACCACCCAGATCGGCGCCACCTCGCGCGAGATCGCCGTCACGTCGAAGGAGCTGGTGCGCACGATGACCGATGTGGCCGCTGTTTCGGAGGCCGCCGCCGCGCTGGCTTCGGGCGGGCGCAGTGGGCTGGCCGAGATGGAAGACACGATGGCGCAGGTGATGGAAGCGGCCAACTCGATCAACGCCAAGCTGGCGGTTCTCAACGAAAAAGCGGGCGATATCAATCAGGTGGTGACAACCATCACCAAGGTGGCCGATCAGACCAACCTGCTCTCGCTCAATGCCGCGATCGAGGCGGAAAAGGCGGGCGAATATGGGCGCGGCTTTGCCGTCGTTTCCTCGGAAATCCGCCGTCTGGCCGATCAGACGGCGGTGGCCACCTATGACATCGAACAGATGGTCAAGGATATCCAGTCGGCCGTTTCGGCCAGCGTGATGGGCATGGACAAATTCTCCGAGGAAGTGCGCCGGGGCCTGCATGATGTTCATGCGATCGGCGACAAATTCTCCGAAATCATCATGCAGGTGCAGGCTCTGGCCCCGCGCTTTGAAAGTGTGAACGAGGGGATGCAGACCCAGGCCACGGGCGCCGAACAGATCAGCGAAGCCCTCGTGCAATTGAGCGAGGCGACCCAGCAGACCGTGGAATCCCTGCGCCAGTCGACCTCGGCCATCGAAGAACTCAATCATGTTTCGACCAACCTGCATGGCAGCATCGCCCGCTTCAAGCTGACGGCGGCATGACGAGGGGCGCGTAACGACAGGATTTGCGGCTCATGCTTTTTCTTCATTTCCGCATTGGTGAAGGCAGTTATGCGCTGGCGGCCGAGCGGATTGTCGAGATCGTGCCGCTGGCGCCACTGCGCACGATCCGTCAGGGGCCGGACACGGCCGATCTGCCCACGGATCAGAGTTTTGAATATCGTGGACAATTTGTGCCGGTGATCGACCTGTGCCTGCTCGACCTTGGCCGTCCGGCGCGTCGGCGGCTGTCCACGCGGATCATTATCGTGCGCCATCCGGGGGTGCCTGACGCGCTGCTCGGCATGATCGCGGAAAATGCCACCGCCATGTTGCGGCTGGAACCGGAGGATTTCGCACCCTTTGCCAAAGGGCCGGATGGGTTGATCCAGCGGGTCGATCTGCCCGATCTGCTGCCGCCGGCGATGCTGGATGGAACCTTGCGCATTGAGGCCCATCCATGACCGACACCCGCTTTGCCGATCTGCTGGAACGGGTGATGGGTCTGAGTGCGGCCTCCATCGGGCCGGGCGCGATTGAGCGCGCGGTCGATGCGCGCCGCCGCGAAACGGGCCTGCGCGACGGCGATGCCTATTGGGCGCTGTTGCAGGCCTCCTCCGCCGAGGTGCAGCAACTGATCGAGGCGGTGGTCGTTCCTGAAACGTGGTTTTTCCGCAATCCTCAGGCCTTTCGTGCGATGGAGCGCGATGTTCTGGGCCCGCGCCTGCGCGCAGATCCGCAAGCCGGCGCCCGCCTGCTCAGCCTGCCCTGCTCGACCGGCGAGGAAGCCTATACGATGGCCATGGCGCTGATGGAGGGCGGGATTGAGCCGCACCGTTTCAGCATCGAAGCGGTCGATATCAGCCAGCATGCCATCGATATGGCGCGCGCAGGCTGCTATGGTCGCAATTCCTTTCGCGGCCACGAACTGGCCTTTCGTGACCGCTATTTCGATGCTCGCCCTCATGGCTGGGCTGTGCGCGATGAGGTCCGCGCCCCGGTCCGCTTTGCTCAGGGCAATATCTTTGCCCCCGGCTTTATGGCGCAGGCGGGCGGATTTGACGTCATCTTCTGCCGCAACATGCTGATTTATTTTGACATACCCCGCCAAAAGCAGGCGATTGCCGTGCTCCGCCGGTTGCTTGCCCCCGATGGCACCCTGTTTGTCGGCCATTCCGAGGCGGGGTTGATGCGCGCGGAGGGTTTTGTATCGGCGGGCATGGCGATGGCCTTTGCCTTTCGCCGCGCGCCTGAGGCCGCCGCTCTGCGCGCTCCCGCTGGCCCCACGGCCACAGTTGCCCCTCCGCCGCGCGCCTCTTTGCGCGCCCCGGTGGCCAAACGCCCGGCGGCCCTGCGCGTGATCGAGCGGGTCCGCCCCACGTGCCCTGAAACCACGCGCAGCATCGCCAAAACGCTCGATCTGGCTGCTTTGCGCCGGATGGCCGACGATGGCCGGGTCGAGGAAGCCGAGCGCGGCGCGCAGACCTATATCCGCGAAAACGGCGCCTCGCCCGATGCTTTGCTGCTGCTGGGCCTGATCAGCGATGCGGCCGGGCAAGGCAAGGCGGCGGCCCATTATTACCGCAAGGTGCTCTATCTCGATCCGGGCAATGTCGAGGCGCTGGGCCATCTGGCGCTCCTGCTGCGCCGCGAGGGCGACCATGCCGGGGCCAGATTGATCGATGAGCGCATGCGCCGTCAGGATGGACGGAGGAACTGATGGGGCAGCCTTCTTCCGCCGCCGGGCCAGATATTGACGCCTGCTGGAAAAGCATGGGGATTCAGGGGGATAAATCATGCCCTGAATTGCCGAGCCATTCCCATTGCCGCAATTGCCCCCGCTTTTCCCAGGCTGCGGCCATGCTGCTCGACCGCGATCTGCCGGTGGATCACGATGCCTCGCCGGTGGCGCGGGCCGATGAGGAGGACCGGCACGGCGGGGAATCGGTGATGGTCTTTCGGCTGGGCGCGGAATGGTTCGCCCTGCCCACGCTGGTGCTGGACGAGATCCTGCGCCTGCGCCCTGTCCATACGCTGCCGCATCGTGGGCATCCGGGCCTGCTGGGGCTGGTCAATGTGCGCGGCGAACTGGTGATCTGCGTTTCCATTGCGCAGTTGCTGATCGGGCCGATGGCTGTGGGCGGCCATGGGCGGCTGGTGGTGGTGCGCCATGAGGGTCGCCGTCTGGCCTTTCCCGTTGATGAGGTGCAGCATTTGCGCAACCATGACACGCGCGCTCTGCGCCCGGTGCCCGTCACGCTGGCGCGTTCGGCCTCGGCCTATACGCGCGGCCTGCTGGGTTGGCAGGGGATGCAGGTGGGGCGGCTGGATGAGGATCTGGTCTTTGCCGCGATGGAGCGCTTTCTGGCATGAAGCATGTGGATCCTTCATCGCTCTCGCTGCGCGATCTGTTCCGGATCGAGGCCGAGGAGCAGACCAAGGCCCTGACCGACGCCCTGCTGGCGCTGGAAAAGGACCCGGCTCAGGGCGACATGCTGGAATGCTGCATGCGGGCGGCCCATTCGCTGAAGGGCGCGGCGCGGATTGTGGGCGTTCATCCGGCGGTGACGGTGGCCCATGCGATGGAGGATATTTTCGTTCTGGCGCAGGGGGGGCAGCTGCGTCTGGCTCCGGCCCAGATCGACCTGCTGCTCAGCGGCGTGGACCTGCTCTCGGCGCTGGCCGGGCAGGGGGAGGGCGAGAATTTCGACGAGGATATCTGGCAGGCCGATGCAGAGCGCTTTGCCGCCGCACTGACCGCCGCGCCCGTGGCGAGCGAGCCGGAACCTGCGCCACCGCCGGTGATTGTGGCCGCTGTGCCTGAAAAGCTCCTGCCCGAAAAGCCGGGCGAGGGGGACCGCGCCTTGCGGGTCAGCGCGGAAAATCTCAACCGCCTGCTCGACATGGCGGGCGAATCCTTGGTCGAAACGCGGCGTCTGGCCCCGCTTGAACAATCGCTCTTGCGGCTCAAGCGGATGCATCATCAGGCCGCCACCGCGATTGACGCCTTGCAGGCGGCGCTGCCTGCCGATCTGCTGGATGAGCGGGCAACTTCGGCGCTGGAGGAAGCGCGGCGGCGGCTGTTTGATTGTCGGCGGCAACTGGCGGGCGGGCTCGATGAACTCGAAGCCTCGAACCACCGCACCACCAATCTGGCCCATCGCCTGTATAACCAGGCGCTGATGGTGCGGATGCGGCCCTTTGCCGATGGTATGGCCGCTTTTCCCCGCATGGTGCGCGATATTGCGCGCGAATTGGGCAAGCAGGTCCGCTTCGAAATCCTGGGCGAGCGCACCCAGGTTGACCGTGATATTTTGGAAAAGCTGGACGCGCCGCTGGGCCATTTGCTGCGCAATGCGCTGGACCATGGCATGGAAAGCCCCGAGGAGCGCCGCGCGGCGGGCAAGCCCGCCGAAGGGTTCATTCGCGTCGAGGCCAGCCATCAGGCGGGCGCCTTGCAGATCATTGTTTCCGACGATGGGCGGGGCATCGACCTGTCCGCCATCCGCCGCACGATCATCGCGCGCGGATTGGCCGCGCCCGATACGGCGGCGCGGTTGACCGAAGCCGAATTGCTCGAATTCCTCTTCCTGCCCGGCTTTACGATGAAAAGCGACGTTACCGAGATTTCCGGGCGCGGCGTGGGGCTGGACATCGTGCAGGACATGATCCGCCAGGTGCGCGGCCGGGTGCGGATCATCTCGCGCCATGGCGAGGGCACGCGGTTCCGGCTGGAATTGCCGCTGACACTCTCGGTGGTGCGCGCCTTGCTGGTCGATATCGGCGGCGAGCCTTATGCCTTTCCCTTTGCCCATATTGCGGGCGCGATGAAAGTGCCCGCCGATCAGGTCCGCACGGTCGAGGGGCGCCAGCATATCCTGATCGAGGGCCATGCAGTGGGGCTGGTGGGCGCGCATCAGGTGCTGGGCTGCGCCCCGCCCGAGGGCGCGCCCGATCAGCTTTGCGTGGTGCTGCTGGGCGCGGGGGAACAGATGTTCGCGCTGGTGGTCGATGGCTTTACCGGCGGGCGCGAACTGGTGGTGCAGCCGCTCGATCCGCGTCTGGGCAAGATCAAGGATATCAGCGCGGCCTCGCTGACCGAGGATGGCGCGCCGCTGCTGATCGTTGATGTCGAGGATATGCTGCGCTCGCTGGAAAAGCTGGCGGCGACGGACCGTCTGGCCCCGGTCGGGCGCGAAATCGGGGTCGAGGCGGGGGCGCGGCGCAAGCGGGTGCTGGTGGTGGACGATTCCTTCACTGTGCGCGAATTGCAGCGTAAATTGCTCGATCATCATGGTTATGAGGTCGAAGTGGCGGTCGATGGGATGGACGGCTGGAACGCGCTGCGCCATGGCCGCTTTGATCTGGTGGTCAGCGATATCGACATGCCGCGCATGGACGGCATCGAACTGGTCCGCCGCATCCGCCATGATCCCGCGCTCAAGGCCATGCCGGTGATGATCCTGTCCTATAAGGACCGCGAGGAGGACCGCCGGCGCGGGCTGGAAGTGGGGGCAGATTATTACCTCACCAAAGGTAGTTTCCAGAATGACGCCCTGATTGATGCCGTGATAGACCTGATCGGGGAGAGCGCGGCATGAGAATTGGCATCGTCAATGACTTGCCGCTGGCGGTCGAGGCATTGCGCCGGGTTTTGGCGCAGGCGCCCCAGCATCAGGTGGCATGGACCGCCGCCGACGGGGTCGAAGCCGTGGACATGGCGCTGCGCGACCGGCCCGACATCATCCTGATGGATCTGGTGATGCCGCGCATGAACGGGGTGGAGGCCACGCGCCGGATCATGGCCGAGGCGCCCTGCGCCATTCTGGTGGTAACATCGGATATTGAAAGCAATGCCGCGCAGGTCTTTGCCGCGATGGGCAAGGGCGCGCTCGATGCGGTCGATACGCCTCTGCTGCATGGCGCGCCGATGGCGGGCAGACATCCGCTGCTGACCAAGATCGACGCGGTGGGCCGCCTGATCGAGGCGGGCAGCAGCGCGCCCGCGCCCAAAACCGGCGAACGCGCCGCAACCCGCCATCTGGTGGCCATCGGCGCCTCGGCGGGGGGGCCGGCGGCACTGGCCACGATCCTCAAGGAGCTTCCCGCCGGGTTTTCCGCCGGGATCGTCATTGTCCAGCATGTCGATGCCCGTTTCGCTCAGGGGCTGGCGCAATGGCTGAACGATCAATCCGCGCTCTCGGTCCGTTTGGCGCAGGAGGGCGACCGGGTGCGCCCCGGCGAGGTGCTGGTGGCCGGGACGGACGATCATCTCGTGTTCAAGTCACCGGAAAGACTGGGTTATTCCAGCGAGCCCGCCGATCACACCTATCGCCCCTCCATCGATGTTTTCTTTCGCAGCGCGGGTCAGTTCTGGCCGGGTGCGCTCACCGGCCTGCTGCTTACCGGCATGGGCGCCGACGGGGCACGTGGATTGAAGGAATTGCGCGACAAAGGTCATTTGACCATGGCGCAGGATAAGGCTTCCAGCGCGGTGTATGGTATGCCAAAGGCTGCGCTCCAGCTTGATGCGGCGCGCGAAGTGCTTCCCCTCGAACAGATCGCGCGCCGGTTGACCGACCTTCCCGGCCTGCGCCTTTCGACGAAAGGATTGTCAGAATGATTCCCCAGGTCTCGGTCGATCCCGATATCGACGATACCGAACAGCCGATCCCCAGCCAGCCCATCATGGTTCTGCTGGTCGATGACCAGATCATGGTGGGCGAGGCGGTGCGCCGCGCGCTGCTGGACGAGGTGGGGATCGAGTTCCACTATTGCTCGAACCCGCTTGATGCTTTGGCGATTGCCCGCACGGTGCAGCCCACGGTGATCCTGCAGGATCTGGTGATGCCCTCGGTCAACGGGCTGGATCTGGTGCGCCAGTATCGCGCCGATCCGCATACGCGCAACACCCCGATCATCGTTTTGTCCACCAAGGAAGAAGCCAGCGTCAAGAGCGACGCCTTTCGCGCGGGGGCCAATGACTATCTGGTCAAATTGCCCGACCGGATCGAGTTGATCGCGCGCATCCGCTATCATTCGGCGGCCTATCTCTCACAGATCCAGCGCGATGAGGCCTATCGCGCGCTGCGCAAGAGCCAGCAGGAGCTGATGCAGGCCAATTTCGCGCTGCAAAGGTTAACCAATGTCGATGGGCTGACGGGGCTGAGCAACCGGCGCTATTTCGACGAATATTTCGAGACCGAATGGCGCCAGGCCGCGCGTGATCGCCAGCCTTTGTCCTTGCTGATCATTGATATCGACCATTTCAAGCAATTCAACGACACCTATGGCCATCTGGCCGGGGATGAGGTGCTGCGCAAGGTGGCGCAGGCGGTGCAGGCCGCGTTTCGGCGGCCCAAGGATCTGGTGGTGCGGTTGGGCGGTGAGGAATTTGTCGTCGTGCTGCCCGCCACGCCGCTGGGCCATCTGGCCATGCTGGCCCAGCGCGCGGTCGAGGCGGTCGAGGCGCTCGATCTGGCCCATTCCTCCTCGCCGGTATCGGGCCGGGTGACGATCAGCGTGGGCGGCGCGGGATGCCAACCCGACCGTGATGACCGGCGGCTGGCGCTGATGGAGGCGGCCGACAAGGCGCTCTACGAGGCCAAGCGCTCAGGCCGCAATCGGGCGGTGATTGATCGCGGCCAGAGCTGACGCATGATCCGACCTGATTGAATCGAAACGCAACACCATGCCCGGCGTAACCGAGCAGCGGACAGACGCCAGGCCCTGTGTGCCGCCATCGGCGGTTTTGCACCGCGACGCTTGTGATCGGGCTGGACAAGGCGCCGCGCTTGCCGAGTATGGCGCGCGACGCGCCCCGGTATTTGATTTGAAACAGGAGATTCCATGAGCATCCGTAATGCCGATCACCCGATTGATCCCGATTTCCTCGCCCGCTGGAGCCCGCGCGCCTATTCGCCGCAAGAGGTGACGCAGGCTGATCTGCTGCCCCTGTTCGAAGCGGCGCGCTGGGCGCCTTCGGCCTTCAATTATCAGCCCTGGCGCTTTGCCTATGCGCTGCGCGGCGATGCGAACTGGGATGCGTTTGTGGGCGCGCTGCTGCCCTTCAACGCGGGCTGGGCGCAAAAGGCGGGGGCGCTGCTCTATGTTCTCTCGGACAAGCAGATCACCGCGCCGGGGGCCAGCGAGGCAACGCCCGCCAAGTGGAACAGCTTTGATGCGGGTGCGGCATGGGCCTATCTGGCGCTGCAAGGGGCCAAGCGGGGATTGTCCACGCACGCGATGGCCGGTTTTGATCCCGAAGCGGCGGCCAAGGCGACCGGCGCGGGCGACCGTTATAAGGTCGAGGTGGCCGTCGCTGTGGGCTGGCGTGGCGAGGCGGGCGACCTGCCCGAAGCGCTGCAGGCGCGTGAAAAGCCCAGCCCGCGTCTGAGCGTGAGCGAGATCGCATTTCATGGCGCATTGAAGGCGTAAGGCAAAAGGGGCGCCGCCGTTTCAAGCGTCGCCCGGCCTGCGCATTGCATTGGACAGACCAAAAGCAATGCTGTGCAAATGGGTTGGCAAGATGGATGCGATGGTTTTGCCGGCGGATAGCATGTTCATCGCCGCCGGCGACCACGCCTTATCTTGACCGCGATCCAGCCTGTGGCCAGTCATCGCGGACCCTATGCAGATCGCTCGTTCGGCCAGATTGAGGACGCGCGCCGACAAAGTGAGGACAAAGAGAAAGTTACGGCGAAAGGCGCGCTAACCGGCAGTGTTGGGCCGGGAATAGCCAACATGGGCCGGAGCCGCCGACAGGATTTCCGCTGCATCGGTAGAATAAGGCAAAGAGCGAACCCACGATCCGTTCCTGCCCGCCCCAATGCGCATCATCCGGGGCGGTATGTTGATAACCAGTGTCATTTGCGCAACACCCTTGGACAAAGCCGATCCGGTCTGTTCGCCTTGGGCCTGATGACCAAGAGCAGGCCTTGGGAGATTGTCAATGCACCCGACGGCCGCCTTCAGATGGGGGATCAGGCACGATTTTTGGCCGATTCTCATAATGTTGAAGGGAAGATCGGTAAAATTCCTTCGCGCATCGGGTTTGGCCGGGCCGCCGACAGGAGGCTCGTCCGCGCAGGTTCTGCCCGGCATCTGATCAATCCACCCATTTACCAATCATAAGGCCATTCATCGACAACGTGCCAAACCGGTCTTGCATTTGGTCAGGCCATTATATAAAACCTCCCCGGAGACAAACAGGACGATTCAGTCCGGCATCATCAGGGGATGGTATGAAAAGCTTCCACAACTCCGTGTGCGTTGCCGCGCTCGCGGCTGCAATTGGTCTGTTGGCCGGCCCGGCCCATGCACAGAGCGCTGCACCCGCCGCGGCTGACAAGCCTGACACGGGCGAAATCATCGTGACCGCGCAAAAGCGCGCCGAAAATGTCCAGAACGTGCCGCTGGCCGTCTCTGTGCTGGGCGCAACCCAGCTTCAGGCCGCAGGCGTCCGCAATTTTCAGGACCTTGGCGCGGTTTCGCCCTCGCTGACCATCCGCCCGGCCGAACATCCGGTGAATGCCAATGTCTCGCTGCGCGGCGTGGGCACTTTCGCATTCGGCATCGGCGTTGAGCCCAGCGTGGCTGTGCTGGTCGATGAAGTCCCGATGGCTTTTCAGGCCCGCGCTTTCACCGATCTGCCCGATGTGGAGCGGATCGAGGTTCTTCGCGGCCCGCAGTCGACCCTGTATGGCAAGGCGGCCTCGGCTGGTCTGATCAATATCATCACCCGCGGTCCGAGCGAAACGCTCAAGGTGCGCGCCAATGTTGTGGGCACCACCGATCAGGAATATGGCGCCAATTTCAGCGTCTCCGGCCCGATCAGCCCCACGGTGGGTTTTGTTGTGTCCGGTGCCTATTCCAAGTGGGATGGCAATGTGCGCAACCTTTATAACGGCCAGAAACTCAACGGCCGCGAGGCCGGCAATATCCGCGCCAAGGTCCGCTGGGAGCCGAGCAGCGACGCCAAGCTGACTTTGTCGCTCAATTACATGAACGGCAACACCAATATTGGCCGCCCGATCATCAATCAGGCGGCGGGCGCGACCTTCCGCAACACACCGGGCCAGACCGCCGATGTCGTTCTGCCGGGCGTGCAGATCGGCCCGCTAAACCAGAATGTGAGCATCAATTACACCTCGCGCACCAAGTATCAGGGCGGCGGCGGCAACCTGCGCGGCGAATTCGCGCTGGGCGACCATCAGTTGGTGACGATCACGTCCTATGACAAGTTCCGTCTGGACGACTATTTCGATTCCGACGAAACGTCATCGAGCCTTGCATCCCAGAACAATATTCAGGTCGGCGCGTTCAAGTCGACGATGTTCACGCAGGAAGTCCGCCTGCTCTCGGATGGCAGCAAGCCGTTCCACTACACGCTGGGCGCCTATTACGCCAATGTCGACTTCGAGCGCCCGTTCTATCGCGGCCCGGCCATCGCACTGGCCAATTGGTATGCCACCTCCAAGTCGTCCCAGATTGCCGGTTTTGCTCAGGCCGACTGGCAGTTCATGCCCAAGGCGACCTTGACCGCTGGCGGGCGCGTGCAGAATGAAAAGGTGTCCTACACGTTCCAGGACATCCAGAACGGCAATGCCCAGTTCAGCGGCAGCGCCTCGGATACGGCGGCGACCTACCGCATCAGTGCACGCTATGAATTCACGCCGCGCATCAATGCTTTCGTCACCTATTCGACCGGCTACAAGGGTCAGACCTATGACCTGACCACCGGCTTTAATCAGGGCCGCGCCAATGCCGGGCCGATCAAGCCGGAAACTTCGCGCGATATCGAATTCGGTCTGCGCAGCCAGTTGTTTGACCGCAAGGTTACGCTGAACCTCACCTATTTCGACACGACCTATAAGAACCTTCAGGCCCAGACCATCGAAACCATCGGTGACGTGCAGAACTTCCGCCTGACCAATGTGGGCAAGCTGGGCACGCATGGCGTTGAAATCGACGCGGGCTATCGCCCCAACAGCGATTTCAATTTCAACACGTCGATGGCGATCTTGGATGCGAAATACCTCAATTATGCGGTGGCCCAGTGCTTCGCGGGCCAGACTGCGGCGCAGGGCTGCGTGGCAGGCTCGCCCTCCAGCCAGAACCTGACCGGCACCCGCGCGGTGCAGGCGCCGCAGTTCAAGATCTCGGCCACGGCGGAATATACGCCGCAGATCGGCAATGGTCTGCGCGGTCTGGCCCAGGTCAACGTGCAGCATCAGAGCAGCGTCTATTACGCCTCCCGCGATCCCCAGACTTTCCAGAAAGCCTATGAGATCGTGAACCTGAACCTTGGCGTTCGCGCCGAGGATCGTCGCTGGGAAGTGGCGATCTTCGTCAACAACCTGTTTGACCAGCAGTATTATCCCTCGCTGATCAACAACAACGGTCTGTGGGGTGGTGCCATGACCACACAGGCGGTTCTGCCGCGTGACTTCCGCCGCTATGGCGGGCTGCGCGCCAGCCTGAACTTCTGATAATACCCGGCCGGGCGGCCAAAACCGCCCGGCCTTTTTGCGCGAGACGCGCGCGGCAAGATACTGCCTGCCACGAGGCGCAGGGCGAAATCCCATCCTTGGAGACGGTATGCGCAAGACCCACGCACTCTGGTTTCTCGCCGCAGCCCTTGTGACGGGCAGCTTTCCGCTTCTGGCCGAGCAGGCGCCCGATGCGCTGCCTCTTGCCACGGTTGCCAATGAACCGCTGCTGGTTTCGGCCGACATGCGCGAGGGCACCGAGCTTTCCGGCACATGGCATTACTCGATCGACCCCTATCGCGCCGGGATCGCCGGTTTCCACGGCGAAGCGCCTGATCGGGGCCAGCAGCGCTGGCTGGACATCGATGTGCGCAAGACCATGGCCGAAGATAACCGGACCATGTTCGAATTTGACATGGCCCATGCCCAGACCACCTCGCTGCCCGGATCATGGCTGGCTGCCACGCCCGAAATGCGCCATTATCAGGGCGTTGTGTGGTATCAGCGCCATTTCGACGCGCCCGCGGGGCGCAAGGGCCGCTATTTCCTGCGCTTTGGCGCGGCCAATTACGCTACCACCGCCTATTTGAACGGCAAGCCACTTGGGCGGCATGAAGGCGGTTTTACGCCCTTTGCCTTTGAAGTAACGCAGCAATTGCGCGACGGCGACAACCAGATCACCTTTGCCGTCGATTCGCAGGCCACCGCCACCACCGTCCCCCCCACCGTCACTGATTGGGAAAACTATGGCGGGGCTACGCGCGGCATCCGTCTGGTCCATACGCCCGCCACCTATGTCGACAATGCGATGGTCCGCCTGACCACCGATGGCAAGCTGGAGGCCGAGGCGCATCTGGACGGCGCAGCCGCCGCGGGGCAGAGCCTGCACCTGACGATTGCCGGGCTGAAGCTGGACGTGCCGGGCAAGAGTGACGCAAAGGGCAATTGGAAGGCCACGATCCCCGCGCCGCGCTCGCTGGTGCGCTGGTCGCCGGATAATCCCAAACTCTATGATGTGACCATCAGCGCGGGCGAGGATGTGTGGCGCGACCGGATCGGGTTCCGCACCATCGAGCGCAAAGGCGCCGACATCCTGCTGAACGGCAAGCCGATTTTCCTGCGCGGCATTTCGATGCACGAGGAAGAGATCGGCCCCAACCCGGCCCGCATCATCACGCCCGAAGCGGCCACCGCCTTGCTGGGCGAGATCAAGAACGGGCTGCACGGCAATTACGTCCGCCTTTCGCATTACCCCCATTCCGAGGTGATGACCCGCGCCGCCGACCGTCTGGGCCTCTTGGTGTGGAGCGAGGTGCCGGTGTACTGGATGGTGGCATGGAGCAATCCCGGCACACTGGCGGCGGCGCGCAACATGCTGGCCGAAAACATCCTGCGCGACCGCAACCGGGCCTCGGTGGTGATCTGGAGCGTGGCCAATGAAACCCCGGTCAATGATGCCCGCAACGCTTTCCTGCGCACGCTGATCGGCGATGTGCGCCGCCTCGACCCCTCCCGTCTGGTCAGCGCCGCCCTGCTGGTCAAGCGCGAGGAAGATGCCAGGGTGCCGACCATGACCATGGCCGACCCGCTGGCGGCTGATCTCGATATCCTCTCGATCAACACCTATAACGGCTGGTACACGCCCGATCGCCTGTCCGATCTGCCCGCCAGCGTATGGCATGTGCCCGCCGACCGTCCGCTGGTGTTTTCCGAATTTGGCGCGGATGCCAAATCGGGTTTCCACAGCCCGGAACGGCTGCAGAAATTCTCCGAGGAATTTCAGGCCGAATATTACCGCAAGACGCTGGAAATGGCCGATCGCGTGCCCACGCTGCGCGGCATGTCGCCATGGATACTCAAGGATTTCCGCTCGCCGCGGCGCCAGAATCCCGATTTCCAGATGGGCTGGAACCGCAAGGGGCTGATTTCCGAAACCGGACAGCGCAAGATGGCCTTTGACGTGCTGGCCAATTACTACACGATGAAATCCAAGGAGACGCCCAAGTGAAACGTCTTGCCCTGATCGCGGCCCTATGGGCCACTTCGGCCGGCGCCGCGCCGGGGGCATGGGTCGATGGCGTCCTGCCCGTCACCAATCCTCCGGTCAGCAAATCGGTGGACCTGCCCGTCACCCTCCCGCGCGACAATCCCGCGCCGGAGGGTTGGGCGCAGCAGACGCCCGACCAGCGCCTCGTCTATAATGTCAACAAGCCGCAATTGCTGCTCTGGCCCAACACCACGCTGCCCGCCGATAGGCAGGCGCCTGCGGTCATTCTGGTGCCGGGCGGGGGGTTTCAGTTCCTCGCCATGGACAATGAAGGCTTTGACGTGGCCAAGCGCCTTGAAAAACAGGGCGTGCGGGTGTTCATCCTGAAGTATCGCACGCTGCCCGTCGGCAATGGCTTTGCCGCCTTCAAACAGGCGCTGGCCGGTCTGTTTCAGCGCGGCGAGAAGGTGAAGGACGATGACCGACCCTTTGCCGTTTCCGATACGCAAGCCGCGATCCGCATGGTGCGCAGCCATGCCGCGCAATGGCATATCGATCCGGCGCGGGTGGGCATTCTGGGCTTTTCGGCGGGCGCGATGACGGTTCTGGCCACGACGCAGGCCAATGCGGCCGACGCACGCCCCGATTTCGTCGGCATGGTCTATGGCCCGACGCAGGGCACCGACGTGCCCGCCCATGCGCCTCCGCTCTTTTCCGTCATCGCCGCCGATGACCGCTTCTTCAAGGATCAGGATCTGAGCCTCCTCCACGCGTGGCGCCAGTCGGGCGCTTCGGTGGAGTTCCATCTCTACAGCGCTGGCGGTCACGGCTTTGCCTCGCAGCCCAACGGCACCACCAGCGACGCTTGGTTCGACCAATATGCGCTGTGGCTCAAAGATAACAAAATCACCGGCAAATAAGCGGAACACCCCCCTGATGATCGCACGTTTCCTCGCCCGTACCGCCGCCCTTGCGTTGGGCGCCGCGCTTGCCTCCCATGCCGCCGCGCAGGAGGCCCGCACGGTCCTCCCGCTCGCCTCCGACTGGCGCTTTACCGGGCAGGACGCCCCGGCCGATGCCGCCAAACCCGATTTCGCCGATGGCGCATGGCAGGCGGTTTCCGTGCCCCATACGTGGAACCGGGTGGGTTATTATCACCACGATCTGGGCGGCACGAACACCGCGGCCACGGTGGCCAAGAAGATGGGCGTGGGCTGGTATCGCAACCGTTTTGATGCGCCTGCCACTCTTGCCGGGCGCAAGACGTGGATCGAATTTGATGCGGCAAGCCGGGTGGCGCAGGTCTGGCTCAACGGCGTCCTGCTGGGCGAACATCGCGGCGGGTTTAGCCGCTTCCGTCTGGATGCCACCGCCGCGCTGAAGCCGGGGCAGAGCAATGTGCTGGCCGTGCGGGTGGACAATTCGCAGCCTGCGGCCGGGTCATCGACTTCGGATGTGCTGCCGCTGTTCGGCGACTTTTTTGTGCATGGCGGGCTTTATCGCCCGGTAAGGCTGGTTTCTACTGCGCCTTTGCATGTGGATATGAATGATTTCGGCGGGCCGGGCCTCTATGCCAACACGGCGACGGTTCAGGGCGGCGATGCGCAGGTCCATGTCCGGCTGCGCCTGACCAATGATGCTGGCAAGCCGGCTGCGGCCTCGGCGCGCATCGCGCTGATCGACCGCGAGGGACGCGTGGCGGCGCAGACCACGGTCAAGCAGAACCTTGGCGTCAAGGCGACACAGGAAGTGGCCGCCGATCTGACCGTTCCCGGCGCCCATCTGTGGCAGGGCGTGGCCGATCCCTATCTCTATCGTCTGCGCGCCGAGGTGCTGGGCGCCGACGGCAAGGTTAGCGATACGGTCGAGCAGAATTTCGGCATCCGCACCATGCGCTTCGATGCCGACAAGGGCTTCTTCCTCAATGACAAGCCCTATGTCCTGCACGGCGTGGGCTATCATCAGGACCGCGACGGCAAGGGTTGGGCGATCAGCCCCGCCGATGTCGAGGAAGATGTGGCGACGATGCGCGAGATGGGCGTCAATTCGATCCGGCTGACTCATTATCAACATGGACAGGTGATCCATGATCTGGCCGACCGCTATGGCCTCGTGCTGTGGGACGAAGTGCCGCTGGTGTCGGTGTGGACGATGGCGGGCAAGCTGGAGCCGGAAGCCGCATTGGTGGCCAATGCACGCCAGCAACTGAACGAGCTGATCCATCAGAATTACAACCACGCCGCCACCGCCATCTGGAGCATCGCCAACGAGGTCGATTTCGGCAATTCGCTGCCCGCTTTCGTTCGGGGCGGCACGAATGACAAGACGCCCGACCCCATGCCGCTGCTGCATGAGATGCAGGCGCTGGCCAAGGCGCAGGACCCTTCGCGCCCGACTGCTCTGGCCACCTGCTGTGAAGGGCGGCTGTTCGGCGCGGATGTCGCCATTCCCGAAACGGCGGTGGCGGCCGATCTGGGCGGGACAAATCGCTATTTCGGCTGGTATTTCGGCAAGGCGAATGATCTTGGCCCGGCGCTGGACCAATTGCACGCCAAGCGCCCGGCCCAGCCTCTGTCCGTGACGGAATATGGCGCGGGCGGGGCGCTGACGATCCACACGGACAATGTGCTGGGCGGAGCGCCGGATTCGCGCGGCGCGGCCCAGCCCGAGGAATATGAATCCTATATCCACGAAACCGCGCTGGCCCAGATCGCCGCGCGGCCCTATCTCTATGCCTCGTGGCTGTGGAATTCCTTCGATTTTGCCACCACCGTGCGCACCGAGGGCGATGCCCAGGACATCAACACCAAGGGGCTGGTGGCCTATGACCACAAGACCCGCAAGGATGCCTGGTATTTCTATAAGGCGAACTGGAGCGATGCGCCCACGATCCGCATCACCGGACGGCGCTATGCCAACCGCGCCTATGGCACCACCGACGTCAAGGTCTACAGCAACGCCGACAGCACCGAATTGCTGCTCAACGGCCGCTCGCTGGGCAAGCGCGAGGGTTGCGCGCAGATGGTTTGCGTCTGGCCCGCCGTGACGCTGGATGCGGGCGAAAACCGTTTGGTGGCGCGCGGCTCGCGCCATGGCGCGGCGGTGGAGGATCAGATCACATGGACGCTCTCGCCCGACAAACGCGGGCATATCGTCATCGACACCGGCACGCTGGTTGCGGCCAAAAGCGGCGTCCGGCTGCTTGGCTCGGACAATTGGTTTGAAGGCGGCGAAGCGGCCAGTCTGGACAAGCCCGCCGATTACGGCCGCCCGGCCCAGCCCGCCCGCATCGGCGGCACGGGTGAGCGCGATGCCATCGCCACCTATCGCAAGGGTGACTTTGCCTATCACATCCCCGCGCCCGCCGGTCGTTATAAATTGACTCTGTGGTTCCCGGCCTTTGCGGGTCAGCCCAAGGGCGGTTTCGACGTCCGCGCCAATGGCAAGCCCATCCTGCGCGCCTTTGAACCGGCCGCCCCTGCGACCGATGCGGTGGCCGTGGCGCGCAGCTTCGAGGTCAAGTCCAATGGCCGGATCGATCTGGAGTTCAAGGCGGGCAGCGCTCCGGCGCGGGTCTCGCTGATCGAACTTGACGCTCAATAAAGGTATCCTGCGTAAATGGCTGGCAAAATCAAATCCTTGCGTTGGTGGATCATCGGTCTGGTGACGCTGGGGACCGTGCTCAATTATCTGGCGCGCTCGACGCTTTCGGTGGCCGCGCCCACGCTGAAGGCGGAACTGAGCATCACGACCCAGCAATACAGCTGGATCGTGATCGCCTTTCAGGCCAGCTATACGGTGATGCAGACGGTGGCGGGCGCGGTGCTGGATGCGCTGGGCACGCGGCTGGGTTTCATGATCTTTGCGGTGGGCTGGGCGGTGGCCAATGCGCTTCATGCGCTGGCCGGGGGCTGGGTCGGTCTGGCCTTTTTCCGCAGCCTGCTGGGCGCGAACGAGGCCGCGGCCATTCCCGCCGGGACCAAGGTCGTGTCCGAATGGTTCCCTGCGCGCGAACGCTCGCTGGCCACCAGCGCGTTCCAGATGGGCACGAGCGTGGGCAATATGATCGCCCCGCCCTTGGTGGCCTTCTGTATCCTGTGGTGGGGGTGGCGCTCGGCCTTTGTGGTGTCGGGCGCGCTCAGCATGGTGTGGGCGCTGATGTGGTGGGCCTGTTACCGGCGGCCCGAAGAGCATACCCGGCTTTCGGCGCAGGAACTGGCAATGATCCGTGATGGGCAGGCCGGGACACAAGAGGGAGCACAGGATGGCGCGGCCTCGGACGGCCCGATGCCCAGCCGCTGGTCGCTGCTTAAAGAGCGCTCGTTCTGGGCGATTGCCTTGCCGCGTTTCTTTGCCGAACCGGCGTGGCAGACGTTCAACTTCTTCATCCCGCTCTATCTGGTCAGCGCATGGCATCTGGATCTGAAGGCCGTGGCGCTCTGGGCCTGGCTGCCGTTTCTGGCGGCCGATTTCGGGTCGCTGGCGGCGGGGGTTCTGCCCGGATGGCTGATCCGGCGGGGGGCAGGGGTCATTGCCTCGCGCAAGATCACCATGACCTGCGGCGCGCTGCTGATGGCGGGCCCGGCTTGCATCGGCCTTGCCACCAGCCCGATGATGGCGATCATCTTTTTCTGCATCGGCGGTTTCGCGCATCAGATGCTCAATGGCGCGCTGATCACGCTGTGTTCGGACATGTTCCCCAGCAACCGGGTCGGTACGGTCAGTGGTCTGACCGGATCGGCGGCCTGGATCGGGGGCATCCTTTTCACCTTCCTGATCGGGCAAAGCGCGGATACCTTTGGCTATAATCCGCTGTTTGTCAGCCTTAGCGGGCTGGATCTGGTGGGCTGTGCGATCCTGTGGACACTGATCCGCAAGATGAAGGGATGATGGATGGCAAATCCCGGTTAATTGGAATGACCAATTGACAGGATTGGAATGATAGCCTAGGCAGAAGTCCGCAGGGTTGCGCGCCTGCCGATTGCACACGATCAGGAAATGTCGATGGCTCAAGCTCTCCCCCCCCTTGCCGATTATGACCTGCTGGTGATTGGCGGCGGCATCAATGGGGCCGGGATTGCGCGCGATGCGGCGGGGCGGGGCCTCAAGGTTCTGCTGGTCGAACGCGACGATCTGGCCGCGCACACCTCTTCGGCCAGCACCAAGCTGATCCATGGGGGGCTGCGCTATTTGGAATATTACGAGTTCCGGCTGGTGCGCGAGGCTTTGCAGGAGCGCGAGCGGCTGATCCATATCGCTCCGCATATCAGTTGGCCGCTGCGCTTTGTCCTGCCCCAGCCCAAGGGCGGGCGGCCGGGATGGATGATCCGCATCGGCCTGTGGCTCTATGACCATATCGGCGGGAAACAGACCTTGCCGCCCTCGCATGGCATCGACCTGCGCGATCCGCGCTGGGGGGCGGGGCTGAAGCCGGGGCTGGCCAAGGGCTTTGTCTATTCCGACGCGTGGGTTGATGATGCGCGGCTGGTGGTCTTGAACGCCATCGACGCGGCCGAGCGCGGGGCGACGATCCGCACGGGCGTGACCGCCACCGGCGCGAAGATCGAGGATGACCACTGGCTGATCGACCTGAGCAGCGCGCAGGGCGCCGAGCAGGTGCGGGCCCGCGCCGTGGTCAATGCGGCGGGTCCGTGGGTGGGCGCGATGCTGGGGGCGATACCGCAGGCGCAGGCCCATGGCGGCATCCGTCTGGTCAAGGGCAGCCATATCATCGTGCGCCGCGTCTATCCCGGCGACCATGCCTTTATCCTGCAAAAAAAGGACGGACGGATCGTTTTCACCATCCCCTATCAGGATGGTTTCACGCTGGTGGGGACGACCGACCTGCTTGTGGGCGAAGCAGAACGTGATGCGCCCAAGATCTCGGCGGAGGAGGTCGATTACCTCTGCGCCACGGTGAATGATTATTTCGAGGGCCAGATTGGCCCCGATGACGTCGTCTCGACCTATTCGGGCGTGCGTCCGCTCTATGACGATGGCGGGGCGGATGCCAAGGCGATCACCCGCGACTATGTGCTGAAACTGGGGCGCGAGAGCGGGCCGCAGGTGCTCTCGATCTTTGGCGGGAAACTGACCACCTATCGCCGTCTGGCCGAACATGCGCTGGAAATGCTCGAACCTTTCCTGCCGTCGATGCGGGGCGGATGGACGGGCACGGCGCCTTTGCCGGGCGGGGATTTTACGGGCGGGTTTGCCGCTTTCCTTGCCGATGTGCGCCGCCGCTGGCCTTTCCTTTCGGCCGAACTGGCCGCGCGTCTGGCCCATGCTTATGGTTCGCGGATCGAGCGGATTTTGGACGATGCGCAATCGCTCGGCGATCTGGGCGAGGATTTCGGCCATGGGTTGTACGAGGCCGAATTGCGCTATCTGGCCGATCGCGAATGGGCGCGCACCAGCGCTGACGTGCTGTGGCGGCGCAGCAAGCTGGGTCTGACCGCGCCGCCCGACATGGCCCGGCGGGTCGACCAATGGCTTGAACAGAACCGATAGGCGAGGGGCATTATGAGCGGCCATATTCTCAGCATCGATCAGGGCACGACCTCGACCCGCAGCCTGATCTTTTCGCCCGCGCATCAGGTGATCGCCAGCGCGCAGCAGGAATTTGCCCAGCATTATCCCGCCGATGGCTGGGTCGAACATGATGTCGAGGATATCTGGCGCGACACTTTGGCCACGGCGCGAGGGGCCATGGCCAAGGCCGGGATGGGGGCGGACGACATCGCCGCCATCGGCATCACCAACCAGCGCGAAACCGTGGTTCTATGGGACCGGGCGACCGGCGCCCCGCTCCACCGCGCGATTGTCTGGCAGGACCGGCGCACGGCGGAACTCTGCGCGCAATTGCATGCGGCGGGTCATGAGCCGCTGGTGCAGGAGCGCACCGGCCTGCTGCTCGACCCCTATTTCTCGGCCACCAAACTGGCATGGCTGCTGGATACGATTCCGGGCGCGCGCGAAAGGGCGGAAAAGGGCGAACTGGCCTTTGGCACGATCGACACTTTCCTGCTCTGGCGCTTGACCGAGGGGCGCGAGCATAAGACCGACATCACCAATGCCTCGCGTACGCTGCTGTTTGATATCCGGAAACAGCGCTGGTGCCCCGATCTTTTGGCCCTGTTCCGCATTCCCGCCGCCGTTCTGCCGCAGGTGTGCCAGAGCGCGGATGATTTTGGGCAAACGCATCTTTTGGGCGGGGCCATCCCCATTCGCGGCATCGCGGGCGATCAGCAGGCCGCGCTGGTGGGCCAATCCTGCCTGGCGCCGGGTCAGGCCAAGATCACCTATGGCACCGGCGGCTTCATGCTGATGAACACGGGCGAGACACTCACCCGCTCACGCAGCCGGTTGCTGACCACGGTGGCCTATCGCATTGACGGCGTGACGCATTACGCGATGGAAGGCTCGCTTTTTGTGGCGGGCGCGGCGATCAAATGGCTGCGCGACGGGCTGGGCATCATTGTCGAGGCGCGACAGACACAGGAAATGGCCGCCCGCCTGCCCGACAATGGCGGGGTCTATATGGTGCCGGCCTTTGTCGGCCTTGGCGCGCCGCATTGGTGCACCGAGGCGCGCGGAATGCTGACGGGCATGACCTTTGACAGCGGGGCGGCGCATATCGCTCGCGCGGCGCTGGAATCGGTGGCGTTCCAGACCGCCGATCTGGTTGCCGCGATGCAGGCCGATGGTGCAGGCGCGCTGGCGGCTTTGCGCGTTGATGGCGGCATGGCGGCCAATGACTGGTTCTGCCAATTCCTTGCCGACATTCTCGACATTGTGGTCGAACGTCCCGCCAATCTGGAAACCACGGCGCTGGGCGCGGCCATGCTGGCGGGCCATGCCGGCGGGGCGTGGCCGGATGCTTTGTCGGGCGAGAGCCGGGGCGAAGTGGTGCGTTTCCATTCGCAGATGGAGGCGTCCGCGCGCCAGAAATTGCAGGCCGGGTGGCAAGCCGCCATCCGCCGCGCCACCGCACGCTGAACCTCTCACCAGCGTTGCGGTCTATCGGCCGGGCCGCGCTTCCCTCAGCGCGGCCCGGCCTTTTCTTTAGATCACCGCGTCCAGAACCTTGCGCGCAACGCCCAGCACGTTTTCGATGCGCGCGGCCACCACCGCGCCATTGAGCGTGATCGCGCGCGTCTCGCCCGCAGGCAGAACGATGCGCAGAGCATCGGCCGGGGCGGGGCCATGGCCGGTCCATGCCGCCACGATGGTGATCGCATCCGAAGCACTTTTCACCCAGACATTCCACAGCGGCGGGTGATCGGCATCGGGCCATGCATTGCCGCTCTCGTCAAAGCCGCTCCATGTGAATAGCCCGAGGCCCGGCGCGGGATAAAGCAGGACGGCGGGCTGGGGCGCTGCCTGTACGAAACCGGC
Source organism: Novosphingobium humi (assembly GCF_028607105.1). GTDB lineage: Bacteria > Pseudomonadota > Alphaproteobacteria > Sphingomonadales > Sphingomonadaceae > Novosphingobium > Novosphingobium humi. Next base: position 1,259,457 of record NZ_CP117418.1, on the reverse strand, counting down.
GGGGGCCAGATCGAGGAACAGGCCTGAACCCTCGCGCGCCAGCATCGGCGGCAGGCCCGAAAGCGGCGCGTCCAGCGCAACCTCCTGTCCGCCCGCATAGGCACGGTCATCGCGGATATCATACCAGTTCGCGCCCGTCGGCAGATAGGCCGTGACGCTTTCCACGCCCTTGTCCATCGCCGGGGCCACCAGCAGATCAGGGCCGAGCAGATGGGTGTCGCCATCCTCCCATGCGCGGCGGTCATGCGGGAAATCCAGCCAGACCGGGCGGCTCACCGGCTCATAATGCGCATGGTGCCGCCAGAGCAGATCATGGAGCATCGGTTGCAGCGCGCGGCGCAATTGCATCATGCCGACGATGGCCGGGGTGGCCTCGGGATACATCCATGGCTCGTTCACCGTGCGGTCGGTGTTCCAGCTGTGGATCGAGAAACGCGGCATGACGATGCCCGCCTGAATCCAGCGCAGGAACAGTTCCGGCTCGGGCGCGGGGCCGGCGAAACCGCCGATGTCATGGCCGAAATTCGACACGCCCGACAGCGCGATGCCCAGCGCCATTTTCTGATTATAGCGGATCGTTTTCCAGTCGGTGTAATTGTCACCCGACCAGCTTTGGGCATAGCGCTGCATGCCCGCCATGCCGCTGCGCGTCACCACATAGGGGCGTTCGTCGGGGCGATAGGCGATCTGCGCGGCGCGGCTTGCCCGCATCATCAGCAAGGTCTGCACCGGGCGCTCGGCGGCGGCGGGGCGGGGCGCGCCAAAGCCGGAAATCAGGGCGCGCTTGTCCCAGATTTCATATTCATTGTTGTCATTCCAAGTCGAACGGATGCCATATTCCAGCAATTGCCGCGTCACCTGCTGGCGCCACCAAGCCGCCGCATCGGGGTTGGTGAAATCGACATAGCTGCCCACCTCGTCCCAGAACTGGCAGACGATGGGATCGCCATCGGCGTCCGACACGAACCAGCCCTTGGCCGCCAGTTCATCATAAAGCGGATGCGTGACCAGCAGCGCGGGCTTGATATTGGGAACCAGTTCGACGCCCGCATCGGCATAGGATTTTACGAAAGCGCCCACATCGGGGAATTTTTCGCGATTCCAGTGGAAGACGTAACGCTTGTCGCCGATCGATGTATAGCCGGAGGAGAGGTGGAAGCTCTCACACGGAATGTCGTGGCGTTTGATGCCTTCGATGAATTCGCCCATCCGCTCCTGCGCGTTGGGGGCGTCGGTATAGGTCATGGTCGAGCCGGAATAGCCCACCGCCCAGCGCGGCTGAAACGCGGGCCGCCCGGTCAGCCATGTGTAGCGGCGCGTGACCTCGCGCGCATCGGGCCCGGCGATCATGTAATAGTCGAGATCGCCGCTTTCCGAGCGCATATAGCGGTAATGCGGGTGATAATTGTCATGCTCATGGCCGAAATCGAAGGTCGGATCGGCGGTGGTGTCGTAAAACACGCCATGCGCCGCGCCCTCTGCGTTGACCACGAGGATATAGGGGATGGATTTGTACAGCGGGTCATTCGCGCCCGCGTCATAGCCCATCGGGTCCAGATTGGTCAGGCGGAAGCGGCGGCCCGCGCGGTCCATTGCGCCTGCCTTTTCGCCCAGCGCATAATAGCGCTCGCCGCTCTGGCGCGTGACATAGTGATAGACGCCATCGTCCCACCAGCCGAAATTATAGGCCTGCGTCGGGCGGTCCTGCGCGATCAATTGCCACGCGCCATCGACCATCTGGTGCCATGTGCAGAAGAACCCTTCGCGCGCGATGGAGAGGCGCAGGCGCGTGGTGGCGATGGTGATATGGCTGTCGGTTTCTTCGATGCTGAAATCGGGCGCGGCAAAGCCTTCGACGCTCATTCGGTCGCGGCCCGGCTCGGCAATATCGCTCTGCCCCGGCGCGATGGCCCAGCTCGGCGCGGATGTCACGCTGCCCTGCGTCAGCAGCAGGACGCGGATAATATCCTCTTCGGCCACGAAAATATGCGCAATCGCGCCGGTGTCGGCATGCAGGGTGACGCGCGGCCCCTCCCGCTCGGCCAGCGAAAAGCGGGGCGGATGGGCAAGGCTGGATTTACGCATGAGGGTCAGGCCTTTTGCAGAATGAGGTGGCGGCGCATGGCAAAGAGCCACACCGCCCCGATCAGATCGAAAGCGCCAAGGCAGGCAAAGAGCGGGGCATAGCCGATCCGGTCGGCCAATTGCCCGATGGCGAGCGAGAAGAGCAGGCCGCCGGTCCATCCGGCCATGCCGACCAGCCCGTTGGCCTTGGCAATATCGCCCTTGGGAAAGACATCGGCGGAGAGCGTGTTGATGAGCACCGAAATGATCTGATGCGCAAAGCCGCCAAGGGAAAGCAGCGCAATGGCGGCATAAGGACTGGCGACAAGGCCGACGCAGCCCGGCGCGATCATCATCACCGCACCCAGCGATATCCCGGCGATGCGCGAGCCTTCAAGGGAAAGCCCGCGCCAGCGTTGCAGGAAAGGCGCGAGATAGCCGCCCAGAATACCCCCCGCATCGGCCGCCAGAAACGGCACCCATGCGAAAAGCGCGATCTGGGTGATGTCCATGCCGCGCTCTTTGGCCAGATAGAGCGGGATCCAGAAGGAGAAGGTCTGCCACGCCGGTTCGGCCAGAAAGCGTGGGACGGCGATGGCCCAGAAGCGCTTGGTTTTGGCGATGGCGCCAAGCGTTGTCGCGCTGGCCTCGACAGGCCGCTGGCCCTCGCGGATTTCGGCCAGTTCCTGGGACGTGACATAGGAGGCATCGCCGGGCGAGCGATAGAATTTGTACCATGCCGCGGCGAACAACACGCCCAGCGCCCCGGTGACGACAAAGGCCGCCTGCCAACCATAGACCTTGGCGACCACGGCGGCCAGCACCGGCGCGATCACCGCGCCAAGCGACGTGCCCGCGTTGAACCAGCCCACCGCCACCGAACGTTCGCGATCGGGAAACCATTCGCCGATGGTCTTCATCCCCGCCGGAATCGCGGCGGCCTCGGCCATGCCCAACATGCCGCGGAACGCCGCCAGCGAGAGCCAGCCCCGCGCCGCGCCATGGGCCATATTGGCCAGACTCCACGCCAGCGCGAAAAGGGCGAAACCTGCGGTCAGACCAATCTTGTCGATCAGCATCCCGCCGATCGGCTGCATCAGCGTGTAGGCAAGCTGAAACGCGCCGACGATATAGGAATATTGCTCGGTCGTGATGGCCAGATCGGCCTTGAGCTGGGGCGCCAGGACGCCCAGCGAATTGCGCGCGATATAGTTGATGATGGTTCCCACCATCACCAGCAACAGAATGCGCAACCTTGCCGAGCGCCATGTCATGTTCTTGTCCTCTCCCCGATTATTTATGGCTTACCAATTCCACATGGTTCCATCTTCGAGCCTTGCGACGGGGAGGTATGCGGGCTTGTAGGGGTACTTGGCGGCGAGGGCCTCGTCGATGTCCACGCCATGGCCCGGCGTATCGCCGACATAGAGCATGCCCGCCTCGAAACGGTAATCGTGGGGGAAAACCTCGTCGGTTTCGGGCGTGTGGCGCATATATTCCTGAATGCCGAAATTGGGCACCCAGGTGTCGAAATGCAGCGCCGTACCCATGGTCACAGGCGAGAGGTCGGTGGCGCCGTGGCAGCCGGTGCGGACCTGATACATGCTGGCAAGGTCCGCGATGCGGCGCAGATGGGTGATGCCGCCCGCGCCCACGATGGTCGCGCGGATATAGTCGATGAGCTGGTTCTGGATCAGGTCTTTGGCGTCCCAGATCGTGTTGAAAATCTCGCCCACGGCCAGCGGCGTGGTGGTGTGCTGGCGGATCAGCTTGAAGGCTTCCTGATTTTCCGCCGGCGTCACATCCTCCAGCCAGAACAGCGAGTAAGGCTCCAAAGCCTTGCCGAGCTGCGCGGCCTCGGTGGGGCTGTAGCGATGGTGGCCGTCATGGAGCAGATGGTGGTCGAAACCATAGGTCTCGCGCAGCTTTTCAAACAGTTTCGGCACGTAATTCAGCGCCTTGCGCGTGTCCCAACCCGTCACCGAGGGCAGCGCCGCATCGGCCGGTTCATAGAACAGCTTACCCCGGCCCACGCCATAGGCGTCCTTGATGCCCGGCACGCCGGTCTGGGCGCGGATCGCCTTATAGCCCATGTCGATATACTGACCAACCGCATCCACCGTCTCGGCAATGTCCGAGCCATTGGCATGACCATAGACCATCACGCCATCACGGCTGCGCCCGCCCAGAAGCTGGTACAAAGGCATGCCCGCCATCTTGGCCTTGATGTCCCACAGCGCCACGTCCACCGCAGCAATCGCGCGCATCGTCACCGGCCCGCGGCGCCAATAGGCCCCGCGATAGAGATATTGCCAGATGTCCTCGGAATTGCGCGGGTCCATGCCGATAAGGCACGGGATGACATGGTCTTCCAGATAGGACACCACCGCCTTTTCGCGGCCGTTGAGCGTGGCGTCGCCAATGCCGTAAACGCCTTGATCGGTCTCGATTTTCAGCGTGACAAAGTTGCGCCCCGGACAGGTGACGATGACGCGGGCGGAGGTGATTTTCATGGGAGCGGTGCTCATGGGGATAATGTTCCCGAATTGGTCTGCTTGTGCTAGAGAAGACTCTTGACCAATTTGAGTTGGCCTGTCAATTTCTAATTAAGCGGTAAGGCCATTTCGCGGAAGGTGACCTCAATGAACGATACCAGTCCCGCACAAGAGCGCCTCTATCAGGACCTTGCGCGGCGTTTGATGGATGAACTTGTCAGCGGCCGTTATGAAGTGGGCGACCGCCTGCCGGCCGAGCGCGAATTGTCCGCGCAATTCAACGTCTCGCGCCCCACCGTGCGCGAGGCGGTGATCGCGCTGGAAGTGCAGGGGCTGGTCGAGGTGCGCGTGGGTTCGGGCGCCTATGTGCGGCGCCTGCCGGGCAAGGGCGACATCCCCGGCTTCAACATTTCCGCCTTTGAACTGACCGAGGCACGCCTGTTGTTCGAGGGCGAGGCTGCCGCGCTGGCCGCCACCACGATCACCGAGGAAGGTCTGGCAGAACTGGCCGCATTGGTCGAGGAGATCGAGCGCGAGAACAGCAATCCGCATGGCACGGAAAAGGCCGACCGCGCCTTTCACCTCGCCATTGCGCGGGCCACGCGCAACGCGGCCGTGGCCGAGGCGGTCGAGCGCCTGTGGTCCTTGCGCGCGGATTCGCCGGAAAGCGCGCTGCTGCACGAAAAGGCCCGCAGCGCCAACATCAAACCCGTGGTCGAGGAGCACACCGCCGTCCTCGAAGCCCTGCGCGCCCGCGACCCGGCCGCCGCCCGCGCCGCTATGCGCACCCACCTTGCTTCCGTCCTCGACAGCCTCCTCTTCGCCACCGAGGAAAAGGCCATCGCCGAAGCCCGCCGCGCATCCCAAGCGCGCAGGGATCGGTATACCAAAGCTACCAGTTGAAAAATAAGAGAAAGATTGCTCCATGCCCCGCCCCCTTGAATTGCATCCTGACCGATTGTTTCCTGCTGAGCCTGGCGTTCGCGCGGTGGCGCGGGCGTTGTATGCGGGCGTTGCGGGCCTGCCGATCGTATCGCCCCATGGGCATACGGACCCGAGCTGGTTTGCCCGCAACGAGACTTTCGGCAATGCGACCGAGCTGCTGCTGCGCCCGGACCATTATCTGTTCCGGATGCTTTATTCGCAGGGGGTGGCGCTCGAGGATCTGGGGATCGGCCCGGCCAAGGCGACGTATGACCCGCGCAAGGCATGGCGGATTCTGGCGGAAAACTGGCATCTGTATCGCGGCACGCCCTCGCGCATGTGGTCGGATTGGGTGTTTTCGCAGGTCTTCGGCATGACCGACATGCTGAGCGCCGAGACGGCCGATCTCTATTTCGACACGATTACCGAGCAGCTTGCGACCGATGCCTTCCGCCCGCGCGCGCTGTTCGACCGCTATAATATCGAGGTCATCGCGACGACCGAAAGCCCGCTCGATGATCTGGCGCATCACGCCGCGATTATGGCCGAGAATAAGGCCGGTGGCTGGCAGGGCAGGGTGGTGACGGCCTATCGCCCCGATCCGGTGGTCGATCCAGAGTTCGAAGGCTTCCGCGATAATCTCAAGCGTTTCAGCGCAATAACCGGCGAGGATTGCCTGACATGGCAGGGCTATCTGGCCGCCCATCGCCGGCGCCGCGCCTTTTTTGCGGCCCATGGCGCGACCAGCACCGACCACGGCCACCCCACCGCCCAGACCGCCAACCTGTCTTCGGCTGAGGCCGAGGCGCTGTTCGACCGCGTGGCCAAGGGCGAATTTACACCGGCCGATGCCGAACTGTTCCGCGCCCAGATGCTGACCGAAATGGCGGGCATGAGCCTTGAGGACGGGCTGGTGATGCAGATCCATCCCGGTTCTTTCCGCAATCACAATGCCGCGCTGTTTGCCGGATTTGGCCGCGACAAGGGCGCCGACATTCCGATGCGCACCGATTATGTCAACGCTTTGAAGCCGTTGCTGGATAAATATGGCAATGAGGCGGGCCTGTCCATCATCCTGTTTACATTGGATGAATCGACCTATGCCCGCGAACTGGCGCCGCTGGCCGGGCATTATCCCTGCCTCAAACTCGGCCCGGCATGGTGGTTCCACGACAGTCCCGAAGGCATGCGCCGCTTCCGCCATGCCACCACCGAAACGGCCGGTTTCTACAACACCGTCGGTTTCAACGACGACACGCGGGCCTTTCTCTCGATCCCCGCGCGCCATGATGTAGCCCGGCGGATCGACTGCGGTTTCCTGGCGCAAATGGTGGTCGAACACCGGATGGCCGATTGGGAAGCCGCCGAATTGGCACAGGACCTGACCTATAATCTGGTGAAAAAGGCCTATCGACTGTGAGCCGGATTTCCGCACAAAATCTGCCCGCCAATGCTGCCTTGCCCGCCTATGATCGGGCGGCCAAGCGCATCGGCATCGTCCATTTCGGCCTTGGCGCCTTCACCCGCGCGCATCAGGCGTGGTACACGGATCGGGCGATGGAGGCTTTCGGCGGCGACTGGCTGATCGCGGGCATTTCGCTGCGCAGCCCGACCGTTGGCGAACAATTGAACCCGCAGGACGGGCTCTACACGCTGGCGGAAAAGTCAGGCGAGGGCACGAAACTGCGGGTCGTCGGCAGCGTGGCCGAGGTGATCGTGGCGCCGGAAAACCTCGCGCGGATCAAAGCTTTGCTTTGCGCTCCGACCACGCATATCGTCACCTTTACCGTGACGGAAAAGGGCTATTGCCGCCGTGCCGACGGGGGCCTTGATCTCGCATTGGCCGCGCAGGGATTCTATCCGCTGCTGGCCGATGCCTTTGCCGCGCGCAAGGCGGCGGGGATCGGCGGTTTGACGCTGCTGTCCTGCGACAATCTGGCCGACAATGGGCATCAGCTCAAACGCCTGATGGGTGAATATCTGGCCGCGCATCATCCCGATCTGGTGGATTGGGTGGGCGCGCATTGCACCTTTCCGTGCAGCATGGTCGACCGCATCGTGCCCGCCACCACGGATGCCGACCGAGCCGAGGTCGAGGGCCTGCTGGGCCTGCGGGACGAGGGCGTGGTGATGACCGAGCCTTTCAGCCAATGGGTGATCGAGGACAATTTCGCCGGGCCGCGCCCCGCGTGGGATGCGGTCGGCGCGCAGATCGTGGGCGATGTCGCGCCCTATGAGACGGCCAAGCTGCGGATGCTGAACGGCGCGCATTCGGCGCTGGCCTATTGCGGGTTGGTGGGTGGATATACCTATGTTCATCAGGCTGTTGGCGATCCGGCCCTGCGCGCGATGGCGCTGCGCCTGATGCGCGAGGAGGCCGCGCCCACCATTCCCGCGCCCGAGGGCATGGATCTTGCCGCCTATGCCGACGCGCTGATCGAGCGCTTCGATAATCCCGCGCTCAACCACCGGTTGATCCAGATCGCGATGGACGGCTCGCAAAAGATCCCCCAGCGCTGGCTCGCCACGCTGGCCGCCCATCAGGCGCAGGGCCGCTCCTGCCCCGCCATCCTCTCGGCCATCGCCGCCTGGATCAAACACCTGCGCGGCCAAAACGGCCCCGTCGATGACCCAAGGGCAACCGAATTGAGCGTGGCGGCCCAAAACGCAGAGCCGGTGTCCGGACTCTTCGGTCCCAATGGCCTGATCGAGAGCGATTGGGTGCCCAACTCGGCGGAAGTGGCGCTGATTATGGAAGGATTGGCGCGATGACCAAGGATCGTTCTGGCCCTGTCGTCTGTTTCGGCGAGGTGATGCTGCGTTTCGCCACGCCTGCGGGGCGGGTGATTGCCGATGCGCAATCGCTTGACCTGACCATCGGCGGGGCGGAGGCCAATGTCGGCGTCGCGCTGGTGGCGATGGGGCATCAGGCGCGGTTCGTGTCCAAGGTTCCGGCCAATGCTCTGGGCGACAAGGCCCGCGCGGCGCTGGCGGGCGCAGGCGTCGATGTCGCGCATTTCGTGCGCGGGGATGGCCGTATGGGCCTGTATTTCCTAGAAGTCGGCGGTTCGCTGCGGCCCAGCGCGATCACCTATGACCGCGCCGGTTCGGCCTTTGCCAACGCGCGACCGGAGGAGTTCGACTTCGCCGCCGCGCTTGATGGCGCAAGCCTGTTCCACATATCCGGCATCACCGCCGCGCTGGGGCCGGGCGGCGTTGACCTCGCCCGCGCCGGGATCAAGGCGGCCCGCGCCGCTGGTGTTCCGGTCAGTTTCGACTGCAATTTCCGCGAGCGTCTCTGGGCCGCCTGGGACAGCAATCCGCGCGAGATCCTGCTCGAATTGCTGGCCGAGGCGACAATCATGTTCGGCAATCACCGCGACATGACGCTGCTCTTGCAAAAACCCTTTTCCGGCGACGGCGCGGAACGGCGGCGCGAGGCAGTCGAGGCCGCTTTCGCCACCTTCCCCAACCTTCAGGTCATGGCCAGCACTGCCCGCCATCCGATCACGCAGACCCACCACCGCCTCTCGGCCCGCGTGGACCTGCGCGAGGATCGGCACCAGACGCCGGAAATCGAGATCACCGATATCATCGACCGTGTGGGCAGCGGCGATGCCTTTGCCGCGGGCGTGCTGACGGGCTGGATCGAGGGCGGCGACGCCAAAAAGATGGCGCAGCTTGGCCTTGCGATGAATGCGCTCAAACATTCGCTGCATGGCGACTGGCTACGCCTGCCGCGCGCGGAAATCGAAGGATTTACAGGCAATTCGGGCGATGTGCGGCGTTAAGGCCACCCATCGGGGCGTGATCCATGGGCGGACGGCGCGGCGCTGATGGGAACACCGGCCCGTACCGCCTGTTCAACGATGACGGCAGCCCGATGCGTTAATCAGAACGCGCGCCCCTCGCTCGATCTGGTCAAAGGCTGATAGGGCCGTTTGGCCGCCACCGCCTCGTTCAGCACGGTGCCAAGGCCGGGGCGGTCGGACAATTCGCAAAAGCCGTTGACGATTTTGGGTGTCTGGCCTTCGTGCAGGTCCAGCTCGAATTGCGAGGTGTAATCGCGCACCTCCTGCGCGTAAAAGGCGGTGGTCGAGGCGTCGAGGTGGAAATTGGCCAGCGCGCCCGCCGTTTCATGGGGGCCGTGGGGCGCGATCTGGATGCGGTTGGCCTCGCACAGGGCGGCGATCTTGCGCGCCTCGGTGATGCCGCCGCAGGCCGCCAGATCGGGCTGGGCAAAGTCAATGAGGTGGCGATTGAGGTAAGGCGCGAAGCCCCATTTGGTCAGCACCCGCTCGCCCGTCGCGAGCGCGGTGGTGGTATGCGCGCGCAGATGCGCCCAGTCTTCGATATCATCCATCTGGATCGGCTCCTCGACCCAGAGCAGGTTCAGATCCTCGACCCCATGGAGATATTGCAGCGCATCGCGCGTGGGCATCGTGCCGTCCATATGCACGGCCAAATGATGATCCGGGCCGACGATCTCGCGCCAGCGGCGGGTGGTGGCGATCATCTGCGGGATGCTGCCCTTGGGGGCCTGAACGCGGGTGGCGGTGATGCCCTGTGCCTTTTGCGCCTCGAAAATGGCGGGGGTCATGTCCATCGTGCTGCCGTAGATACGCAGGCGAGTGGCGCCAGCCCCGCCCAGCAAAGTGTAGATCGGCGCGCCCAGCGCCTGCCCCAGAATGTCCCAGAAGGCGATGTCGAGCGCGCTGATCGCGGCTGTCAGCGGCCCGCCGCGCCAGCGAGGGGTTTGGTAGAGTTCGTTCCACAGGCTCTCGATCCGGGTGGGATCGCGGCCCACAAGCACGCGCTCGCATTCCATGATCGCGGCGGCGGTGGCCATTTCCTTGGATGTCTGGATCGCCACGCCAAGCCCGGTAAGGCCCTGATTGGTATAAACCTTTACAAAGATCGAGCGCGGGGCGACGAGGAAGGTCTTCAGCCCCGTGATCTTCAGCCCCAACGCGCCCGCCCGCGCCCGCGTTTCGGCCAGCGCCATATCGCCCGGCCCCGCCAGAGGCAGTCCCGCCAGCAAGGCTGTCATACCGCCCAACGCGGCGCGGCGCGTGATGGCCATCGTCTCTCTCCCTCTTGTCTTTGGCCGGGACAGTAACGCGCCGGATCGCGCGGTCCCATTGCTGAAACAGGATGGATCAATCCGCATATGGCATCGGATGACAGCGCCTGCGCATTGGAGGCCCGCGCGCAGGTGTCGCACCATGCCCGCGAGGCGGGGCAGGCCCGCCCGGCAAGGGAGAGAGCGATGCGGTGGAGAATGAAAATGGCGTTATTGTCGGCGCTGGCCATGGGCGGGGCGCTGCACGCGCAATCGCGGACGCCGCCTGTGGCCACCTATCCGAAGTTGGCCGAATTTCCCAAGGAGAACAGAGCGCTGGCCGCCGAATATATGGCCCGCGCACGCACCGTTGCGGGCGATGACCTGTTCGGCGATTTCGTCCACCGCTGCATCACCGACCCGCGTTTTCGCCAGCGGGTCAATGCCTTGCAGATGAACGCCCTGCTGCCCCCCGCCAAGGTGTTCGACCAGCTTTATTTCGTCGGCCAGAATGCCGAATCCGCTTGGGCGCTCGATACGGCCGAGGGCATCGTGCTGTTCGATGCGTTGGAGAATGAGGAGCAGGCCCGCGAGATCATCCTTCCGGGGCTGAAGGCGGTGGGGTTGGACCCGACGCGGCTGCGCTATATCGTCATCACCCATGCCCATGGCGACCATTACGGCGGGGCGGAATTTCTGCGCAAGACCTATAGCGCGGCTCTGATTTCTTCGGCCCCCGATTGGGCGGCGATGGATGCCATGCGCGCGCGGGGCAGGGCCGAAGGACCCGAAGGCGCCCCGATGCCTCCCGCCCGGATCGAGGGCAAGGACCGGACCATTGCCGATGGCGAGGCGCTGAAACTGGGCGCGACCACGCTGCATTTTTATGTGACGCCCGGCCATACGCCGGGGACGGTTTCGACGATCTTTGACGTGACCGACCATGGCAAGCGCCATGTCGCGGCCTTCTTTGGCGGGTTTGGCGCGCCGCGTGATCCGATGCAGCGCTATCCCCATATCGCCTCGATGCGCCGCTTTGCCGATCTGGCGGCGCGGGCCGGGGCCGATGTTATGCTGGCCAATCATCCGGTGCAGGATGGCGCGTTTGAGAAACTTGAATTGCTGAACTATCGCCACGCGGGCGATGCCAATCCCTTTGTGGTGGGGCCGGATAAATTGGCGCGCTATTACAAGGTTCAGGAAACCTGCAGCCAGCTTGGGCTGGTGCGCGCGGGATTGGACCCGGAACAGCCATAAGAAAAGGCCCGCCCTCCGGCCAAGGAGGGCGGGCCGCCGGTGGAATGAACCGGCCGAATTACATCGCGACCCGCACGCCAAGGCGGAACATGCGGCCGATCGGATCATAGAGCAGCGTGCCGCCAAAGGGCGGGGCGCGGTGGTTGAACACATTGTCGATCTTGAAATAGACCTGCGTGGCCTTGCCCAGCTTGTAATTGCCGCCGATGTCCAGATAGGCGGCGCCGGGGATGTGGTTGAAATTATAGGTCGGGTTCTGCACCGTCGAGGCGGGGCAGGTGGTTGAGCAGACGATCGCATTGGGGTCGATATAGCCCGCGCTGATAATCCGTTCGGTCAGCGTCAGCGACACCGGGCCCTTTTCCCAATTTTGTTGCAGCATGATCTTCCACTTGGGCACGCCATTGCCGGTTTCGGTATTGTTGCCGGCCAATTGCGCGATCTGCTGGCCCGCGATCCCGGTGTTGCTGACCATCGAGATCGCATGGGTGGCCAGAGCGCGCAGCGTCAACATCCCCGCCTTGCCCAGATTGCGGCGATAGGCGGCCTCGATGTCAAAGCCGCGCATGTTGAGCGAGGCCAGATTGAAGGGCTGCGAGATCACATAGGGGTAGTCCGAGGTGCCCAGCGTGCCGGTGAATTTCACGTTGGAACAATAGGTTGTATTGCCGTTATAGCACAGGTCGATCACCTGCTGGTTGGTCAGGGTCGAGATCGCCTGATTGAGGCGGATGTCGTAATAGTCGAAGGAGACGCTCAGCCCCGGAATGAAATCCGGGCGATAGACCGCGCCTACGTCAATCGTCTTGGCGATTTCGGGTTTCAGCGCCGGATTGCCCAGCGTGGTGGAAACCACCTGCACCGTGCCGCCGGTGGCGCGGTTGATGACGGGCTGGTTGGCGGTCTGCGGCGCGGCAAACAGTTCCGACAGGTTGGGCGCGCGCAGATCGCGCGAGACCACCCCGCGCAGTTTCAGGCCCGACAAAGGCGTATCCCATGTCGCGCCCACCTTCCACGTATTGGCATTGCCCGCCGTGCTGTAATGCGCGGTGCGGCCCGAAAGGCTGAGGTCGATCTTGCCGATCTGCTTGCTGTTCAGCAGCGGCAGGCCGATCTCGAGGAAAGCCTCGCGCACATTGAAGGCGCCCGAGCCATTGTGGTAATTGCCCGCAAACCAGTTGTTGCCCCCGGCCGAAAGCAGCGGGTCGGCCGGATAGGTGGCGGTGTTGGGCGTGTCGACCGTGACGCCATTGCCATAGGGGTCGGAAATCGTCTTGTAATATTCATTGCGCCATTCCGCGCCCAGCGCCACCGAAACATCGCCTGCCCAATTGTGGAAAGGCGTGGCGTTAAACGCGATGCTGGCCGCATCCTCCTTGAAGGTGCTGTATTGATAAGGGCCGGTGCCCCCCGTCAGCCAGGCAAAGGCGGCATCGGAGATCGTCGCGCCCGAAAAGATGTTGATCGGAATGCATCCCGCCGCCCGCGCCGTGGCCGAGGAGCAGACGATATTGCCATTTGAATCACGCACCGCATTGATCGCCGCATTATAACGCCCGTTCAGCGTCATGTTGCGGATATCGACATGCACATTGTTGGTGCCATGCTGATAATAGGCGTCGAATTTGATCGGCGTCGAACCGATGTTGAACGAGCCTTCGGTGCCCAGCACGAAGCGATACTGGCGGCGCACCGAATAGATCGTTTCCTTGCCCGGCATGATCGCATTGGCCGTGCCATAGGAAAAGCTGGTGATGCCCTTGGACGCGCAAAGGGCGGGAATCGTGGTCGAGGCCAGATAGGCGTTTGAGCACTGGATGGTCAGATTGCCGGGTTTACGCGGATAGGCGATCGGCGTGTTGCTGGTGCGCACCTCGGACACATTGGCCGTGGCGTAGATTTCGATGTTGGGCGTCAGGTCAAACCCGATGCGGCCATAGCCGACCACACGGTTGATCGGATTGTCGATCGTGTTGGTGGTGATGTAATTGTCCTGCTGTCCGCCAACGCAGGTGCCCGAGACGCAGCCCGTGCCATATTGGAAGGCGTAAGGGTTGCCGCTTTTGTCAAAGGCGGTGCCCGCCAGCGGGCCTGCGGTGATCAGACCCACGCTGCCCAGCGTGGTGGTCTGGGCATTATAGGGATAGGCGTAGAATTGCGGCGAGCCCGCCGGTTGCGCGCCCAGCGCATAGGAGGTCGTGCCCGAGCGATAGGCATCGGGGCGGCCATTGGGCTGCGCCCCGCCCACCTCGCCGCCCGGCACGCCGCCGTTGCGGAAATATTCGCCTGCGACCTCGATATGCATCCGGTCGCCCATCAGGCCCCAGCCCGCGGCGGCTTGCGCCAGCACGCTCTGGTCGTCGCCATAGGTCGATGTGCCGCCCGACAAATTGGCCTTGTATCCCTTGAACGTCTTGTCGGTGACGAAATTGACCACGCCCGCCACCGCGTCCGAACCCCACGAGGCCGATGCGCCGCCCGTCACCACATCGACCCGCTTGATCAGCAGTTGCGGGAACTGGCTGACATCGGCAATGCCGGTGATATAGGCTGGCACGACGCGCTGGCCGTCGAGCAGGGTGAGCGTGCGGATCGAGCCGAGACCGCGCAGGTTGAGCGCCGAAAGGCCGTTGTTGCCGAAACTGGTGCCGCCGTTCTGGCGCGTGTTGGCGGTGCCGACGCTGCCCTGAAGGGCGGGCAACTGGGCGATGGAATCAAACAGGTTGGGCTGGGCGGCCTGCTGCAATTGTTCGATGGAAACCACCGTGGTGGGCGTGGGCGCGTTAAAGCCGCTGGCCGTGATGCGCGATCCGGTGACAATGATCTCGGCCGCGCCCGGCGGATTGGCGGACGCGGGCGCGGTCTGCGCATGTGTCGTGGCAGGCAGGATAAGCGCAGCCAGACTGCTGCCGATAATCAGGCGGTTGCGATTGGCGATATGGCGCATGGTGCGGGCATTTTTCATGATGGCATCCCCCATTCACAGCACCATCCCGCCGGGCGGCATGATGCTGACATCCTCTGGCCTGTGGCTCTTGCCTCAGGTTTTCCCCCACGCGCCGCATTTCTGTCTCGGCGCTATGGCTTGTGCGCCCTTTTATGCCGCGCCTTTTGCGGGCAACCATTGCGCGTTGGGCATGGAACAATGCCCAACGCGCACTGATGGGCCGGGGCAATCGCCAAATCCGCTGTTTTACGGGGCGATTTGGCATTATGAACCCGCCGGGGACGGCTGATATGCAAAGGATTGGCCAAGCGATGCCGATCCGGCATGAATTGAACCAGGAATGGATATGGACGCATCGCGCCTTCTGGTCCTAGCCCAAAGGCAAGGATCAACCAAAACACAGGATGGCGAAAGATGATGGCCCCACAGGACATGGCAAAGGTAATCGGCTCGGGGTTGCTGTCCTTTCCGGTCACGCATTTCGATGCGGACCTGCGCTTTGATGAAGCGCCCTATCGGCAGCATTGCGGATGGATGCTCGAACATGATGTGGCGGCGCTGTTTGCGGCCGGTGGCACGGGCGAGTTCTTTTCGCTGACGCCTGCCGAAACGGTGCAGGTGGTGCGCGCGGCGGTGGAAGAGACTGCCGGCCGGGTGCCGGTCATTTCGGGCTGCGGCTATGGCACGGCGATTGCGACGGAAATCGCGCAAGGGGCGGAAAAGGCCGGGGCCGACGGTATCCTCTTGTTGCCGCAATATCTGGTGGGGGCCAAACAGGAAGGCCTTGCCGCCCATATCGAGGCGGTGTGCCGTTCGACCAATCTGGGCGTGATCGTCTATAACCGCGACAATGCGGTGGTGAACGAGGACACGCTGGCGGGCCTGTGCGAGCGTAACCCCAACCTTGTCGGCTACAAGGACGGGGTGGGCGATATCGAGCTGATGATGCGCATCTATTGCAAGCTGGGCGACCGGCTGACCTATATCGGCGGCCTGCCCACGGCGGAGACTTTTGCGCCCGCCTATCTGGAAATGGGCGTGACGACCTATTCCTCGGCGATCTACAATTTCCTGCCCGAATGGGCGGTGGCCTTTTACAAGGCCGCCCGCGCGCGCGATCATGCACGGGTGCATCAGATGCTGCGCGATTTCGTGCTGCCCTATATTGCGCTGCGCAATCGCGGGCGGGGCTATGCGGTTTCCATCGTGAAGGCGGGGATGAATGTCATTGGCCGCCCCGCCGGCCCGGTGCGCACGCCCTTGACGGATCTTTCGGCGGCGGAACATGAAGAACTGGCCGCTCTGGTGGCCAAGGCGAAGGCGAGCCTCTGATGGGATCTGCTCCGGTTATTGCCGATATGCGCGTTGTGCCGGTGGCGGGGCATGATGCGATGCTGCTCAACCTGTCGGGCGCGCATGCGCCTTTCTTCACGCGCAACATCGTCATCCTGACCGACAGCGACGGGCGCAAGGGGCTGGGCGAAGTGCCTGGCGGCGAGGCGATCCGCCAGACGCTGGAGGATGCGCGGGGGCTGGTCGTGGGGCGGCCCCTTGGCACTCATGCCAGTGTGGTGGCTCAGGTAGGCCGCGCCTTTGCCAGTCGCGATGCGGGCGGTCGGGGCTTGCAGACCTTTGACCTGCGCACCACGATCCACGCTCAGACCGCGATCGAGGCGGCGATGCTCGACCTGCTGGGCCAGCATGTCGGCGTGGCAGTGGCGGACCTTTTGGGCACCGGGCGGCACCGCGACCGGGTGGAGATGCTGGGCTATCTCTTCTACATCGCCGATCCGAAGAAAACCGACCTGCCCTATCGTGATGAAAGCGACAGCGCGGATGAATGGGAGCGCCTGCGCAACCGCGAGGCGCTGACGCCTGAGGCGGTGGTGGCCTTGGCCCGCGCGGCGCAGGCCCGATACGGTTTCCGCGATTTCAAGCTGAAGGGCGGCGCGCTGGCGGGCGACGAGGAAGTGCTGGCGGTGCGGGCCTTGAAGGAGGCCTTCCCGCAGGCTCGCATCACGCTTGACCCCAATGGCGCGTGGTCGTTGGCCGAGGCGGTCCGCCTGATGAAGCCGCTGGGCGAAGTGCTGGCCTATGCGGAGGACCCTTGCGGCGCGGAGAACGGCTTTTCCGGGCGCGAGGTGATGGCCGAATTCCGTCGCGCCACAGGCCTTCCCACCGCGACGAACATGATCGCCACCGACTGGCGTCAGATGGCCCATTCGCTCTCGCTGCAATCGGTGGACATCCCGCTGGCCGATCCGCATTTCTGGACGATGGAGGGCGCGGTGCGCGTCGCCCACCTGTGCGATGCCTTCGGCCTGACATGGGGCAGCCATTCGAACAACCATTTCGACATTTCGCTGGCCATGTTCACCCATTGCGCCGCCGCCGCGCCGGGCAAAGTCACCGCCATCGACACGCATTGGATCTGGCAGGATGGCGAATGCCTGACCAAAAATCCGCCGCGCATCGAGGACGGCCATGTTGCCATCAGCGACAAGCCGGGGCTGGGGATCGAGATCGACGAGGACGCGCTGGCGCGCGGGCATGAACTGTATCAGCAGCACGGATTGGGCGCGCGCAATGACGCGATGGGCATGCAGTACCTTATCCCCGGCTGGACGTTTGACAACAAGCGGCCCTGTTTGGTGCGCTAATATTTACGCCCCAGTTTTACGCCACAGTGCGTTGAACAGGAGGGAGCCATCCACCCGGCTCTCTCCTGTTTTTTTGGCCTGCTTTTTACCCCGAATAATGCGCCGCCGCCTGCATCAGCCCGCGAATATGGCCATAGGCAAAGGCGAAACTCTCGCCCTCGGCCTCGGGGTGGCCGGGGATGATCGGCACATGGTCGGGCATCAGCATCCCGTCATAGCCCACCTCGGCATAGGTCAGCAGCGCGCGATAGAGATCGACATCGCCCTCATCGGGGAAAGCCTCGCGGAAATGGCCGCGCCCGCCCACGATGTTGCGGAAATGGACGTTGAAGATCTTCTTGCGGCTGCCGAAATAGCGGATCACGTCAAAGATCTGTTCTGCCGGATGCGGCAGGTTCTCGCTCACCGTCCCCTGACAGAAATTGAGGCCGTGATAGGCGCTCTCACGGATGGAGATGAAGCGTTTCATCCCCTCGATGGTGCCCAGCACGCGGTGGATGCCCTGATAGCCCTGCGGTGGGGTGCCGGGGTCCTGAGGATGGCAGGCGATGCGGATTTTATACTCATTGGCCACCGGCACGACATGGTCGAGAAACCATGTGATCCGCTCCCAGAACGCATCCTCGCCCACCATGCCTGCGCGGGTCAGGGGCTTGGCCGGGTCCAGCCTGGCCGCGTCATATTCGGAGAACACGGCATCGCCGCGCCCCTGCACCCGCCCGGTGCGGATCACGCCCAGCAGGCTCATATTATATTTGATGCAGGGCACGCCCGCCGCCGCGCAGGCGCGGATCTGGTTCTGAAACGCCTCCAATTCGCGCTCGCGTTCCGGGCTGGTCGCCAGCATGATGCCGGGGTTCTTTTCCCGGTCGATATGGCTGGAAGGCAACAGCAGCGGATCGAGAATCGAAAGCGTCAACTTATGCTTCTCGGCCAGATCGCGCAGGGCCTTGACCTCATCGGCCGTCGAATAAAGCGCCCCTTCGGCCGATTTCGCCCGCGCCGCCACATGGGTGACGCCATAGCGGGCAAGGAAGGCGAAGTGGTCGTCGCTGGCCGGGCCGCTTTGGCAACCCAGCTTCATTTTCAGCGCGGGGCGCTTGGGGGCCGCAGACCTGCGCCCCGCCGCCTGCGCCATGGGCGGCGCGGCGCCGGCCAGCGCAGTTGCACCGATGCCGGCCCCGATAGTGGTCAGAAAATCACGCCTTTCCATGGCTCTCTCCCTGTTATGGTTTAGGGAGAGCCTAACCCGAGCGAGGCGCATTCGGCCAATCGCGTGTCAGGATTGGTCCATGCCGCCCCGGCATCAATGGATCGGCATCAATCCGCCCCGCACAGTTCCATCAAGCGCGGCACCAGCGCCAACAGCGCCGGATTGTCCGCATCGCGCCGCCATGTGGCCTGCAATTCGACAATCGGCTCGCCATCTTCCAGTTCGGAAAAGACCACACCGTCCGGATGCAGCCGCCGCGAGCTTTCGGGCACCAGCGCATAGCCATGCCCGGCCCCCACCAGCATCAGCGCGGTGTGGATCTGGGCCAGATATTGCACGAAACGCGGCTCGGCCCGTGCGCCCGCGAAAAGGCCCGCCAGCAGATCGTGGAAATAGCGCGCCTTGTCGGGCGCATAGGTGATGAAGGGCAGGCGGTCGAAATCGGCCAGACGGCGCGGGCGCTCCTCCTCCGGCACACTGGCGGGCGAGCAGATGATGAAGCGTTCGCGCAGCACTTCCTGCGAGACCATCGCGGGATGGCGCACCGGCGGGCGCAGGAACCCCAGATCGATCCGGCCCGAGAGCAGGCTCTCGACCTGTTCGTCGCTGACCATTTCTTTCAGGACAAAGCGCACATCGGGCAGGATTTTCTGCACATTGGCGATGAAACGCGGCAGGAAGGAATAGCCCGAAGCGGCGGTAAAGCCCAGGCTGACCAGCCCGTGCCGCCCCTCGGCCGCCGCGCGCGCGGTGGCCACCGCGCTGTCGGCCAGTTGAACCACGCGCCGCGCCTCGACCAGAAAGGCCGAACCCGCCGCTGTCAGCTTCACGGTTCGGCTGGAGCGGTAGAAGAGCGGCACCTTCATCACCCGTTCGAGCACCTGAATATGACGCGAAAGCGGCGGCTGGGTCATGTTGAGGCGAGCGGCGGCGCGGCCAAAATGCAGCTCCTCGGCCACGGCCACAAAGCAGCGCAACTGGATCAGTTCAAACAAGGCCTCTCCCCCCGTCATGCGACGGGCGGGGCCGGTCGCGCGACATATTCAATATCTTGGTTTTTTCCCGCTGAAAGTCTTATCATATTTCCGCATCTGGCCCAAGTCATCGCGGGTGCGGATGGTGATGCGGTTGAACATGGCATGGGCGCGCGCCAGCCTTTGCCGGTCCAGTTCGACGCCGATGCCGGGCGCGTCGGTGATGCGCACACAGCCGCCGGTGATGGGGATTTTGCCGCCAGCAATCACCTCGTCATCCTCCTCCACCCACGGATAATGCGTGTCGCAGGCATAGGTGAGGTTACGGGTGGTCGCGGCCAGATGAGTCATCGCCATCAGGCTGATGCCCAGATGCGAATTGGAGTGCATCGAGAGGCCAAGGCCAAAGGTGTCGCACATCGCGGCCAGATGTTGCGTAGCGCGCAGGCCCCCCCAATAGTGATGGTCCGACAGCACGATCTGCACCGAATTCTTTGCCACGCTCTCGCGCAGACCGGGAAAGTCGATGACGATCATGTTGGTGGCCAGCGGCAGGCCGGTCTTGCGGTGCAATTCTGCCATATCGTCATGGCCCGCCACTGGGTCTTCGTAATATTCGATCAAAGGCCCCAGCTTTTCCGCTGCCTTTTGCGCCGTTTCCATCGCCCATGCCCCATTGGGATCAATCCGCAGCGGCAGGCCGGGAAAGGCGCGCGAGAGCGCCTCGATGCTCGCCACCTCAACGTCCGGGGGCAGGGTGCCCGCCTTCAGCTTGATCGAGCCGAAGCCGTAAAGGTCGATCATCCGCCGGGCCTGCGCGACGATGCCTTCCGGGGTGATCGCCTCGCCCCAAACGTCCGGGGCTTCCTCCGGCTCGATATGGCGGGCATATTTGAAAAAGAGATAGGCCGAAAACGGCACCTCGCGCCGCACCGCTCCGCCCAGCAATTCATGCAAAGGCACGCCCGCCGCCTTGGCCTGAAGATCGAGCAGCGCGACCTCGAAGGCGGAAAAGCAATTGCCCAGCAGGCGCGAGGGCTGCGATCCGGGCGCCAGTTCGGCCCCGGCCCGCGCGGCGGGCAGGCGGGCCAGCGCGGCGCTCAGACGGTCATGCAGCCCGTTGAGGTCATAGATCGACAGGCCCACCAGATCGGGCGCGGCAGCCGTCAGCGCGGCCAGCACCGGCGCATCGCCATAGCTTTCGCCAAGGCCAGTGAAACCGCCCGCCTCGACCTCGATGATCGAGCGCAGCGCATAGGGCTCGTGGATCCCGGCGGCGTTGAGCAGCGGCGGGTCCCGAAAGGCAATCGGCGTCACGCGCAGCGCGGTGATCTGCATCAGGCACTCTCCATTTTGGTCTTTCCACCCGCATGGCCCCATGCGCCCCCCAAGACCAATGCGAATTTCCTATCGACCGATGCCGCCTTGGCGATTGATTGAGCATCGATCCCCCGCGATCATGGCGGCCAAGAGATAAGGCCCAGAGAGGACATCCATGCCCACCGATACGATTTGCGCCATCAAGCTCAGCCTCGCCTGGGTGCCTCTAGCCACGCCGATTTCCGATGCCAAGGTGTTTACCGGACGCCAAAAGCCGCTGACCCGCGTGGCCATGCTCTTTGCCGAGATCGAGACGAAGGATGGCCACACCGGCCTTGGCTTTTCCTATTCCAAGCGCGCGGGCGGGCCGGGCATGTATGCCCATGCGCGCGAAGTGGCCGAGGCCCTGATCGGGGAAAACCCCGCCGATATTGGCCGGTTGTGGAACAAGCTGGTCTGGGCCGGGGCTTCGGTTGGCCGTTCGGGCCTTTCCACACAGGCGATTGCCGCCATCGACATTGCGCTTTGGGATCTGAAGGCCAAGCGTGCGGGCCTGCCTCTGGGGCGCCTGCTGGGCGCATGGCGCGATGGCGTGCCCAGCTATAACACGTCAGGCGGCTTCCTTTCCTCGCCTCTGCCCGAGGTGCTGGAGAATGTCGAAAAGAGCATCGAGAGCGGCATCGGCGGGATCAAGATCAAGGTCGGCCATCCCGATCCCAAGGTCGATCTCTCGCGCCTTGAGGCTGTGGCCAAACAGATCGACGGGCGCGTGGCGCTGATGGTGGATGCCAATCAGCAATGGGACCGCCCCACGGCTCTGCGCATGTGCCGCGCGATGGAGCAATATGGCCTTGTCTGGATCGAGGAGCCGCTCGACGCCTATGATATCGAGGGCCATGCCGCGCTGGCCGCCGCCATCGACACGCCCATCGCATCGGGCGAGATGCTGGTGAGCGCGGCGGAACATTTTGCCATGATCGACGCGCGGGCGGTCGATTTCATCCAGCCCGACGCCGCGCGCGTGGGCGGCATCACCCAATTCCAGCGCGTGACCGCGCGGGCCGAGCAGGCGGGCCTGATGATGGCCCCCCATTTTGCGATGGAGATCCATGTCCATGTCTCGGCCACCTATCCGCTGGGCACATGGGTTGAACATTTCGACTGGCTCGACCCTTTATTCAACGAACGCCAGATCCTTGAGGGCGGCAGGATGATGCTCTCCACCCGCCCCGGCCTTGGTGTCACCCTGTCGGATCAGGCGCGGGCGTGGACCGAGGCCAGTTGCCGCATCGATGCGCAGGGCTGCACCGACCACACCCACGGGTAAGGAGCGAAGGCCATGGAGGCTGTCTCTCAAATTGGGCGCGCAAAGGTCGGGCGGCTGCGCTGGGGCGTGCTGGCGATGCTGTTTGGCGTCACCATCATCAATTATGCGGTGCGCGCGGCGCTCTCGCTGGCGGCGCCTTCGCTGTCCAAGGATCTGGGCATTGACCCGCTGCAACTGGGCATCGTCTTTTCCGCTTTCGGCTGGTCCTATGTCATCGCGCAGGTGCCGGGCGGCTGGCTGCTCGACCGCTTTGGCGCGCCGCGCGTTTATCTCTGGGTGATTGTCGCATGGTCGATCATCACGGTGGCCCATGGCACAGTGGTCTGGCTGAGCGGCACAGCGGCGGTGAGCGCGCTCTTTGCCCTGCGCTTTCTGGTGGGGCTGGCCGAAGCGCCCAGTTTCCCCGCCAATGCCCGCGTGGTGGCCAGCTGGTTTCCCGCGCGCGAGCGGGGCACGGCCTCGGCCGTGTTCAATGCGGCGCAATATTTCGCCACGGTGCTCTTTGCCCCGCTGATGGGATGGATCGTGGCCGATTTCGGCTGGCCTTGGGTGTTTGTGACGATGGGCGCGCTGGGGCTGGTGGCTTCGCTGTTCTGGCCTCGCGTGGTGCGCGATCCGCGCGACCATCCGCGCCTTGGGGCGGGCGAACTGGGGCTGCTGATCGAGGGCGGGGCGCTGGTTGATCCTGTCGCCGCGCCGCAGGTGGACCGCGCGGCGGCCAAGGCCGAAAACCGCCGCAAGATGCGCGTCCTGCTGACCACGCCCACACTCTGGGGCCTCTATTCGGGCCAGTTCTTCATCAATACGCTGACCTATTTCTTCATCACCTGGTTCCCGGTCTATCTGGTTCAGGAGCGCGGGCTTTCGGTGATGAAGGCGGGCCTGTTCGCCACGATGCCTGCGGTTTGCGGCTTTGTCGGCGGGGTGCTGGGCGGGATCTGGTCGGACTGGCTGCTGCGGCGCGGGGTGTCGCTGACATGGGCGCGCAAGGTGCCGGTGGTCGCGGGTATGCTGGGGGCGCTGACGATCCTTGGCTGCAATTTCGTCCATTCGAACACGCTGGTGCTGCTGTTCATGAGCCTGGCCTTTTTCGGCAAGGGCGTGGGGGCGCTGGGCTGGGCGGTGGTGGCCGATGTGGCGCCGCGCGACAGTGCGGGGCTTTCGGGTGGCATTTTCAATATGTTCGGCAATATTTCCTCGATCACCACGCCGATCCTGATCGGCTGGATCCTGAAGGAAACCGGCTCCTTTGACCTCGTCCTGATGCTGGTGGCAGGCAGCGCGCTGGCCGCCGCCCTGTCCTATCTCTTCCTTGTCGGCAGGATCGAGCGGATCGGCGCGCAGGCATAAGAAAACCCCCGCTCCCGGCGTTTCGGGAGCGGGGGTTTGCGCGCCCGGCCTATTCGGGCGCTTCGCCCATCCGGGCCAGTTGCACCCGGCTGCAGGCGCTCATCACGCCCATATAGCGCTGGTACTTGTCCATGCCGTAGATGAAGGGATTGTTGCCCTGGCTCGCGCCATAGCGGATCAGCGCCTCCTTCTCGGTCGCGGCCATATGCACCGGATGATTGGTCACCAGCACATCGACGCCCGCCGCCTTGGTGATCGCCTGCCAGCGGGTCAGAGAGGCGATCTGCCGGCGCGCGGCGTCGGGGGTGCTGCCCCCGCCGGTGCCGCCCATCAGGCCCGCGTTGTGGCGCACCCCTTTGTCAAACACCGGAAAGACCAGCGAGAGCGTGCCCGGCGTATGGCCCGGCGTGATATAGGTCCGGATCGAAAAATCGCCCAGCGTTACACTATCGCCATCCTTGGCCTCGATGTCATGGCGCGGCGGCACCAGCGAGGCGAAAGGCCCGCCTCCGCGCGACGGGCTTTCCATCATCCCCCAATCGGCGGCCGAGGCGACGACATGCGCGCCATAGGTGTCCTGAAGGAATTTGGCCCCGCCCCAATGGTCGCCGTGGCCGTGGGTGAGAATGACATATTTGATGCGCTTGGGGTCCAGCCCCAGCTTCTGCATATTGGGCACGAGGATGTCGCGCGCCTCATCGGGGCTGTTGAGAGCGTCGATCACGATGATGCCCTGCGGCGTGTCGATGGCCCATGCCGAGACGGAATTCTGGCCGACGGAATAAAGATTGTCGAAGACGCGCGTGGCGGGCACGAGGCCGTCATGCTGAACGCCGGCCACCTGCACGCGGTCGAGCGGGCTGATCAAACAGCGCCAGTTGAAATCGGCCTCCAGATCGGCCCCGGCCAATTTGCGCGCGGCGGCCAGTTCGCGGCCCACTGCCTCGCGGTTCTCCTTGGGATAGGCCGTCTGCGCCGGATAGGCGGCAGGGCTGGCGGGACGCGGCGGCATTTGGGCGATGGCGGCGCTGCCCGCACAAAGCGCGGCGAGCAGGGCGATGGAACGGCAGGTGGTCCTCTCCACAGGGTGGTCCTTTCGTTGGCCGGATGGTGCGGCGTTGGACTTGGAATGCATGTCTGGCCTATCGCGCGGGGGTGGGCGCAACCAATGTTTTGCCCGCATGATGCGATGCGCTTTCGACATGGAGGGGCGATGGGGTGGAAGGTTGCGCGCAGGCGCGGTCGGACGGGCGCCATTTCCCGGCATTCGTATGGATGCCAAAGTTTGAAAATGGACTGGCTGCCGGGTGCCGCCTTATGCCATGGCCCTGTTCGACAAGATGGCATGGGGCATCGACATTTCCCCTTGCAGAGGAGGATACCATGATCCTGCGCAGCGATGAGATAATGGACGTGCCGGTGCCCGGCGGCGCAACGATGCGGATGCATATGTTCCGGCCCGCGACAGAGGGCCGTTTCCCCGGCGTGCTGCTGTTCTCGGAGATCTATCAGGTCACCGATCCCATTCGCAGGCTGGCGGCCGTTCTGGCGGGCCATGGCTATGTCGTTGCCGTGCCCGAAGTCTATCATGAGTTCGAGCCTGCCGGCACGGTTCTGGCCTATGATCCGGCCGGGACGGATCGCGGCAATGAGCTGAAATATCTCAAACCGCTTGCGGGGTACGATGCCGACGCAAAGGCCGGGATCAGCGCTCTTGTCGACCATCCCGCCTGCGACGGCCGGGTGGCGACTTTTGGCGTATGCCTTGGGGGGCATCTGGCCTATCGGGCGGCGCTCGACCCGCGTGTGTCCGCAGCGGCCTGTTTTTATCCCACCGATATTCATTCCGGCAGTCTGGGCCTTGGCCGCGCGGATGACAGTCTGGCGCGCATGGCGGAACTGAAGGCCGAGACGATGTTCGTCTGGGGGCGGCAGGATCCCCATGTCCCCTACGCGGGGCGCATGGCCATTCGTGATCGTCTGGAAGCTGTCGGCGCGACTTATGAATGGCACGAGGTCAACGCGCAGCACGCATTCCTGCGCGACGAAGGCCCCCGTTATGATCCCGCCCTGTTTTTTCAGGGGCTTGCGTGGACCTTGGCGCTCTATCACCGGGCCTTTGCGCGGAACTGATAAGGGGCGGGCGGCGCGCACCGCCCGCCATCGCCATCAGATTGAGCCCAGCGCCCGGTACAATCCGATCATCCCCAGCAAGGCCCCCGCCCGCGTGGTCAGCAGCGTCTGGCGCGCGGAATAGGCGCTGCGCTGGGCGTCGAGCAGTTCGAGGCGGCTGTCCACCCCCGCCTGATAGCGCAGTTTCGACAGGTTGACGCGCCGGTCGGCAGCGTCGGCGGCGGCGCCCTGCGCCTTGATCTGCGGGCCATAGGTCTGCTGGGCCGAAATGCCGTCGGCCACTTCGGCAAAGGCGGTCTGGATCGCCTTTTCATAGTTGGCCACGGCAATCCCCTGCTGCGCCTTGGCCTGGGCCAGATTGCCCCGCAGCGCAGTATAGGGAAACAGCGGCATCGAAACGGCAGGCGCATAATTCCACGCCTTGTTCGCCCCGGAAAACAGGCCCGACAGACCCGGAGAAACCGCCCCCAGCGCCCCGGTCAGCGAGAGGCGCGGGAAAAAGGCCGCCCGCGCGGCATTCACGTCGGCCTGCGCCGCGCGCAGATTATATTCCGCCTGCATGATGTCGGGCCGCCGCGTCAGCAGGTCCGAGGGCAGGCCCGCCCCCAGATGATCGGGCATCGAGGCCAGCATCAGCCCGATCGGCGCGGGCAGATCGGCGGGCAAGGGCGCGCCCACCGCCAGAGAAAGCGCATGGGCGGCCACTTCGCGCTCGCGCTGGCGCTGGGCCAGATCGGCCTCGGCCTGCCGCACCAGCCCTTCGGCCTGCGCCAGATCGCTGCCGCTGGCCTGGCCCGCATCATGCAGCCGCCGCGTGAGATCAAGCGAGACGCGCCAGTCGGCCAGCGTCGAGGATGTCAGTTGCCATTGTTCCTGCGCCAGCCTTTCGGCCACATAGGCCTGCGCCACCGCCCCCACCACGGTCAGCTCGCTGGCCCGCCGCCCGGCCTCGCTGGCCAGATAGCGGTCGAAGGCCGCGCGGCTCTGCGCGCGAAGGCGTCCGAACAGGTCGATCTCGAAACTGGTCAGCGCGATTTGCCCGGAGAACTGGTCATAGCGAAAGCCGCCAAAGCCGCCGCCCGCCGTCTGCGCGCTGGTGAAACCGCCCTGCGCCTCAAGCGTCGGCAATTGCGCACCGCGCGCAACGGAGAGCGCCCCGCGCGCGGCCTGCGCGTTCAGAACCGCAATCCGCAGATCGCGGTTCTCGTTCAAGGCCAGCGCGATCAACCTCTGCAGCCGCGCATCGGCAAAGAATTCGCGCCATGTCAGCGGGGTCAGGCTTTCCGTCACCGCATATTGGGCGGGCACCGGCGCCTTGGGCAGAGGCGCGTTTTCCGCCGCGCAGCCGCCCAAGGCCAGTCCTTGGGCCAAGGCCAACATCCAAACCTTACGCATCGGCCTGCTCCTGCTTCGTCTTTTTCCTGCGCAAGCCGCCAAAGCCCAAACGCTCACTCAGCCCCATCGCCACCACAAAGAACACCGGCACAAAGAACACGGCCAGCACCGTGCCCGATATCATGCCGCCAAACACGCCCGTACCGATGGCCGACTGCGTTTCCGCGCTGGCCCCGGAGGACAGCATCAGCGGCACCACGCCCAGCGTGAAGGCCAGCGAGGTCATCACGATGGGGCGCAGGCGAACCCGCGCCGCCGCCATCGCGCTTTCCACCAGACCCATGCCGGATTCGCGGTAATGGCGGGCAAATTCGACGATCAGGATCGCATTCTTGGCCGAAAGCCCGATGATGGTGATCAGGCCCACCTTGAAGAACACGTCATTGGCCATGCCCCGCAAGGACACCGCCGACACCGCGCCGATCAGCCCCAAAGGCACCACCAGCATCACCGCCAAAGGCACGGCGAAACTGTCATACATCGCGGCCAGCACCAGAAACACCGCCAGCATGGAGAGAGCCAACAGCATCGGGGCCTGCGCGCCCGATTGCTGTTCCTGATAGGACAGGCCCGTCCATTCGATGGCGAAACCGGGCGGCAATTGCTTGGCCAGTTGCTCCATCTCGGCCATGGCATCGCCGCTTGATACGCCCGGCGCGGCCATGCCCGACAGGCGCAGCGCCGGATAGCCATTATAGCGCACCAATTGCAGCGGGGTCTGCTGCCAGTCGGCCTTCACCACTTCGGACAAAGGCACCATCGAGCCTGCATTGTTGCGCAGGTTCAAACGCATCATGTCGGGCAGGTTCATGCGATAGGCCGCATCGGCCTGTACGATCACCTGCTGCATGCGCCCGGCATTGGGATAATCGCCGACATAGGCCGAACCCATCGCGGCCGAAAGCGTGTCGCTGATCCGGTTGAAGGGCACGCCCAGCGCCTCGGCCTTCTGCCGGTCGATGGACAGGTGGATGCTGGTGCCCGCAGGCAGGCCGTCCGGATAGACGCCCACCACCTTCTTGCTTTGCGCCGCAAGGGCCAGCAATTGGTTTTGCGCGGCCACCAAGGCGTCATGCCCGCGCCCGGCGCGATCCTCCAGCCGCATGGCAAAGCCCGAGGAATTGCCCAATTCGTCGATCGCGGGGGGCACAAGGCTCATGATGATGCCTTCCTTGATGGTGCTCATCGCGGCCATCGTGCGGGCAACCTCATCCTTGACGGTGGCCCCGCCGCGCTCGCCCCAGTCTTTGAGGACCGTAAAGACAATCGCCGCATTGGGCCCCGCGCCCGAAAAGCCAAAGCCCAAAATCGCCTCATTGCCTTTGGTCGAGGGTCGCGTGGCGGTGTGGCGCTCCAGCACTTTCACAGCCTCACGGGTGCGCTCGGCGGTGGCGTCGGCGGGCAATTGAAAGGCGGTCATGTAATAGCCTTGATCCTCTTCGGGCATGAAGGCGGTGGGCAGGCGCCAGAAGGCAAAGCCCAGCAAGGCCACCACCACGGCCAGCGCCGCCATCGCCCGCCCGCCGCGCCGGATCACCCGCGCGACCCATCCGGCATAGCCATCGGTCATCCGTTCAAACATCCGGTCAAACGCGGCAAAGAAGCGCGGCTTTTCCACATGGCCCTTGATCGGTTTCAACACCGTGGCGCAAAGCGCGGGCGTGAGCGAGAGCGCCAGAATGGCCGAGATCAGAATGCTGGTCGCCATTGACATGGCGAACTGGCGATAGATCACCCCCACAGAGCCGCTGGCAAAGGCCATCGGGATGAACACCGAAACCAGCACCAGTGTGATGCCGATCACCGCGCCGGTAATCTCGCGCATCGCCTTTTTGGTGGCCTCGAAGGGGGAGAGACCTTCCTCGGCCATGATGCGTTCGACGTTTTCAACCACGACAATGGCGTCGTCCACGATGATGCCGATGGCCAGCACCATGCCGAACATGGTCAGCACATTGAGCGAATAGCCCGCAAGCGACATGACCGCGATCGTGCCCAGCAGCGCGATGGGCGCCACCACGGCGGGCACCAGCGTATAGCGCATGTTCTGCAAAAACAGGTACATGACGAGAAAGACCAGCACCATCGCCTCGACCAAGGTGTGCAGCACCTTTTCGATGGAAACGCGCACGAAAGGCGCGGTGTCGAAGGGCACCGTCCATTCCATGCCGCCCGGCATCGCGCGGCCGATCTCGGCCATGCGCGCGCGCACCGCATCCGAAACCTGCACAGCATTGGCCCCCGGCGCCAGCTGCACCGCCGCCGAGGCCCCCGCGCGACCGTTCTCGCGGGTGGACATCATGTAATTCTGCTGACCCACCTCGACCCGCGCGACATCGCCCAGCGTCACTGTGCCGCCATTGGTGTTGGCCTTGAGCACGATCTGTTCAAATTCCTGCGGGCTGGTCAATTGCCCGCTGGCGGTCAACGGCACCAGCACGCGCTGGCCCGGCACCGCCGGTTCGGCGCCCAGTGTGCCGGGCGCGATCTGGATGTTCTGCGCCGCGATGGCCCCGGTCACATCGGCCATGGCCAGATCATAGGCGATCAGTTTGGCCGGATCGACCCAGACCCGCATCGCCTTTTCCGCCGAAAAGCTCTGGACGCGGCCCACGCCGGGAATGCGCTTCAATTCATTGACGACATTGCGTGCCAGATAATCGCCCAGCGCCGCCTCGTCATAGCGCCCGTCGGGCGAGTTCAGCCCCACCAGCAACAGAAACCCGCTGTTGGCCACCTCGACCGCCAGACCATATTGGCGCACGGTCTGGGGCAGGCGCGGCTCGATCAGCTTCAGCCGGTTTTGCACATCGACCAACGCCAGTTCGGGGTTCGTGCCCGGCTGAAACGTGGCGGTGATTGAGGCCGAACCCGAGGTATCGGTGCTGGCCTCGAAATAGAGCAGGCGTTTGGTGCCCGACAATTCGCGCTCGATCAATTCGACCACGCCGTCATTCATCGTCTGGGGCGTGGCGCCGGGATAGGTGGCCGTGATCGTCACCGAAGGCGGCGCGACCGAGGGGAAGCGCGCCACCGGCACCGTGGGCAGGGCGATCAACCCGGCCAGCGCGATGGCAATCGCCACCACCCAGGCAAAGACCGGTCTCTGGATGAAAAACTGGGGGATCATGATGGGCGCTCCCTCAGCGTGTTGCCGGCTGGCGCCAGGGCAGCGCCTTGACAGGCGCGCCGGGCAGCACGCGGTCCATGCCGACCACGACCACCTTCTCGCCCGCCTTCAGACCTTTCAGGATGATGGTCGTGCCATCGACCACATCGCCCGCTTCGATCTGGCGCTCCTCGATGGCGCGGCCGTTCCAGACATGGATGACCGCGCGGCCCGCCGCATCATGGCCCACCGCCTGTTGCGGCACGATGATCGCATGGGGCATCCGCAGACGCGGCAGGCGCGCCCGCACGAACATGCCCGGCAAGAGCCGGTTGCCCGGATTTTCGACCAGCACGCGCACCACCGCATTGCCGGTGCCCGGATCAACCGTGACATCGGAAAACAGCAGGCGGCCCTTGACCGGATGCGGCTGGCCCGAGGCGGTGATGATCTCCACCGGGGCCGCGCCCGCGCCCGCCCCTTCGGCCACCGCCGCGCGCAAGGCGTCAAGCCGGGCCGCAGGCTGGCGCACGTCTACATAAACCTTGTCGATCTGCTGTACCGTGGCCATCGGATTGGTGTCGGTTGTGGCCACCAGCGCGCCCTCGGTTACGGTTGCCGCGCCGATCTGGCCCGCGATGGGCGAGGTGACGCGGGCAAAGCCCAGATCGAGCCGCCGCCGGTCGAGCGCGGCGCGCGCCTGCGCCACATCGGCGGCGGCCTGGTCGCGCGCCACGGTGGCATCGTCAAAGGTCTGGCGGCTGATTGCATCGACGCCCACCAGCGGCTTCAAACGGTCCGCCTGCGTCCGGGCGCGGGCATAGGTGGCCTGGGCGCGCGCCAGCGTGGCGGCCGCGCTGGCCGCATCGGCGCGGAAGGGGGCGGGGTTGATCTGGAACAGCGGCTGGCCCGCCTCCACCATCGCGCCTTCGGTGAACAGGCGGCGCTGGACGATGCCGCCCACCTGCGGGCGGATCTCGGCGGTGCGGAAGGCCACCACGCGGCCCGGCAATTCATCGGCCAGAGCGATGGGGCGGTCCTGCGCGGGCGTAATCAGCACTTCGGCGGGCGGGGGCGCGGTGGGCGCGCCATCGCCCCCGCAGGCGGCCAGCAGGAGAGTGGAAAGGGGAAGGGCAAAGCGAAGGTTATATTTTGACATGAAACCCCCATGCACCTTTAGCATTGCCCTTGTGTGGAGGTTTTGTGGAGATTGTGTGGAGCCATCTGGCCGCATACCAATGGGCGGTGATACATGGGGGCCATGACAGCGCTTGCCCTGATTGCCGAAGACGATAGCGATATTGCCGATATCCTGCGCGCCTATCTGGAGCGTGAGGGGTTTCGCACGGTCCATGCGGGCGACGGGCGGGTGGCGCTCGATCTGCACCGGGCGCTGCGGCCCGATATCGTGCTGCTCGATGTGGGGATGCCCCATATCGACGGCTGGGAAGTGCTGGCCCAGATCCGGCGCGAGGCCGAAACGCCGGTCATCATGATCACCGCGCTGGATCAGGATATCGACAAATTGCAGGCGCTGCGCATCGGCGCGGATGATTATGTGGTCAAACCCTTCAACCCGGTCGAGGTGGTGGCGCGGCTGCGCGCGATCCTGCGGCGGACGGGGGGCGCAGGGGGCGGGGCGGTGCTGCGCGTGGGGCCGGTGGAAATCGACACCGAGAGCCATATCGCCCGTGTCGGGGGGCGCGAAATCCTGCTGACGCTGACCGAGTTTCGCCTGTTGGTGCATATGGCGCGCAATCCGCATCGGGTGTTTTCGCGCGGTGATCTGGTCGATGCCTGCCTGCCCGGATCCGACGCGCTGGACCGCACGGTGGACAGCCATATCAGCAAATTGCGCCGCAAGCTGGAGGAGGCCGGGGTTTCGGGGATGCCGGCGGGCGTGCGCGGGGTCGGCTATCGGTTGAGCAGCGGCGCATGAAAGTGAAATTCGACATCTCGCGCCATCTGACGCTGGCCATGGCG
Source organism: Novosphingobium humi (assembly GCF_028607105.1). Classification (GTDB taxonomy): domain Bacteria; phylum Pseudomonadota; class Alphaproteobacteria; order Sphingomonadales; family Sphingomonadaceae; genus Novosphingobium; species Novosphingobium humi. The sequence continues at coordinate 1,227,244 of NZ_CP117418.1, read as the reverse complement.
ACGGTGGCGATTGCCACGGTGCTGTTTTCCTTCATCGTTTTTTACATTGTTTACACGATTGCCGTCTGGTGCGCGCCCAAACTGTTTCCGCCCGGCTTTTCGGCCCTGCCCAATGGCTGGGATCTGGTCATCATGGGGGTGGTGACATGTATGGGCATCGGGCTTGGCGCGTGGATCGCGGCGGGTATGGCGCGCCATATCGTCGAGCCGATGCATGCGGTGGCCCGCGCCGCGCGGGCGATTGCCGATGGCGACCTGTCGGCCCGCGCCGCCCCGGAATTCGAGGCGCCCGGCGAGACGGCGATGCTGGTCGAGGATTTCAACGCCATGGCCGGGCGGCTGGAAAAGGCGGCCCATGATGCGATCAGTTGGAACGCCCAGATCGCGCATGAATTGCGCACGCCGCTCACCATCCTCAAAGGGCGGTTGCAGGGCGTGTCGGACGGCGTGTTTGCGATGGATGACATGCTGCTGCGCGGATTGCTGACGCAGGTGGACGGGCTGGCGCGGCTGGTCGAGGATCTGCGCTGCGTCAGTCTGGCCGATATCGGGCGGCTGGAATTGCAGGTGGCCGAGGTGGATCTGCGCGCGGGCCTTGAGGAATGGGCCGCGATGATGGCCCCCACCGTCGAGCGGGCGGGCTTCAGCCTGAGCGTTGAAAGCGCGGCGATCCGGGCAAGGGTGGATATGGCGCGGCTGCGTCAGGCCTTGCTGGCGCTGGTCGACAATGCGCTCCATTATGCGATCCCATGCGCCTTGCGGCTGGTGGTCCGGCATGAGGGGCGTGGCGTGGCGATCCATCTGATCGACCGGGGGCCGGGTGTGCCGCAGGACCAGCGGGCCAATCTGTTCAGCGTGTTCACGCGCGGCACGGCGGCGCGCGAAAACCATCGCACCGGATCGGGCCTTGGCCTTGCCGTGGTGCAGGCGATTGCCCAGGCGCATGGCGGCGCGGCGCAATATCGCTGGCAGGACGGGCATTCGCATTTCATCATCACGCTGAACGCCTGAAATCGCCCGCCCGGTTTTCCTGCGGCAAAATAATTTCCTTCTGGCGCGAAGGATTTTGCGCGCCCATGTCTCTTATCCGGCCAAAGGGGTAAAACCCCGGCGACAGGGGGAGGGTGTGACGCAGGGCGAGGTGATCAACGCATTGGCGCGCAGGCGCATGCTGGCCGCATGGATGGCGCGCGAAATCGTGCCGCATGAGGCCGGTATGCGGGCATGGCTGGCCCGTGCGCGAGTGTCGGCAGAGGATATTGATGAGCTTATGCAGGAAGCCTATTGCCAGATCGTTTCCCTGCCGTCGGTGGACCACATCACCGCGCCGCGCGCCTATTTCATGGCCAGTCTGCGCCACATGATGCTGCGCCGGATCAGGCGGGCGCAGGTGGTGGCGATCGACGCGATCGAGCAGGTGGAGAACTGGCGCGACGAGAGCATCGTCTCGCCCGAGGATGAGGCGGGCAGCCGGATCACATGCCAGCGGGTGATGGCCATCATTGCCGGTTTGCCCGAAAGGTGCCGCCGCGTGGTGGAATTGCGCAAGATCGAGGGTTGGTCGCAAAAGGACATCGCGGCCCATTTGGGCATGAGTGAGAAGGCGGTGGAAAAGCAGGTCTGGGTGGGCGTGCGCGCCATCCGCGCGGCATGGGCCAATGCCGAGGCGCAGAGCGCCCAGCGCATGGATCAGGCCGAGCGCGGCGTGGGGGGCGGGCGATGACACCGGCCACCGAACATGACCGCGATATGGCCGCCCGCTTTGTCGCGCGGATGGATGGCGAGAACTGGAGCGAGGCCGATGAGGCCGAATTGCAGCTCTGGCTGGATGGCGGGGCGGGGCGCGAGGGGCTGCTGCTTCAGGTCCATGCCGCATGGCTGGCGACCACTCCGGCGGCCGAGGAGGAAATTGTCGAGGAGGCTCCGGCGGCGCCGGCCTTCTGGCGCCGGCGCGGGTTTATGGGGGCGATGGCGGCCTCGGTCGCGGCGGCGGTGGGGGCGCAGCGCTGGCTGGACGCGCGCAGCAGTTTTGCCACCCGCGTTGGCGAGATCCGCCGTGTGCCTCTGGCCGACGGCAGCGTGATGACGATCAATTCCGGGTCCGAGCTGACCGTGCGCATGGCGCGCGGCAGCCGCGAGGTTGAGATCGCGCAGGGCGAGGCATGGTTTGATGTGGCCAAGGACGCCGCGCGGCCGTTTACCGTGGCGGCGGGCAAGGTGCGCGCCCGCGCGGTGGGCACGGCCTTTTCGGTGCGGCGGCGCGAGACGGGCGTCGAGGTGCTGGTGACCGAGGGCGTGGTGGAAAGCTGGTCCGAGGAGGACGAGAGCCTGCGCCTGCGTCTGGCCGCGGGCGAGCGGGCTTTGCTGAGCGACACGGCGGTGGTCCATTATGAAAGCGACCGGGCCTCGGCGGTGGACCGTTCGCTGGCGTGGCGCAGCGGGATGATCGACCTTAACGGCACCAGCCTGAGCGAGGCGGCCGACGAGTTCAACCGGTATAACCAGCGCCAGATCATCATCGCCGACCCGGCGGTGGCCGATGAACAGTTCGACGGGTTGTTCCGCATCAATGATCCGCAAGGCTTTGCCGAGGCGGTCAAGGCCAGTCTGAATGTGGGGATAGATGAGAGCGATCCACGCGTGATCCGTTTGATGAAATCGCAATAATGAATGGAACATGAATTTTTTGGCGAAGGATTTTTGTTCGTCATGTCTCTTTAAGGCTGCTGACAAAAGCAAGCCATGAAGGCGGGATATTCGGGAGGGATTGATGATGCATTCCACTATGCGTGGAGTTTTTCTTGCGTCGAGCGCTATGGTTGTTCTGGCTGCGATGCCGGCCCATGCCGCAGGCCAGACGCGCCAGTTCGCCATCGAGGCGCAATCGGCCACGACGGCCATCGGAGCGCTGGGCCATCAGGGGGATGTCCAGATCATTGCTCCGCGCAAATTCACGCAAAGCGTGCGCACCAATGCCGTGCGCGGCGATATGACGGTGGACGAGGCGCTGGGCCGGATGCTGGCGGGCACCGGATTGGTGGCCCAGCAGATCGGGCCGCATTCCTACGCGATCACCATGCGTGCGTCAGCACCCGCGCTGCAGCCGGTGCATGCGGTATCGGTGCGCCCCGGCCCGGCGCTGATCACGGGCGAGCGCGCCGCCATGACCGATGCGCCGTCCATGCCCGCCGAGGCGCTGTCCGCGCCCGATGAGGCGCCTGCCGCCGACATTATCGTCAAGGGCTTTCGCCGCACGCTGATGAAGGCGCAGGATATCAAGCGCTCGGCGGTGAACCTGACCGAGAGCATTGTGGCCGAGGATATGGCCAAGATGCCCGACCTCAACCTGTCGGAATCGATCCAGCGCCTGCCCGGCGTGGCCATCACCCGCGAGGGCGGCGAGGGGCGCAACATCACCCTGCGCGGTTTCTCGCCCGATTTCACGCGCACGACGCTCAACGGCATGGAGGTTCCGGCCAGTTCGGACGGGCTGGATTCGGGCGGCTTTACGCTGAATGCCGGGCGCGCCTTTGACTTCCACGTCTTTGCCTCCGAACTCTTCAACCGCATCGATGTGAACAAGACCCAGCGCGCCTCGATCGAGGAGGGCGGGATTGCCGGCACGGTCGATCTTTATTCGGCCAAGCCTTTCGATTTCAAGGGCTTTCACTTTGTCGCCAGCGGTCAGGGCGGCTATAATTCGATGACCCGCAAGGTTGATCCGCGTCTGACGATGATGGTGTCGGACACCTTTGCCGATGACCGGATCGGGGTGCTGGTGTCGGCCGCCTATTCCAGGCGCACCGTCTATCAGGAAGGCTATTCCAGCGTGCTCTGGACGTCGCCCTATATCAACGGCGACAGTTGGGCCAACAGCAACCCGACCGTGACCGGCACGCCCGCCCCCTGCGGCGCGGCCAAGGCGACCGATTGCCTTTGGGCGCCGCGTCTGCCGCGCGCCGATTTCTTCGGCAATGACCAGAAGCGTCTGGGCGTGACAGGATCGCTGCAATTCAAGCCGACCGACCGGATGCTGATCAGCTTTGACGTGCTCTATTCGCAGCTCGACAATGACCGCTACAGCTACAACTCGATGGAATGGCTGCTGACCCATGGTCCTGCGGGCAATTTCGTGGGCCAGACGCCGCTGTCCTTTACCGTGGCGCCCGATGGCAAGCAGTTGATTGCCGCCTCGTTCAACGATGTGACCTCATGGTATGAAAGCCGCCATCAGACCTCGCTGTCGAAATTCCAGCAATATGTGCTCTCGGGCGACTATCGCTTTTCCGACAAGCTGAAGTTTGACGCGATGGCGGGCACGGCGCGCGATGCGGCGGATCGCAGCGAGTTGCGCTTCTATGCCCGCTCCAGCCCGCATTTCTATTCCTATGACTTCACCGCCAATCCCAATGTCGCCAAGGTTTCCTACGGCAGCTATGACCCCAACAACACCGCCAATTATATCAATGCGTTGACGGCGGCGAACCGGCTCAACAATGTGGTGAAGGACAATTTCACCGCCAAGGCCAACCTGACCTATACCGACAACAAGTTCAACGCCAAGATCGGCGCAGTCTTTAACCGTCGCATGGTGCGCTATGGCGAGGCGCAGGGTGATCTGCCCAGCTTTGCGCCGTCCTCCTATATGCAGGCTTTTCCGATCCCGCATTTTGGTGATGGCGTGGTGGCGGGCGGCCTGCCCACTTTTGCGGTGATGAACTTTGATGCGATTGCCCGGTCCGGGCTGATTTCGCCAAACTATGTCGACAATTCATCGGCCGACTGGACCGTCATCGAAAAGACCATGGGCGGCTATGGCGAGGTCAATGGCGAATTTGATATCGGCGGCATGACCCTGCGGGCCAATGCGGGTGCGCGTTATGTGCGCACCAACCTGATTTCGCGGGCGATCATTTCGGGCGCCCCGGTTCAGGTCGAGCGCTCCTATGGCAATTTCCTGCCCGCGGCCAATCTGGTGCTCAATATCACCCCCGACTTGCTGGCGCGTTTTTCCTATGCGCGTTCGATGACGCGGCCGGGTCTGTCCTCGCTGACGATTTCCAGCCCGGTGTTTGAATATACCACGCGCACGGTGGGCAATCTGGGCAATCCGGATCTCAAACCCTATCAGTCGAACGATTTCGACCTCAATGTCGAATATTACTTCGGCAAGGGCGGCCTGGTCGCGCTGGGCGTATTCAAGAAGGATATTGTCACCTCGCTCACCAATTCGGTGGTGTCCAAGATGGTGCCGCAGGAATTCTGGGCCGCGATCTATGCCGATCCGCGCTACAGCCCGTCCTATCAGGCCGATCCGGCCAAGGTGCCCTATACCTTTGCCACCGCCATCAACGCACCGGGCGGCAACAGCGTCAAGGGGCTGGAGGCCACGCTCAACGTGCCTTTCACATTCCTTAAGGGATGGATGTCCTATTTCGGTATCGCCTCGAACTATACCTATGTATCGGCGCGGGATTCGACCGGCCTTTCGCCCAATTCGTACAATTTCACCGGCTATTATGACACCGGTAAACTTGGCGTGCGCGTGTCGATCAACAAGCGCGACGATTACCTGCTCAGCCAGCCTGCCGGGAACGGCAATGTGCAGGAGCGCAAATATGGTCCGACGCAGGTGGACTTCTCGGCCTATTACAACCTGACCAAGCGTTTGAGCCTGAATATCCAGGGCATCAACATCACCAATGAGAAGGAGCGGATCTATGACACCGGCGATGGGACGCAGATTCTGCCCCGCGAATACACCAAGACCGGCGCGCAGTGGTTTGTGGGCGCCCGTTATCAGTTCTGATCCTTGGTCTTGCAAAATTGTGTCTGGATGTGACTCCCAAATACTCCCACATCCGGGCATGAAAGGGGGCCGCCGGCGCGCGTTGCGTCGGCGGCCCCCGCCTTCATCCGGGCCTCAGGAGACATCTCTTGCGCTTTGACACCGGTTTCCTTTTTCTGGTCTTTTCCGCCGTCTGCGCCCCGGTTCACGCCCATGAGGTGGACGAAAGTTACAGCATCGCGCGCCGCTTTGCCCAATATGGCGCGCAATATCCCGGCATCACATGGCCCGCGATCCACCCGCAGACCGGGCAGCAGATCCTGCCCGACCGGGTTTACAAGACGATGGGTGAGCGCGATCTGCTGATCGACATTTTCCGCCCGGCCAAGGCGCGTTCGCGCGAGGTGGGCATCGTGCTGGTTCACGGTGGCGCATGGCGTTCGGGCGCGCCCAGCCATTTCCACCCCATCGCCAATCTGTTGGCCCAACGCGGCTACACCGTGTTCATTCCGCAATACCGCCTCTCGCCCGAAGCGCCCTATCCGGCGGGCGCGCAGGATATTCACGATGCCATGGTCTGGGCGCAGTCTCATGCCAAGGATTATGGCGTCCGGTCGGACCGCATCGCGCTGGGCGGGGCATCATCGGGCGGGCAACTGGCCTCGCTGGTAGCCTATGGCGATGGGATGTTCGGGGCGGGGGGGCACCCTTACGCTTTGATCGACATGGACGGCGTGCTGGATTTCACCACGCCCGAGGCGCTGAAATATGAAAATGCCGCCGGGGCCGCGTCTCCTGCCGCCAAATGGCTGGGCGGATCCTATGAACAGGCCCCCGACCGCTGGCGCGAGGCGAGCGCGGCATCCCATGTCGGCCCGCAATCGCCGCCCACGCTGATCATCAGCAGCGGCAACCCGCGCTTTATCGCAGGCAAGGACAAGGTGCTGGCTGATCTTGCGCGAAACGGCACGCCTGCGCGCTGGTATGCCTTCCCCAAGGCGCCGCATGATATCTGGTTCTTCGATCCCTTTCTCACCACCACGGCCGACCAAATCGCCGCTTTCCTGCAATCTCTGCCCCAACGCTGAAAGACCCGTCGATGCTTGCACCGCTTCTGCTCGCCGCCGCTCTTGCCACGTCCACGCATTATGACGTGCGCCCCACATGCGGCGCGACCCCCGCGCCCTGCTACACGCGCATTCAATCCGCGCTGGACGCCGCCGCGCGCGACAAGAGCGAGCGCTGGATCACCATCCGCGTGGCGCCGGGCGACTATCATGAAAAGCCGGTGATCGCCCGCCCGCGTCTGCGCCTGATCGGGGCGGGGCGTGAGAAAAGCCGCATCCATTTCGGCGCGGTGGCGCAAACGGCCAAGGACTATCACCGCAACGGCTGGGGCACGCCCGGTTCGGCCACGCTGACCATCGATGCCGACGAGGTGACGGTGGAGGGCCTGACCATTGAAAATACCTATGACTATCTGGCCAATGACCGTCTGGCCAATGGCGACCCGGCGCGCATCGGCAATCCGCAAGCGGCCGCCGTGCTGTTCGACATTCACGCCGACCGGGTGCTGATGCGCGGCGTGGCCATGCTGGGCTATCAGGACACGGTTTTCACCAATGGCGGGCGGGCTCTGGTGCAAAACAGTCTGATCGCGGGCAATATCGACTTCATCTTCGGCAATGGCCAATTGCTGATCGAACACAGCGAGATCCGCAGCCGCCCGCGCGCCCAGCCGCCCGGACCGGATGGCTTCCAATCCTTTGTTGCCGCGCCCTCGACGCCTTTGTCGCAGCCGACCGGGATTGTGTTCTATGCCTCGCGCCTGACGCGCGAGGCGGGCGTGCCCGATGGCGCGGTAGGGCTGGGCCGCCCGTGGCATCCCACCACGCGCTTTGCCGATGGGCGCTATGCCGATCCCTCGGCGGTGGGCATGGCGCTCTATATCGACTGCACGATGGACCGCCACATCCATCCCGACCGCTGGGCCACCATGAACGGCACATCGCGCGACGGCACCATGGCCACGGTGTTCCGCCCGCAGGATTCGCGCTTTGGCGAGGTGGGTTCGCGCGGCCCCGGCGCCTCCGGCAAGGGCGTGGCCATAGCGTGGAAAGAGGAGCGGACCTATGCCAAGATCCGCTCGCAATTCCTGTCCGGCTGGACGCTTACTGACAGGTGAAGGAACTGGCCTTCTCGATGTCCTCGCCCGTGCGATGAGGCCGGGCGGGGAAGGGGCAGAGCAGGCGTGTCCGGCCCGGCCAAGGCGTGTCGGCCCCGGCCGTGGCGGTGATCGCGCCGGGCTTCACCCCCTTTTCGCGCCATGCCACCAATTGCGAAAAGATGTCGAAGCGATCCGTTGCCGGCCCGCCGCGCCCATGGTTCATGCCCGGCACGGCATAGAATTGCACAAAGCGGCCCGCTTTGCCCTTCTCGCGCTTGTTCACCGCATCGAGCCAGCGCAGCGTGTCGAGCACCGAGAACACCGGATCGCCGACCCCGTGGAACATGATGATCTTGCCCCCGCGCCGGGTGAAGGGCGAAAGGTCGGTGGCGTCGGCATGCATGAAATCGACAGGGGATTCCTTCAACGCGCCCCATTTGACATGGGCGGCGGCATAGGCCTCGTCGATATTGGCGCCCAGTGCATAGCGCGTGAGCGAGGTGACATCATCGGCCACATCCAGTGGCGGCGAGCGGAACACCGCCGAATTGGACGGCGCGCCAAGGCGCAAAAGCGCGCCATTGTTCACATCCGAGGCATAGCCGCCCATCTTCCAGATCCGCCAGCCCTGCGTCACGCCATGCGCGGTTTTGGCGCCGATCCCGGCGTCCCATGCCCAATCGGAATAGATCGCCTTGCCATCCTTGGTCAGTGGCCCCCCCATGACCTTGCGCATCGCGGCAATCTGCATCGGCAAGAGGCAGGCGGCGGTCTTGTCGGCCATATTGTCGCTCTTGCAGGCAATTTTCATCATTTCAGGCATCACGCGCTCGGTGGTGCAGGCGGTGAAATGCTCGATCATCCCGTCTTTCGTGCCGTCCAGCGCGTCACAGGCGGCCAGAATCGCGCCCTGCGCCAACAGGATGTCCTCGTCGCTCATCGCCTTGTTGACCAGCGGCAGGCCATCCGCGCCGATCTGGCGCATGGCCTTGGCCACCGCGCCAAACGCCTGCCCATCCCACAATTGCGCGATCGAGGCATGGGCCAGATGGAAGCCGGGATAGCCGATCAGCGCGGCGTCAAATTCGCCCGGAAAGCGCTGGACCGCCATCATCGCTTCCTGTCCGCCTTTGGACCCGCCGACGAAATAGGTATAGGCCGCCGCCCGGCCATAGTAGGCGCGGATCAGCGCCTTGCCCGCGCGGGCCACCGGGCCGATATAGCCAAAGCCGTAATTGTGGCGGGCGATGGCGTCATGGCCGAAAGTCACCACGCCTTGCCGCGCGGGATCATTGTTCACCGCATTGTCATGGCCCGAATCCGAAGACACCACCGCATAGCCCTTGGCCAGCGCCGTCACGCCGGGCTGGCTGGAAAAGCCGCCATTGGCATCGCCCAGCATGCCGTCCGATCCGCCGCCGCCCTGAAACACGAAGCGCCCGTTCCATTCCGTGGGCAGGCGCAGGTGGAATTTGATCGCATAGGTCTGCCCATTGGCGCCCTGCCGTTCCTGCATCTTGCCGATGATCTCGCAATGCGCGGGCATGGCGGGCGCGGGCGGCATTGGCCCATTGCCGCGTGCCTCGGCCGGGCTTGCCTCGCGCAGGGCGGCCAGGGTGATCAGGGTCGAACGGTCGGGCATGGCCGCCTTGGCCATCGCCGCGCAATCGGGGGCCGCGTGGTTGACGGCATGGTCGGCCGCATGGGCCGTGCCGCTGCTTGCCGCAAACAGAATGCCCAGCGCGAGGGCATGGTGGGTGGTGGGCAAATTCATGGCCGATCCTCTCTTATGCGTTGCGTTGGGTGAATTATGCAGAATAACATGGCAGGCACCAGCGCGGTTTTGTATCGCATGGCACAGAAGCGCCTCGAAAGGCGCCATTGGGGGCCTGATGGACAATCCTTTAAGCAATTTTCCCGGCTATCTGCTGCGCCGCGCCTCCAAAAGCCGGATGGCCCAGCTCGCGCAGCATCTCGAACCTTTGGGTGTGGGCGTGTCGGAAGGGTCGATCCTCGTGCTGGTCGGCCGCAATCCTGGAATTTCTCAGGCCGAATGCGGGCGGATGCTCTCGATCAAGCGGCCCAATCTCAACCCGATCATCCGCCGCTTCATCAACCGCGACCTGATCGTCAGCACCAAGGGTCAGGGGCGCATCCAATGCCTGAACCTGAGCGAGAGCGGCAAGGCGCTGATGGAGCGGATCATGGCGGAATTCGAGGCGCAGGAGGCGCGCATCTATGAGGCGGTGCCAGAACATCTGCGCGATGAACTGGTGCCTTTGCTGCGCGCCCTCTGGTGGTCGGAATAGATCGGCGCGACCCCCGACAGGCGCATGACCTGCCGGGGGCCGGTTCGGATCAGAACTTCTTGGTCACGCGCACGCCATATTCGCGCGGCGCACCATAGAGTTCGTTGCGGCCGCTTTGCCCGGCCACATAGAACTTGTTGGCCAGATTGGTGCCATAGACCTCACCCTTCCAGGTGCCCTTGTCGATCGTGATGCTGCCCTGCCACAGGCCGCGTGCGTTGATCAGGTCCGTGCTGGCCTGATAGGTGGGATAGGCCCATTGCGAACCGATATAGGCATAGCCCACGCGCGGCGTGACCGACACGCCCTCGGGCAGTTCGATGCGGTACGAGGCGGCAAGGTTCCACGTCCACTTCGGGCTATACAGGTTCGAACCGCCGCTGGTGGTCACGCTGGTGCCGGAATAGTCGAAGCAGCGCGCCGAATTGCTCCCGTTGCACTGGGGGAAGCCGTTGGAGGCGGCAGGCACCAGCCACTTGTTGATCAGGCTGAAGCCCGAAAGGCTGCTGTCGACATAGGACAGGCCGCCGTCGATCGAGAGCGCGTTATACTTGGCCTGGAAGCTGGCCTCAAAGCCCTTGATTTCCGAATTGGCCAGATTGACCACGCCGTTCTGGCCCGATGCGGGATTGATCACGTCCATCTGGAAGTTGTTATACTTCATATAGAACGCGCCGATCTGGGTGCGCAGATGACGGTTGAAGAGGGTGGATTTCCAGCCCGCCTCATAATCCATCACGGTTTCGGGCGCAAAGGTGCCGGTGGGCGGGTTGATGCCGCCGTTCTTGTAACCGCGCGCAACAAAGGCATAGATCAGATTGTCGGCATCGGGCTTGTAGTTCAGCGCGATCTTGCCCGTGGCGCGGCCGTCGCTTTCATGGCCGGTCTGGGGGGCAAGGATGGTGGCGCCCACCGGCGGATCGACCAGGATCATGGCCAGCGTGGAGCCGGGCGCGGCGCTGTAAACCGCGTTCGAGCCGGTCACTTCAAAGCGCGAATAGCGCAGGCCCGCGTCCACCGAAAGCTTGTCGTTGAGCTGATAGGTGGCCTGACCGAAGACGCCCAGCAGAAGCTTGCTGGTGTTGGGGTGGGGCAGGCTGGTGAAATTGCCATTGCTGCTGTTCCAGTTGCGCAGGTCCACCTTGTTGCGCTGGGCATAGCCGCCGATCACATATTTGAACTTGCCCGTATCGGGCGAGATGATGTTGATTTCCTGGCTGTAAACGCGCTCACGCACATTGTTGCCGCCTGCCAGCAGGCTCAAGGAGGTGGCATCGGTGTCGCTGACGGCGGCCAGACGCTTGTTCTGATAAGCCGAAACCGAGCGCAGCGTCAGGCCGCCGGCAAACTCGTATTTCATCTCCAGCACGGTGGCAAAGGCGCGCTCGAAGTTCGACACCGGCGTGTTGAAGCTGACGGTGAAGGGGGTGTTGGTGCGCCCGCCGACAACGGGGTTGTTGCTGACGGTGGCGTTGATAGGCTGGAGGCCAAAGCCGCCGGTCTTGCGCTGGGTGGCCTCGACCTTCACATTGGCCTGAAAACCGCCCGACTTGTAAAGCGCCTGAATGCGACCATCGATTTCGGCCAGACGTTCGGGCTGGTTGTTCGCCGGGCCGACATCCTTGAACCATGCGTCATGCTGGTTGAACAGGCCCGATGCGCGCACGGCCAGCTTGTCGCCGAAGGGCAGGTTGATCGCGCCATTGACGCCGACATTGTTGTAATTGCCGTAATTGCCCGAAACATAACCGCTGGTTTCGCCCAGCTTGGGGCGCTGCGTGGTCAGATAGATCGCGCCGCCGGTCGAGTTGGCGCCCGAGAGCGTGCCCTGCGGGCCGCGCAGCACTTCGGCGCCGGCCATGTCATAGAACTGACCGTTCGACACGATGGGGGGCTGGAACACGCCGTCGATATAGGTGGCCACGCCATTGGTGACCTGCGGCGAACCTGAGGCCAGGCCGATGCCGCGAATGTTGAACGAATCGGTCACGCCCGAACGCGAGATCGTCAGGCCCGGCGCGGCGGTCTGAAGGTCGATCGCGCGGGTGATCTTCTTGTCCACCAGCGCATCGCCCGACAGCGCAGTCACGGCGATATTGACGTTCTGGACATTTTCACGGCGGCGCTGCGCGGTGACGACGATGTCCTTGTCGGGGCTTTCGGCGGCGGCGGCAGGCGCGTCTGCGGCAAAGGCGGGCGTTGCGGCCAGCGAGGTGGTGGCCAGCAGAGCGGAGGCGAGCCACGGGGCGACGCGGTTGATTTTCATATGTCCTCTCCAGAATCCCGGCGCGCTTTGGCGCCTCATGAATTATGTTCTATAACATTACAGTTTTCCCGCAACTGTGCGATGGTATCACTCGCGATAATAGATGTGGGGATGTGCCTTTTGCGCCACAGTCGCTGGCGGCTGCCCGGTGGATTGATTGGCAAAATGGCATGATCGGGCTAATCCATGCGCCATGTCGCGCACACCCAGCCTGTCCAGCCTCCGCCTCTTCCTCCAGGTCGCCCGCTCGCTCAGCTTCAGCGAGACCGCGCGCATGGCGAATCTTTCCCAGCCCGCGCTCAGCCGGACTATCAAGCTGCTGGAGGAGGATCTGGGCGTGCGCCTGTTTGACCGCAACTCGCGCAATGTCCGCCTCTCCAGCGCCGGGGCCGCGCTCTTGCCCACGGTTGAGCGCCTGACCGGGGATTTCGATCAGGCGTTCCGCGAATTGAAGCAGACCTTTGAAGGGCAGAGAGGCCGCGTGGTGGTGGGCGCCCTGCCCTCGGTGGCGGCCAATCTCCTGCCCCGCGTCATCGCGCGTTTTCGCCAGAGCCACCCCCATGTCGAGATCATCCTGCGCGAGAACCTGACCTCGGGCCTGTATCAGAGCCTTCAGGACCGGATGATCGACTTTGCCATCTCGATCGAGCCCAACGCCCAGGCCGAGATCGACTTCATGCCGATGCTGGAGGACGCCTGCGTTCTGGTGTGCCATGCGCGCGATGCGGGCGCGATTGCCGATCCCGCGCCATGGTCGGTGTTCCGCGACATGCCCTTCATCGGCATGGAGCCGCGCAGCAGCGTGCGCATGCTGACCGATGCCGCCTTTGCCCGCGCCGATATTGTCACGCCTGCGCTGTTTGAATGTTCGCAACTGGCAACGGTTGGCGGGCTGATCGCGGCGGGGCTGGGCATTTCGCTGCTGCCGCAATCGACGCTGCCCCTGCTTGCCAACAATGCCGATATTGCATGGCGCGCGATGCAGCCCCCGCTGGCCTCGCGCCGGATCGGGGTTTCGCGCATGGCCGGGCGCACCCTGTCTCCGGCGGCGCAGGCCTTTCTGGATGCGATGACCGCCTGCGATCCATGCGATAGCGTTATAGAAAGATAGAATAAGTCGAATTGTTGCATCAATACAATTGCGGCATGGTGGCGCGGCATAAAGACTGTTGGGGCAAGAGGATCATGCTTGAAACCGTGGCTGCGGCCACCATTCTGGGCCTGTTGGCCGCGATCCTGTCGCAACGCGTCTCGCCGCTGGTCGCGCTGATTCTGGCGCCGGTGCTGGGCGCGCTGGCGATCGGCGCGGGGGCGCATTTGCCTGCCTATATGATTGCGGGCATCACGCGGATCGCGCCGGTGGCGGGCATGTTCGTCTTTGCCATCCTGTTTTTCGGCCTGCTGGGCGATGCGGGCGTGTTGCGGCCTCTGGTTTCGGGCGTGCTGCGTGCGGTCGGCAAGGACCCCAAGCGGATCACCGTGGGCACGGCGCTGCTGGCGCTGGTGATCCATCTGGATGGATCGGGGGCGGTGTGTTTCCTCATCACCATTCCGGCGCTGCGGCCGCTGTATGACGAATTGGGCATGGACCGGCGGGTGCTGGCCTGCACCGCCTCGATGGCGGCGGGGGTCAATTTCCTGCCCTGGACCGGGCCGACCATCCGCGCGGGATCGGCGCTGAAATTGCCGGTGAGTGCGATTTTCACGCCGATGATCGGGGTGCAACTGGTGGGCCTGGCCTTTGTCTTTGCCGTCGCATGGTGGCTGGGCCTGCGCGAGGAGCGCCGCCTCGGCCTGACGCCCGCGCGCGCGGCGGCCCCGGTTGATCCGGCGCCTTTGCCGCGCTTCTTCTGGCTCAATTGCCTGCTGGCGCTGATCGCGGTGGGCGTCATGGTTTCGGGCAAGGTAGAGCCGGTAGTGGTCTTCATGATCGGCACGGCGCTGGTGCTGCTGCTCAACTTTCCCGCCCCCGCGATCCAGCGCGAGCGGATCGAATCCCATGCGGGCGCGGCCCTTCAAATGGTGGGCGTGCTGATGGCGGCGGGCGTGTTCACCGGCATCATGAATGAAAGCGGGATGATCAAAGCCGTGGCCACCGCTGCAGCCGCCCATATGCCCGCCGCGCTGGGGCCGCATCTGCCCCCGGTGGTGGCCGTGCTGTCCATGCCGCTCAGCCTGATTTTCGATCCCGACAGTTTCTATTTCGGCGTCCTGCCCGTGCTGGCCGAGGTCGCAGCGCATTTCGGCCTGCCCCCGGTGCAGGTGGCCCAAGCCTCGCTCTTGGGCCAGATGACCACCGGCTTTCCGGTCAGCCCGCTGACCCCCGCCACTTTCCTTGTTGCGGGTCTGTCGGGGGTCGAGTTGGCCGCGCATCAGCGTTTTTCTATTCCATGGCTGTTTGCCGCCTCGCTGGTGATGACGGCGGCCGCGCTTGTTCTGGGAGTTTTCAGCCTGTGACCCGTTCGACCTTGCGCATTGGCGCCGGCGCCGGATTTTCGGGGGATCGCATCGAACCCGCGCTCGACCTGATCGAGCATGGCGGCCTTGACTACCTTGCCTTTGAATGCCTTGCCGAACGCACCATCGGGCTGGCGCAGGCCGCCCGCGCCGCCGACCCCCAGGCCGGTTTCGATCCCCTGCTGGAGACGCGGATGCGCCGCGCCCTACCGCTGGCCGCGCCGCGCGGGGTGCGGATCGTGACCAATATGGGCGCGGCCAACACATTGGGCGCGGCGCGCAAGGTGACCGAAATCGCCCGCGAACTGGGCTTGCCCGGCTATCGCACGGCGGCGGTGACGGGCGATGATGTGCTCGATCTGGTGCTGGCGGGCGATTATCCGCTGATCGACCGGCCGGGCACCAGCCGGGATCTTGGCGATGCCATCGTCTCGGCCAATGCCTATCTGGGCGCGCAGGGCATCGTCATGGCGCTTGGCCAAGGAGCCGATACGGTGATCACCGGGCGGGTCTGCGATCCGGCGCTGTTTCTGGGGCCGCTGGCGCATGAGCTGGGCTGGTCCTTCGACGATCACGCGATGATGGGGCAGGGCACGGTGATCGGCCATCTGCTGGAATGCGCGGGGCAGGTCTGCGGCGGCTATTTTGCCGATCCGGGGGTCAAGGATGTGCCCGATCTGGCCCGCCTGGGTTTTCCCTATGCCGATGTGGGCCGCGATGGCGTGGCCGTTCTGGGCAAGCTGGCGGGCAGCGGCGGGCGGATCGATACGGCGACCGTCAAGGAGCAACTGCTCTATGAGATCCTCGACCCCGCCGCCTATCTGCAGGCCGATGTCAGCGCTGATTTCCGCCATGTGCGGATCGAACAGGCCGGGCAGGACCGCGTGCGCGTGTCGGGCGGCATGGGTGCGCGCGCGCCTGACAAGCTCAAAGTCTCCATCGCCTATCACGACGGTTATGCCGGCGAGGGCCAGATTTCCTATGCCGGGCCGGGGGCGACGGCGCGCGGGCGTCTGGCCATCGAGATCATCCGCGAACGCCTGCGCATCATCGGCGCGCGGGTGGAGGAATTGCGCTGCGACCTGATCGGGGTGGATGCGGTGGACCGGCGGGGCCATGGCGGTGATCCGGCCGAAGTGCGCGTGCGCATCGCCGCGCGCACGCCCTGCGCGCAAAGCGCAACCATGATCGGTGCCGAGGTCGAGGCGCTTTACACCAACGGTCCGATGGGCGGGGGCGGGGTCACGCGCTCGGTGCGCAAGGTGCTGGCGGTGGCCTCGACGCTGATCGCGCGCGATTTGATCCAGCCGCGCGTCCATCTGGAGATTGCCTGATTATGCCCGGAATCCTGCGCGAGATTGCCCATGTGCGCACGGGCGACAAGGGCGACATTTCGCAGATCGCCGTCTTTGCCCTGAATGATGCGGATTATCACCGTTTGCTGGCCGCCGTCACGCCTGAACGGGTGGCGGCGCATTTGCCGGGCCTCTTGCCCCGCCTGATCCGGCGCTATGAACTGCCCGCGCTGGGGGCGATCAATCTCGTGCTGGAGGGGGCGCTGCAGGGCGGCGTCACCCGTTCCCTTTCGCTTGACGCGCATGGCAAGACGCTGGGCGCGCAATTGCTCGATCTTCCCCTTTTGCCGGAGTGATCCGATGATGAAGCTGTTCCGTTACACGCTGCTGGGCGCGACGATGTTGATGGCCCATTCCGTTGATGCGCGCCTGACGCGGATCGAGGTGGAAAAGACCGCCCCCGACAAGCCGGGCTATGAAACGATCAGCGGGCGCTTTTATGGCGAGGTCGATCCCAAAGACACACATAACACCATCATCACCGACATCGCCGCCGCCCCGCGCAACGCGCGCGGCATGGTCGAATATTCGGCCACCTTCGCCATCACCCGGCCTTTGGCGGGCAGCGATACGCTGTTTTATGATGTGCCCAATCGCGGCAATATCCTGCGCGATCCCGATCCGATGGGCTTTGTCCGCGTGGTGTCGGGCTGGCAGGGCGATCTGCCCGAGGATGCCGGGTTGCAGACTATCCGCGTGCCGGTGGCCAGGGGGCTGACCGGGCCGGTGCTGGCGCGTTTTGTCGATATGCCGGCCGGCGTCACCAGCCTGCCGATCACCGGCAGCATCGGCCGCCCCACGCCGCGCCCGCTGCCGGTGTCATTGGATACCACCAAGGCGCGGCTGATGCGGCTGAAGGGCGACAGTGCGCCGCTGGAAACCATCAAGCCGTCGGACTGGGCCTTTGCCGATTGCCGGACGGTGCCTTTCCCCGGTACGCCGGACCCGGCGCGGATTTGCCTGCGCGGCGGTTTCGATCCCAAATTCGCCTATACGCTGGCCTATGAGGGCAAGGACCCGCTGGTGCTGGGTCTTGGCTTTGCCGCCACGCGCGATCTGGTGGCGTTCTTGCGCCATGCCGAAAGGGACGATGCGGGCCACCCCAACCCGGCGGGCAGAATCGCCTATGCGATTGCCAGCGGCACCTCGCAGTCGGGCAATTATGTGCGCACCTTCGTCCATCTGGGCTTTAACGCCGATGAGGCCGGGCGGCGGGTGTTCGACGGGGTCAACCCCAATATTGCCGCGCGTCAGGTGCCGCTCAACCTGCGCTTTGGCGTGCCGGGCGGGGCGGCGGGCCTGTTTGAACCGGGCAGCGAAGGGACGCTGTGGTGGACCCGCTATAATGACCGCGCGCGCGGGCAGGGCGTGTCCAGCCTCCTCGACCGTTGCCATGTCAGCGACACATGCCCCAAGGTGATCGAGACTTTCGGTTCGGCTGAATTCTGGGGCCTGCGCATGTCGCCCGGCCTGATCGGCACGGATGGGCGGGCCGATCTGCCCCTGCCGCCCGAAGTGCGCCGCTATTATTTCCCCAGCACGACCCATGGCGGATCGTGGAGCGGGGGCTTCCCGGTGGGCGGCGATCCCACACCGCAGGGATGCGCGCTGCCGGGCAATGCGGTGTCCTCGATGGAGAGCCTGCGCGCAGCCCAAATGATGCTGGTGGCATGGGTGCGCGAGGGCAAGGCGCCTTTGCCCAGCCGCTATCCCACGATGAAAGGCGGCGATCTGGTGGCGGCCACGGCCAAGGCGATGGGCTGGCCGGCCATTCCGGGCGCGCCGGTGCCCGATGGCAAGCTCAACTCGCTGCTCAATTATGATTTCGGGCCGGGGTATATAACCCATGACACCAGCGGCGTGATCGGCAAGCAGCCCCCGCGCGTGCTGGGCGCTTTGCCGCAGCGGGTGCCGCGGGTGAACGGCGACGGCAATGAAACCGCAGGCATTCCGGCGGTGGCGGTGCAGGTGCCGCTGGGCAGCCATCTGGGCTGGAATGTGAAGGCGGGCGGTTATGAGGCGGGCGGGGGCTGCGGCTTTGCCGGGGGCTTTATCCCCTTTGCCCGGACCAAGGCGGAAAGGCTGGCCAGGCACGATCCGCGCCTTTCGCTCGAGGAGCGTTATCACGATCACGCCGGTTTTGTGGAGGCGGTGCGCAAGGCTGTGGCACGGCAGAAAGCGGCGGGGTGGCTGCTGGAGGCCGATGCGCAAAAGCTGATCGCGCAGGCCGAGGCGAGCAAGGTGCTGACCGACTGAGCCTTTTGCCGGATGGGATGGATGAGGCCATCGCGCAGACCTTGCGCGGTGGCCTTTTTCTTTGGGTTTTACCCTATTTGATAACCCAGACGCATCAATCAATCAGAATATTATATTTCCGTTCTTGAACCAATTTCGCCATGTTCAAACCCAGAAATTGGACAACCCCGCCGAAGGGGATCAGGGACCAAGAGGCTGTCAAAAGGACGGGAAACGCGCTGCTTTTCGGCGCGCTGGCCCGTGCCCGATTGCATTCTCGCCCCTCTCGGCGCGGTGTGCAGGGAGGGCGAAATCATGAATTCTTCGACAAGGGCGCTGTTGATGGGCGGGCTGTCAGGCCTTGCCTTGGCGGGTGCCCCCGCGATGGCGCAGACCGCGCCTGAAACCAAGCCACAGGAAATCATCGTTACCGGCTCGTATCTTGGCAATGTGCGTCAGGAAGACCGCGCCTCGCCCATCGTGTCGGTGGACAGCAAGGCGCTGGAAAAGACCGGCGTGGCCTCGATCGGTGATCTCACGCGCTTTATCCCGCAGAATGTCGGCAGTACGGGCGGCATGCAGGATCTGCAAAAGGGCGGGGCCGACACGCGCGACACGCGTTCGGCCAATTTGCGCGGTCTGGGCTCGGGCGCGACGCTGGTGCTGCTCAACGGCCGCCGCGTGACGCCGCAGGCGGGCGACGGCTATGTCAACTTGAACTCGCTGACGCCTGATATTGCCGTCAATCGGGTGGAAACGGTGCTGGATGGCGCCTCGTCCACCTATGGCGCCGATGCGGTGGCGGGCGTGTTCAACCTGATCACCAACACCAAGTTTACCGGCGTCAAAATGTCGGCCCAATTCATCAGCATGGACAAGTCGCCCGCCTGGAACGTTCAGGCGATGGTCGGCCTTGGCAATGACCGCATCCACAGCGTGTTTTCGGCCAGCTACCGCTTTCAGGACAATCTGCAGAACGGCGACCGCGCCGTCACCAATTTCTTCAACGCCTCGACGACCGGCTATCCGGGCCGCTTCGTCCTTTATGGCCGCCCGCAGACCAGCACCGGCGGCAATGTCATCATCAACGGCAACAATTACACCGCGCTGTATGACGCCAATAAGGCCGCCAATGGCATGCTGACCGTGGTGGACCCCAATTGCGGCCTGTCGGGCACGTCGAGCCTCTATCTGCCCACGGCGGGCGCGACGTTTGGCCTTGGCAATTGCGCCTATTCCTATCAGGCGCAAAACCCGATCCGGCCCCAGTCCAAGAGCCTGAACATCCATAATGACACGACCTTCGAGGTCGCGCCCGGCCATACGATCTATGCCGAGCTGAGCTATTACCATCAGGATTCAAGCCGCTATGGCGTGCCCTCCTATGCCCAGACGCATAATGGCGCGACGCCGCCGCTCATGCCCGCCAGCAATCCGTATAACCCCTTTGGCGTGACCATCGGCTTCCTTGGCCGCGCGATCGGCGCGCAGGGTTTTGCCGGCACCTATCAGTACCGCGTGATGCGCGACACCGTGAACCAGCAGCACTATGTGCTGGGTGCGCGGGGCAAGCTGTTCAACGACTGGAAATACGCGATCTCGGCCACCTATTCGGGCAGCCACACGATCGCCCGCGACAAAGACACCGACATGAACCTGTTTCAGGCCGCGCTGAACGGTTATGGCGGGCCGAATTGCAACATCCGTTTCAATGGCGCCGGTTCGGGCGCGGTGGCGGGCGCGGGCAATTGCCTTTGGTACAGCCCGTTCCAGGCCGACAATGCCAAGCAGGACCCCGCGCTGCTCTACAACCTGCAGACCGACGAATTTTCCGATTTCAAGAACGAATATTTCGTGGGCGAGGCTGTCGCCAATGGCTCTCTGGTGACGATCAACGGCCACAGCCTTGACGTTGCCGTCGGCGTTCAGGCGCGCAAGGAGAAATCGCGCGGGATCTATTCGGATCTGCTGCTCTCGGGCTTTGGCGGCTTTATCGGCCCGGCCCGCAATTATTCCTATACGCGCAATGTCAAAAGCGCCTTTGTCGAGGCCAATTACGAGGTCATCGACGGGCTGAACGTCAATGCGGCGGCGCGTTACGAAGATTACGGCGGCTTCAACTCCACCGCGCCCAAGGTTGCGGTCAACTGGCGCGTGCTGCCCCAGATCTCGCTGCGCGGTTCGCTCAGCCGGGCGTTTCAGGCCCCCGCGATTGCCAACAGCTCGAACGCTTTGATCAGCACGGGCGTGGGCAATATTACCGATCCCAAGGACGGCACCACCACCTTCCGCACCATTGCCACCTATGGCAATCCGAACCTGAAGCCCCAGACGGCCGACGTGTTCAACTTTGGCGCGACCTTCCTGCCGGTGCCCAAGATGCGCCTTTCGGTGGATTTCTGGCAGTTCAAATATAACAACCAGATCCAGACGCAGGGCGCGCAGGCGGTGATCAGCGCCAATCCGAACTCGAGCGCGGTGATCCGCGACACGACGACGGGCTCGGCCCAGACCATCAACGTCACCAGCTTTAACGCCACCAGCGGCACCAAGACGTCGGGCATCGACGTTGCCGCGCAATATGGGTTCAATGTGGGCAAAGTGCAGGTGACGCTGCGCGATGCGGTGACCTATCTGCTCAAATATGACATCGACACGGGCAGCGTGGTCTATGACGGCATCGGCTATCGCAATGCCTTCAACCAGTCGCCCGGTTCGGCCTCGGCCGCGCCCCGCTGGCGCAGCGTGGCGGGCGCGGATTTCGCCTATGGCACGCATGATCTCTCGATCACATGGCGCTATACTTCGGGCGTGCTCGACGATTACGGGCTGAACCTTGGCGCGGCGCCTACCGACCGGATCAAGGCCTTCTCGGTGTTCGACGTGCAATATACCAAGAGCTTTGGCGCCGATGACCGCTTCAGCTTTACCGCGGGTATGATCAACGCCTTTGACACGGCCCCCGGTTTTGCCAAGTTCAACGGCTATCTGCCCTCGATCTCGGACCCCTTCGGGCGCCAGATCTATGCAAGGGTCGGGGCCAAGTTCTGATCCTTCCGGAGCAATGCGAGGACGGGCGCGGGAGAGTATCTTGCGCCCGTTTTCATTTCTGGCGCATCGGGCGCGCTGTGCTAAGCGCGCCGCTGCAACACCAGAAACGGATACCTCCCCCCATGAAGACCAAGCACACTCTTGAAACCGCCGATGTCAAGGCGATCCTGGCCGCCGCCGAGGCCGAAGCTCTTGCCAACGGCTGGGCGGTGTCGATTGCGGTGGTGGATGATGGCGGGCATCTGCTGGGCCAGTTGCGCCTTGACGGCGCCTCGGCCAGCACCGCGCATATGGCGCCTGCCAAGGCGGTGACCTCGATTCTGGGCCGCCGCGAAAGCAAGGTTTACGAGGATCTGATCCTCAACGGCCGCGTTTCGATGCTGACGGCGCCTGCCCTGCAGGCGATGCTCGAAGGTGGCGTACCGATTGTGGTCAATGGCGATTTTGTTGGCGCGGTGGGCGTCTCGGGCGTGAAATCGGAACAGGACGTCCAGATCGCGCGCGCCGGTATTGCCGCGATCCTGTGATGATTGCTCCGGCCGGGGGGCTATTTATTCCCCCTCGGCCAGCAACTGCGCGCGGATGGCCTGCAACTGTCCGCGCTGTTCCAGCGAAATTTCGGGATATTCCGGACCCAGCCCGTCGAGCGCATCCAGCACGATCTGCGAGACGATCAGCCGGGCGTTTTCCTTGTCATCGGCGGGCACGACATACCACGGCGCCTCCTTTGTGCTGGTCGCCTCGATGCAGGCCTCATAGGCGCGGCGATAGTCTTTCCAGAACTGGCGCTCCTCAATATCGGCCGGGGTCATTTTCCAGTTCTTGTGCGGCTCATCGATGCGGGCCAGAAAGCGCTGGCGCTGCTCCTCCTTGGAAACATGCAGGAAGATCTTGACGATCCGCGTGCCGTTGACATGCAAATGCCGCTCGAAATCGCGGATCGAGCGATAGCGCTCCTGCCAGAGCTGGGCGCCCGGCGTGCCGTCGGGGCCGATTTCCTCCTTCAGGCTTTTGGCGTGGACCTTCACCACCAGAACGCTTTCGTAATACGACCGGTTGAAGATCGCGATTTCGCCGCGCCCAGGCAATTTGCCGACCGCGCGCCACAGAAAATCATGCTCCAGTTCGGTGTCGCTGGGCCGTTTGAAGGCAAAGACCCCGCAGCCCTGCGGCCCTACGCCGGCCATGACATGGCGGATCACCCCGTCCTTGCCCGCCGCATCCATCGCCTGAAGGATGATCAGCAGGCCATGGGCATTGGCGGCATAGTGGCGCTGCTGCAGATCGGCCAGACGCGCGACATGGTCGGCCAGAATCGCTTCATAATCGGTCTTGGATTCGTAAACCGGGCTGACATTCGTCTTGCGCTTTTTGAGATCGAGGCTCTTGCCCTCAGGGATGCGATAGGTTTTCAGGGCGATTTCCATGGCTTCCACTCTCCGGGGCTGCGAGGGTTTCTTCTATGCGCCCGCAAGACGCGCGGCGAAAGGGCCATTGTCAAACCTGCGCCATCAGCGCGGCATTGCCCCCCGCCGCAGCGGTGTTGATCGAGACGGTCTGCTCCTCGACCAGCCAGTCGAGGCGGTAACGGCCATCTTCATCGGCCTGCTGGACCAGCGGGATCGGCCCTTCCATCGCGGCAATCTGCAGCATCAGGTCATGGGCTTGCGGCCCCGGCTCAATCAGGATCGCGCCATAGGGATTGGTCGTGGGCAGGGCCGCAATCGCGCCCTGCGGCGACGGCCCTTTGTCCAGCCAGAGCAGATCCGCCGTATTGCCGGTGTTGCGCGTCGCCTCCAATTGGGCCGCCATGCCCCGATGGCTATGCGCGGCGGCCAGCACGCGCCCGCGCGGATGGAGGCGGTAGAGGTTGCGTTCGCCCACGGGGCCCGGCAATTCGCCCGCCCAGTCCAGAGGCAGGTCAAGCGCGGGCCTCGCCCGCACCAGCCGCCCCAGATAGAGCGGCCCGCCCGCCTTGGGCCCGGTGCCCGACAGCCCGCGCCCGCCAAAGGGCTGGACCCCCACCACCGCGCCGATCGTGTTGCGGTTGACATAGATGTTGCCCGCCGCAATCGCCCCCGTCACCTCGGCGATGGTCTCGTCCAGCCGCGTGTGCAGGCCGAAGGTCAGGCCATAGCCGGTGCCATTGATTGCCTTGACCACCGCGCCCAGATCCCCGCGCGCATAGCGCAGGACATGGAGGACCGGGCCGAATACCTCGCCGCCGATTTGGGCGATATCGTCGATTTCGATGATCGTCGGGGCGATGAAACTGCCATGGCCTGTCTCCTCGCCCAATGGCGCCTGCCAGACCTTGCATCCATCGGCGCGCAGGCGCTCGATATGGACGGCAATCGCGGTGCGGGCCTCATCGGTGATGACCGGGCCGATGTCGGTGGAGAGGCGATCCGGGTTGCCCACGCGCAATTCGCCCAAGGCCCCTTTCAGCATCGCCAGTTGCCGTCCGGCAATATCCTCCTGAAGGCACAGGATGCGCAGCGCCGAGCAGCGCTGCCCCGCGCTGTCGAAGGCCGAGGAGAGGACATCGCCCGTCACCTGCTCGGCCAGCGCCGAGGAATCGACGATCATCGCGTTCTGCCCGCCCGTTTCCGCGATCAGCACCGGGGGTGGCCCGTCATGGCGCGCCAATTCGCGCTGGATAAGCTTTGCCACCTGCGTCGATCCGGTGAACAGCACGCCCGCCACATCAGGGTGGGCGACCAATGCCGCGCCGATCTCGCCCGCCCCGGTCAGCATTTGCAGCGCCCCCAAGGGCACACCCGCCTGATGCAGGATCGACACCGCCTGCGCCGCGATCAGCGGGGTTTCCTCGGCCGGTTTGGCCAGCACGGGATTGCCTGCGGCCAGCGCGGCGGCGATTTGCCCGACAAAGATCGCCAGCGGGAAATTCCATGGCGAGATGCAGACCACCGGGCCGATGGGCGTATGGGCCTCGTTCAGCGTCGCGCGCGCCTGATCGGCATAGTAGCGCAGAAAATCGACCGCCTCGCGGATTTCGGCCACGGCATTGGCGGCGGATTTTCCAGCCTCGCGGATGACAAGGCCGATCAGCACGCCGATCTGCCCTTCCAGCAGATCGGCGGCGCGCTTCAGCATCGCGGCCCTTTGCGCAGGGGGCGTTTCGCGCCAGCCCGCCGCCGCGCGGGCCGCATTGGCAAAGGCCAGCGGCACATCGCGCTCCAGTGTCAGGCTGACTTGTCCCACAAGGTCGCGCCGGTCGGCGGGATTGCGCACATCCTGCGGCGGGCGGATCACGGACAGGCCGGGGACCATCGGCCCGGCGCGCCATTCCCGACCTGCGCTGGCCTGCAAAACCCGCGATAGGGCGGCCAGCACGCTTTCACTGGCCAGATCGAGGCCAGAGGAATTGCGCCTTTGCCCATAAAGCCGCGCGGGCAGGACCACCGCCGGATGAGTTGATCCGAAAGGCTCGATCCGGCGCGCCTCGTCGGCGGGTGCCTGCGCCAGATCATGGGGGCTCAGGCTTTCATCCCAGATCCGGTGGACGAAGGAGGAATTGGCGCCGTTTTCCAGCAGGCGCCGCACCAGATAGGCCAGCAAGGTCTCATGCGTCCCCACCGGGGCATAGATCCGGCAGGGGCGGTTCAGTTTGCCCGCGCCCACGACCTCTTCGTAGAGCGGCTCGCCCATGCCGTGCAGGCATTGGAATTCCCAATCGCCGGGCGTGAAATCCGGTCCGGCCAGATGGTAAATCGTGGCCAAAGTCTGGGCATTATGGGTGGCGAATTGGGGAAAGACCGCATCGCGCGCCTCCAGCAACCGCCGCGCGCAGGCGATATAGGACACATCGGTATGAACCTTGCGGGTAAAGACCGGGAAATCGGCCTGCCCATCGACCTGCGCCTTCTTGATCTCGCTGTCCCAATAGGCGCCCTTGACCAACCGCACCATGATCCGCCGTTTGGCCGTTTGTTGGGTGCGGCGCGCCAGATCAATGATCCAGTCGATGACATGGGGGCACCGCTTGCCATAGGCCTGAACCACAAAGCCCAGCCCGCGCCACCCGGCCAGTTCGGAATCGAGCGCGAGGGCTTCGAGAATGTCGAGGCTGATTTCCAGCCGGTCTGCCTCCTCGGCGTCGATATTGAGGCCGATGTCATAATCGCGCGCCAGCATGGCCAGCGCCCGGACACGGGGCAGGAGTTCGTCCATCACCCGGCCTAGCTGGGCGCGGGCATAGCGGGGGTGGAGCGCGGAAAGCTTGATCGAAATGCCCGGCCCGGCATAGGGGCCGCGCCCGGATGCCGCCTTGCCGATGGCGTGCAGGGCGTTTTCATAATCGCGCATATAGCGCGCCGCATCGGCTGCCGTGGTCGCGGCCTCGCCCAGCATGTCATAGCTGTAGGCAAAGCCTTGCGCCTCCAGACGGCGGGCGCGCTTCAGGGCTTCGTCAATCGTTTCGCCGGTGACGAATTGCTCGCCCATCAATTCCATCGCCATATCGACCCCGCGCCGGATCAGCGGCTCGCCCGCCCGCGCGATCAGCCGCGTCAGCGCCGCGCCCAGCGAGCGCTCGCTGTTGGCCCCCACCAGCCGCCCGGTGACGATCAGGCCCCAAGTGGCGGCATTGACGAACAATTTGCGCCCCGCGCCCAGATGCGCCTGCCAATCGCCCCGCGCGATCTTGTCGCGGATCAGCGCGTCGCGCGTGGCATTGTCGGGAATGCGCAGCAGCGCCTCGGCCAGACACATCAGCGCCACGCCCTCCTGACTGGACAGCGCATATTCCTTGACCAGACTTTCCACGCCCCCGCGCTGCCCCTTGGCGCGAAGGGCCGCAACCAGCGCACGCGCCGTTTCGGCAATCGCGCCCTGCATCGCCTCGGGCGCGGTGGCAGCATCAATCAGCGCGGCGATGCAGTCACCCTCGGCCCGGCGCGCGGCATCGGTGATTACGCGGCGCAGGGGCGATGACGCAGCCAGAGCGGGGACAAAATGGGCAAAGGGAGCATCGGTCATCGGCGCATTTCCGTCATGGGGTGGACGGGGCAAGCCTATCGCATCGTGTCTAGGCGTTTCGACCAAAGCAGCCTATCATGGCATGCCAATCGGATAAAGATGGGGTACAATTTAGGCCGATGATGGAGATCCGCGATGGACAATAGCCCGATCGACCAGATCGACCGCAGGATGATCGAGGAATTGCGCGTCGATGCGCGCATGACGGTGGCCGAATTGTCGCGGCGGGTCGGCCTGTCCAAGACGCCTTGCCAGATCCGCCTGAAACGGCTGGTCGAGGAGGGCTATATTCGCGGCTTTCGCGCGGTGATCGACCCGGTGCGGCTGGGCATGGGGCATATCGCCTTTGCCGAGGTCAAACTGTCCGACACCCGCGAAAAGGCGCTCGAAGCCTTCCGCCGCGCGGTTCTGCAGGTCGAGGAGGTCGAGGAATGCCACATGCTGGCCAGCCATTTCGACTATCTGCTCAAGGTCCGCACCGCCGACATCACCGCCTATCGCGCCGTGCTGGGCGAAAAGATCTCCAGCCTGCCCCATGTGGCCAGCACATCGACCTTTGTGGTGATGGAAACCATCGTCGATCAGGGCGGGTGAACAAGGCGATCCTTTCCTGACCTTTTGGGGGCGCGTTAAAATTCTCTGCGAATGGTGAAACGGGCCGATCGGGGTTCGAGCGGATGGGCGTGATAGCCCTCGACGCCCTCGGCCGGTTCGCCCAGCAGGCGCGAGGTGTAGTAATAGGTGGCCGAATCGCTGCGGCTGTTGAAGATGTTGAACAGGCTGACCTGCGCCTTCCATCCGCCCGCCAGAGCATAGGTGACGTCGATGTTCCATTCGCTGTAGCCGCCGTCGCGCGGGTCAAGCTGTCCATCGGCCAGCGAATGCGTGCCCAGCCGCCGCCATTGCAGCGAACCCGACCACGGCCCCAGCCCATTGACCAGCGCGCCTGCCGAATAGGTGAAATTGGGGGCGTCGGCGATATAGGGCTGGGCAATGCCAAAAGCGGCCAGATTGGCCCCGCGATAGCGCGGCCGCGCAAAGGCGAGATCGCTGTTCAGTTCCAGCCAGTGAACCGGACGATATTGCGCGGAAATCTCGATGCCCTGACGGCGGCTGGGGGCGCCCGCCTCGTTTTGGCCGGTGTCGGCGTTATAACGCAGTTCCGAGCCGAAATCCTGCTGGAATGCGGCCATCTGAAGGCTCAGGCGCGCGATGATGTTGCTGCGCATCCCCACCTCCATCCCCGTGGTCGAGGCCAGCAAGGGCGTGCCCCCCGCCGCCAGCGGCACCCCCTGTGTGGGCACGGTGCCGAATACGCCGCGCACATCGTTGGAGTGGAACCCGCGCCCCGCGCTGAAATAGAACTCGGTTTTCGCCCATGGGCCAAGGATCAGGCTGGCCTTGGGTTGCCAGAGGAACTGATGGCCGCGCCCGCTGGTGCCGGTAACATGGCTGACATCATCGGCTCGCGTGTAATCCAGCCGGATCCCGCCCACCGTGCGCAGCCAGTCAGTCCAGCGCAATGTGGTCTGAACATAGGGCGAGAGCATCAGGATATGCACCCTGTCGGCGTTGCAATTGCCGTTGACGGCATTGTAATTCAGAATGCTGCCATCCTCCTGCTTTGCAAAGCAGTCGGGCAGGATCGTATCGCGCCCCCGCGTATGGCGCCGGTCGACCAGCGCGCTGTCATAGCGGACCTGCGCCCCCCACACGGTTTCGGTGTTCAGCCCCAGCACGGGTGCCTTGAGCGCATAGCTCGCCCTTCCGCCCAGCACCGTGCGCGCCTCATGCTGGGCCTGCTGGTCGCCGTTGACGGGATCATAAAGATAGTGGGTGAAATTGTTCCACAGCGTCATCGTCGATCGGATCGCATAGAGGCTGGCGGCAAACTGGCCCGCGCCCAGAGGCTTTTCGATATGGGCCGACAGGCTGTAGCGTTGCGAGCGGCTGTAATCGCTGGGGTCCAATGTGCCATAGCGGCCGATCAGACCTGCCTCGACCGCGCGTTGCGGCTGGTCGGTGGACAGCCGCCCCTCGCTGGCATAGGCCATGGCGGTCAGGGTGAAGCCGTCCTGCGCGGTGCCCTGGCTGTAGCGCAGCATGGCGTTGACCTTGCGGAAATTCTGCCCCGGCTGCCACGGCCCGTCATAGTGGCTCAGTTGAAACGCGCCCAGCAACCGCTGCTGCTGGCCCAAGCGCAAAGTTCCTATGCCTTGCACTTCCTGATAGCCATCAGTGCCGACCGTGGCGGCGATCTGGGCCGGGGCTTCATTCAGCAGCCGCGTGCGCGCCGAGGCGACCGAGCCGAAATCGCCCACACCGGCGTAATAGGGGCCTTTCGTATAATCGATGCCCGCCACCGTCTGGGGCATCAGAAAGCCCAGATCCGAATAGCCCTGACCATGGGCATTGGTGCCGCGATTGACGGGCATATCGTCGATGAAATTGGCAAAATCGGTGCCATGATCCAGCGCATAGCCCCGGATCAGGTAATAGGGCGCCTTGCCCTCGCCCGAATGGGTGGTGACGACAAGGCCGGGGATGCTTTCGAACAATTGCGCGGCGCGATAGATCGGGCGCAGCGCCACCTCGGTCTGGCTGATCGAGCCTTGACTGGCGGTTTCGGCCTTTCCGAGCATTTCGCTGCGCGAGGCGGTGACGATGATGGTTCGGTCTTCCTCGGCGGAGGCAGGCGCCGCGATGGCCATGGTGCATACGCCTGCCAGCAGGAGCAGGAGCAGGAGCAGGCGCGAGGCGGGGAAGGGGGCGGGTGGGCGCAAAATCATGGCGTCGGCTCTCGAATTTCCGGGGCCTTCTTGGTCGCCGCGCCGAAGTGCGCCGGGCGTGATGGCCGAGGCGGGGGAGACAGCTCCGCCTTGGCAGGAGCCGCACTTCGAGCATCATCAGCCCGCGGCCGGGTGCAAGTTCATTACCGTTGGTCGCGCGTTACAGGGCGGTTACAGGCGCCCCGTCACAAAGGCGTAACTCTCATATGGATATCGGATATTCCGCCAAGGCTTCATCCGCCCCAGCGGCGGAAGAACCAGACCTTTACCATATGGGTCAGCGCGCCATAGGCCAGCAGGAAACCCGCCAGTATCGGCCAGTAGAGCGCAGGCAGCGGCTTGAACCCCAGCGCGGCCCCCAGCGGCGAGAAGGGCAGCGCCACCCCGATTGCGCAGATGATCAGCGTGGTGGCGATCAGCGCATTGCTGGCGCGGCTTTGCAGGAAGGGGATGCGCGCGGTGCGGATGATATGGATGATCAGCGTTTGCGTGAGCAGCGATTCCACGAACCAGCCGGTCTGGAACAATGCCGGATCATGCCATGCGTTAAAGATGAAAAGCATGGTGAAATAGGTAGCATAATCGAAGATCGAACTCATCGGCCCGATAAACAGCATGAAGCGCGCGATATTGCCGATTTCCCAGCGGCGCGGCGTGGCCAGATATTCGGGGTCCACATTGTCGGTGGGAATGGTGGTCTGCGAAAAGTCATAGAGCAGATTGTTGGTCAGCACCTGCAAGGGGGCCATAGGCAAAAAGGGCAGCAGGATCGAGGCGCCCAGAACGCTGAACATATTGCCGAAATTCGAGCTGGCGCCCATGCGGATATATTTGATGATATTGGCAAAGACCCGCCGCCCCTCGGTCACGCCATCGCCCAGCACGGCAAGGCTCTTTTCCAGCAGGATGATGTCGGCCGATTCCTTGGCGATATCCACCGCCGTATCGACCGAGATCCCGACATCGGCCGCCTTGAGCGCAGGGCCATCGTTGATCCCGTCGCCCAGAAAGCCCACGACATGGCCATTGGCCTGAAGCGCGGCGATGATGCGGGCCTTTTGCGTGGGCGAAACCTTGGCAAAGACCTGTGTGATCTCGGCTTGCGCTGCCAATTCGGCATCGCTCATTGCCTCGATCTGGCGGCCCAGCAGCAATTGGCCGACGTCCAGCCCGACATCGCGACAGATCTTGGCCGTGACCAGATCATTGTCGCCGGTCAGCACCTTGACCGTGATGCCCGCCTTTTGCAGATCGGCAATCGCCGGGCCTGCGGTTTCCTTGGGCGGATCGAGAAAGGCGACAAAGCCGATCAGCGTCAGGTCGCGCTCGTCCTCGACCGAATATTGCCCCTCGGCCAGCGCGGGCATGGTGCGACAGGCAATGGCCAGCACGCGGAAACCGTCGCGGTTCAGCCCTTGGGCCACGGCATGGATCGCCTCGGCTTGGGGCCCGGCAAAGGGCATCACCTCCTCGCCCTTGCGGAACAGGGTGCAGATGCCCAGCACCTCCTCGACCGCCCCCTTGCATACCAGCAGCGCCTCTCCGTCCGGGCGGCGCACCACCACCGAAACGCGGCGGCGCATGAAATCGAAGGGCAATTCGTCCAGCTTGGCATAATCGCCCGCCGAGATCGGATGCTCTTCCTGCCCCCCATGTTCGAGGATCGCCTCGTCCATCAGATTGCGCAACCCGCTTTCAAACCGGCTGTTGAGCCAGGCATAGGCCAGCACATCGCGGTTATCGCGGCCGTCAACATCCAGATGCAGCTTCAGCACCACCCGGTCCTGCGTCAGCGTGCCGGTCTTGTCGGTGCACAGCACATCCATCGCGCCGAAATTCTGGATCGCGTTCAACCGTTTGACGATGGCCTGTTTGCGCGACATGGCAATCGCCCCGCGCGCCAGATTCATCGTCACCACCATCGGCAGCATTTCGGGCGCCAGCCCCACCGCCACCGCAACGGCAAAGAACAAAGCCTCCAGCCAGTTATGCTTGGTCACGCCATTGATGATGAACACCAAAGGCACCAGCACCGCCATGAAACGCAGCATCAGCGCGACAAACTGGTTAAGCCCGCGATCGAAACTGGTGGTGGTGTCGGCGCCCACGATCTGTTTGGCCACTTCGCCGAAATAGGTGGCGCGGCCGGTTTTCAGGATGATCCCCTCGGCAAAACCGCTGACCACGCTCGATCCCATGAAGCACAGGTTGGGCGCGTCAAAGGGCGCGGCGGCATCGGCATCGGGCGAACTGCGCTTTTCCACCGGCATCGCTTCGCCGGTCAGCGAGCTTTCGTTGACATGGAGGTCATGGGCGCGCAGCAACCGCAGATCCGCCGGGATCAGATCGCCCGCCGCCAGACGCACGATATCGCCCGGCACCAGCACTTCGAGCGGCATTTCAGCAAAATCGGACGTGGCGCGCTTCACGCTGGCATGAACCTGCACCATGCGCTTCAAACGCGCGGCGGCCATGCTCGAGCGATGCTCCTGAACATAGCCCAGCCCCACGCTGAGCAGCACCATGATGGCAATGACAATGGCCGAGCGGTAATCCGACAGCGCCCATGATGTGACCGCCAGCCCCAGCAGCAGCCCGTTGAGCGGCGTCATCAACCGGCTCAGGATCTCGCGCAGGACCGAGAGGCGGACATCATCGGCGATCCGGTTGGGGCCGATACTGTCCAGCTTCTCCTGCGCCGCCTGCTGTGTCAGGCCGCCCGACGAACTGTCGAAATGGCGATAGAGCGCCGCTTCATCCATTCTTGCCAGATCAAGCAGCCCATCGGTCATACGCTCGGCCTTTTCGCATGTTGCGCGTGCAGCGCTACGCCAGCATCCGTTTGGCCGCAATCACTTATCGCGGCTTGGCTTCGCTCAACGCCTTCATGGTTTTGAGAGCCTCGCCAAAGCGCTGCTCGCGCTTTTCGCGTCGCTCCCTGATGCCCGCTTCATCGCCTGCGCCCTTGTCCAGATAAAGGATCGAATAGACAATCCGCGAGGTGGATTTCG
Organism: Novosphingobium humi; assembly: GCF_028607105.1. Classification (GTDB taxonomy): domain Bacteria; phylum Pseudomonadota; class Alphaproteobacteria; order Sphingomonadales; family Sphingomonadaceae; genus Novosphingobium; species Novosphingobium humi. The sequence continues at coordinate 1,194,815 of NZ_CP117418.1, read as the reverse complement.
TCACCGGCACCACCGCCAGATTGCCGTGATAGAAGCCTTGCCCCTCGAGCATGCCGTCGGGCATCGCATAGGCATAGGACAGGTCGGTCCGCCCGACGATGACCTCGATCATGCGGCCATTGTTGAGATCGCGCACCGCGCCCACTTCGCCATCCTTGCCCGCAACCAAACGGCAGGGCACATGGAGCCATTCGCCAATATCGCAAAACCTGCCGATCCGCGCCCAGACCTGCGCGGCCGGACGGGCGACATCCTGTTCGAGATGGATGGTTTGATAGGCGGGCGTTTCCGCCATCGCCGGGGCGCCCAACACCGCCATCCCGGCGGCCATCCACATGGCATATGCTTTCATCATTCCCACTCCGGTTGCGCGTCAAAGCTGTTGCTATGCCTGCGTGGCGGGATTAATGCTGGGCATACCGGGATAAAGCAACCTCCCGGTCAGGCGTCAGCCCAAGTGTTGCCTTATCCGGCCTGCCTTTGCGGGCGGAAAGGTATTGGACGCAAGATGACGGCCTCTTTGCAACACCCTGATTTTGGCGAATTGCTGCGCGTATCGGCGCGCATCGGCTGTCTCAGCTTTGGCGGGCCTGCGGGCCAGATCGCGCTGATGCACCGCGAACTGGTCGAGGATCGCGGCTGGATCAGCGAGGACCAATATCTCCACGCGCTCAATTTCTGCCATCTCCTGCCCGGACCCGAGGCGCAGCAACTGGCGATCTGGATCGGGTGGAAACTGCATGGCATTCGCGGCGGGCTGGCGGCGGGGCTGCTGTTTGTCATTCCCGGCGCGCTGGTCATTCTGGCGCTCTCGATGCTTTACGGTGCGGCGGCGCATCTGGCGTGGTTTGCCGCGCTGTTTCTGGGCATCAAGGCGGCGGTGCTGGCGATTGTGGCGGGGGCGGTGCTGCGCCTTGCGGGCCGCGCGCTGGGCACCGATTTCCGTAAAGGGGCGGCTTTGGTGTCCTTTCTCGCGCTGTTCCTGTTCAACGCGCCCTTTCCGCTGGTGGTGATCGGGGCGGGAGCGGTCGGCTGGATCGCGGCGCGCTGGCGTCCGGCCCTGCTGGGGCTGACGGGCGAGGCGGCGGCGGCCCCCGATACGCCGCGCCCATGGGGATACAGCGCCCGTGCGGTGCTGATCGGCGCGCTTGCTTGGGCCGCGCCGATGGCGGCGGTTCTGGCGCTGCTGGGGCGCGATCATGTGTTGTGGCGCGTGGGGGTGTTCTTTTCCAAACTGGCGGTGGTGACCTTTGGCGGGGCCTATGCGGTGCTGGCCTATATGGCGCAGCAGGCGGTTTCGGCCCAGCATTGGCTGACCGCTGCCGAAATGGCCGATGGGCTGGGGCTGGCCGAAACGACGCCGGGGCCGCTGATCATGGTGACGCAATTCGTCGGCTATCTGGCGGCATTTCGCAGCCCTGCTCCCTTTACGCCGCTGGTCGCGGGGCTGCTGGGGGCGGGGCTGACCACTTGGGTGACCTTTGCGCCCTGTTTTCTATGGGTCTTTGCGCTGGCCCCGTGGATCGAGCGGCTGGAGCGCGCGCAATTGCTCAAAGGCGCGCTGGCGCTGGTGACATCGGCGATTGTGGGCGTGGTCGCCAATCTTTCGGCCTGGTTCGCTTTGCAGGTCTTGTTTCACGACCTGCGCCCGGTCTGGCCGGGCTTCAGCCTGCCTGTTCCGGCCAGTTTCGATTGGCGGGCAGGGCTGATCGCTGCCCTTTCCGGCTGGGCGGTGATCGGCCGCAAATGGAATGTGATCCCTGTTCTGGCCGGTGCCGCTGTTGGTGGCTGGCTGCTTGCGCAAATCTCATAAAAGGAGGATGACCATGACTGACATTTCGCGCCGTAATGCTCTGGGCAGTATCGCGCTGGGTATGGCTGCGGCCGCCGCGCCCATCGAGGCGGCCGCGCAAGGCGTCGCCCCGGCTCCGGCCTTTGCCGGGGGGCATGCCCCCAAACCGTTGGGCTTTGATGCGACGAAACTGACCGGCCTGTCGGAAAAGCTGATCCGCTCGCATTGGGAAAACAATTATCAAGGCTCGGTCAAAGCGCTCAACATGGTCGAGGGCCGTCTTGCCGCCGCGATGGCGGACAAGGATCTGCCGCCAGTCATCTATGGCGATCTGAAACGTGAGGAACTGCACCGCACCGGCTCGGTCATCCTGCATGAACTCTATTTCGAGCAATTGGGCGGCGATGGCGTGGCCAAGGGCGCCATCCGCGAGGCTCTGGCCAAGAGCCACGGCAGTTTCGAGGCTTGGGAGGCCGAATTCCGCCGCACCGCCATGGCGCTTGCCGGAGGGTCGGGCTGGTGCATTCTGGCGTGGAACCAGTACACCCGGTCGCTGCATAATTACTGGGCATGGGATCACACCAACGGGCCGGTGACAGGCACGCCCTTGCTGGTGCTCGATATGTATGAGCATGCCTTTGCCATCGATTACGGCGCGGCGGCGGCCAAATATGTCGATGCCTTCATGCATAATATCGACTGGGGCGTGGTCGATGCGCGCTATCGGGCGGCCGTCAGGGGCTGAGCCTCAGCCGACAGGTCGGGCGTCGGCCGATAGGGGGCGGCGCCCGGAAAGCTTATCGGCGTTCGGGCGCGCTCTGGTATTGGCGAACTGTATGGTACACAAAAAGCCAAAGCGCGACCGCACGGCGATCTAGGGCGCGACCTTTCCGGGCGCGGGCAGGGGGGCTATGGCGATGCGCTCCGCCTGAAACGAGCCGAGCCACAATTCGCGCCCCATGATCGCGGCGGCGGACAGGCCGTTGAAATCCCGACGCGGAGTGCCATAGGCAATGGTGGCGATCCGCCCCTGCGCCAGATCGACCTCGCCCACGATCCAGCCGCGCGGACAGAGCATCGGGTCGGCCACCCCATCGACCACCTTGCGCAGCCCCCCGCAGGCCGGTTCGTCATAGCGCATGCCGGCCAGCAGCAGGCGCCCGGCGGTCCAATGGATATTGTCGGGCATGAAATCGGGTGCGACGATGCGGCGTACCGGCCCGCGCGGATCGTTCCGGTCAAACACCGCGACGGCATGCTGGCCAAAGGCGATGGTGTAGAAATGGCGCTCGTCGGGGTCGCTCTCGATGCCGTTGTTGCCGGGCAGGGCGGTGCCGGGCATCTCGTGGAACGCGGGCTCTCCGGGGCGCCATGACCATACGGCGCCTGTGTCGCGGCCCAGCACGAAATCGGCGATGCTGGTGCCGGGGCGCGTCAGCACAGTCGTCAGAATCTGGCCGTCGGCAAAGCTGGTGACGCTGTTGCCGACCTGTCCTGTGGGCATGGGGATGCAGCCGCGCCATTGCAGGCCGGGGCGGTCGGCGGCGGTGCTGATCTCAAAGACCTCGATCGATTCCCGCCCGCCGTGATTGACCACCAGCAGACGCCAGCGATTCCGCCCCACGGCGCGCAGATTAAGTCCGCGATCATTGAGCAGCGCCGGATCGGGCGGGCCGGGGCAATGGGGATAGGCGCGCGTGTCGGGGGCGATCTGGTCGGGGCCGCCCTTGTACCAGAATTCCATGCGCCGCGCCGCCGAATCGATCAGCTTCAACCCCGCCCCTTTGGCAAAGCCGCTGGCGATCAGCCAGCGCGTGTCGGGCAGGGCGACGATGTCCTCAGGCCTTTGCGCGCCGCAGACATAGGCCAATTCCTCATCCGGGGCGCAGGCGTCGGGCGCGGCATTCTCGGCGCGGGCGGGCAGCGGCGCGGCGGTGAAAAAGACGGCCGATAACAGGCCGGTGGCCATGGCTTGCGCGAGTTTCCGGCGTCTTAATTTCAGCGTCATCTGTCCGTTCTCCAGCGCGGCGCCCGTGTGTCTTTGCGATCACATATTTTAGGTAACGAAACGGTTAGTTTCATATTTGATTGACCTTGGCCAGCAGCTTTTCTATCCGACCCTTCAACGCTTCAAAGAGGCGCGAACGGGAGGGGTGCCAGATGTCATACGCCAGAAAGAGTCTTATTGTATCCGCCAGCCTGATTGGCCTTTCGGCGGGCTTCTGCACGCCCGCGATGGCGGCCGACGATGCGGCCAAGGCGCAGGAAATCGTCGTCACCGGCTCACTCATCAAGCGGCCCAACAACACCGCCGTCAGCCCCATCGTTTCGGTGGGCGAGGCAACGATCAAGGAATCGGGCGCCGCCACGCTTCAGGACGCGCTCAATCAGGTGCCCAGCTTTACCGTGGGCGGCAATGCGGCCACCGGTGGTCAGGGCGGTGGCGGTCGCGCCTCGATCAACCTGCACGGGCTTGGCACCAACCGCAACCTCGTGCTGCTTGATGGGCATCGCCTGCCGGTGTCGGACATCAACGGCAATGTTGACGTCAATATCCTGCCCGATGCGATCATTTCCAGCGTCGATGCGATCACCGGGGGCGCCTCGGCGGTTTATGGCTCGGACGCCATGTCGGGCGTGGTCAATTTCAAGACCATCCGCAATTTCGAAGGCATCAAGGCCGACATCATGAACTCGATCAGCCAGCAGGGCGACGCGTTCAAGTTCAACGCCTCGCTGGCGCTGGGCACCAAATTTGCCGATGATCGCGGCCATCTGATCGCCGCCTTCAGCTATGCCAAGCAGGACCCGGTTGCGAACAATTCGCGCCCCTTCTTCATGGACAAGGTGCCCTCGTCCTATATCGGCACCGGCACCTTTGTGCCCAGCGCCAGCAACACGCCCAACCCCGCCGTGGTTCAAGGCATCTTCGCCGGCTATGGCGTGACCAGCCTGCCAGCCAATTATCAGTTGGCCAACCTTGGCTTCAACAATGACGGCACGCTGTTTTTCCAGAACGGGGCGCAGAATTACAAGGGTGCCAACGGCACCAACGGCTATGCGCTGGTGGGCAACAATGTGCGTATGCCGGTGGGCCAGCAGGGCAATCTGCTCAACGCGCTGGACCGCAAGACCGCCTTTATCAAGGGCGATTTCGAGCTGACCCCCAGCCTGACCGCCTATGGCCAGTTCATGTTCGTCGATCTGTCGGTCAACACCAACAGCGGCGGCAGCCTGACCCAGTTCCCGACGCTGACCACCATTCCGGTGTCCAACCCCTTCATCCCCACCGATCTGCGCACGATCCTTGCCTCGCGTGCCAATCCGACGGCCAATTTCAACTGGAACGCGCGCTATGTGGGCGTTCCGTGGAAGAACTGGGATGAAAACTATCAGGTCCAGCAATATCTGGCCGGCTTGAAGGGCCAGATCGGCGGCGGCTGGAGCTTTGACGTTTACGCGTCCTATGATCAGTCGGTCCATAATCAGATCATGCATAATGCCGTGCTGAAAAGCCGGGTGCAGACGCTGCTCAACGCGGCCGATGGCGGCAATTCGATCTGCGCGGGCGGGTTCAATCCGTTTGGCGATGCCAATGCGCGCTCGCTCTCGGCGGCCTGCCGCACCTATATCACCAAGGACACGTTCAGCCAGGAACGCCTGAGCCAGACGCAGGTTCAGGGTCAGGTCAACGGCTCGCTGTTTGATCTGGGCGCGGGCCCGGCGCAGATCGCGCTGGTGGCTGACTATCGCCGCAACACCTATTCCTTCACCCCCGACACCGACATGACGGCGCTGAGCGGATGGGCGCCCGGCGCCAATGTCGAAGGCTTTACCGCCACCATCGGTGTACCCAAGCGCGCGATTTCGGTGAAGGAATTCGCCGCCCAGATCGACATTCCGCTGCTGGCCGACAAGCCTTGGGCGCAGGAGCTGGCGGTGGGCGCTGCGGGCCGCATTTCCGATTATTCGGTGACCGGCTCGGTCAAATCCTATGAGGCCGATGCGCGTTGGCGCCCGCTGCGCAACCTGTTGGTGCGCGGTTCGTATCAGCGCGCGGTGCGTGCGCCCAACATTGGCGAACTCTTCTCGCCGCCTTCGGGTTCGCAGCTGGTCATCGGCACGCCGCCCTCCTCGCTTGGCGACCCCTGCGATGTGCGCTCGACGGCGCGCACCGGGGCCAATGGCGCGCAGGTCGCCACGCTCTGCGCCGCGCAGGGCGTGCCCTCTGCGCTGCTATCGAGCTATCAGTTCCCAACCACCGCGACCGGCCAGACCGTGGCGGGCAATTCGGGCGTGACGCCGGAAACGGCCGATACCTATAATATCGGCATCGTGCTCAACTCGCCGTTCCAGAGGGGGCCGCTTGCGGAACTGTCGCTGTCGGTCGATTATTACAACATCAACATCAAGAACGTGATTTCCTCGGTGCCTGGCCTGACCGTGCTGTCGAAATGCTACAATCTGGATGGTTCGAACCCCGGCTATGCCACCAACAACCCCTATTGCCAGCTGATTTCGCGTGACAGCTCGACCGGACAATTGCTGACCGTGTCGACGCCCTATCTCAATCTGGGCGCGGTCAAGACCGATGGCATCGAGGCCCAGATCCACTGGGGCACGCGCGCCTCGAAGCTGGGCGCGGGCGGCAAGGTCTATATCGACACCGCGATCGGCTGGCTCCATGCCTATAAGGTGCAATTGCTGCCGGGCGCTGCTTTCCTCGATTACACCGGCGTCAGCGTCGGCGGGTCGAACCCCGGATCGGTGCCGCCGCGCGCAACGCCGGAATGGCGTGCGCTGACCACGTTCGGCATCAAGAATGACGTGTTCGGCGCGGGCCTGCGCTGGCGCTATCAGAGCGGGATGAAGGACACGAGCGCAGTGCTGACCCCCGCCAACACGCAGGTCGGCGTGGGTGTTTACCAGCTGTGGGATCTGTTCGGCTCGGTCAAGGTGAACAAGAACTTTGAACTGCGCGCGGGCGTGAACAACCTGTTCGACAAGAGCCTGCCCTATGTCGCCAGCTCGCAGAACGGCACGGATACGGCGCTTTATGATGCCATCGGGCGTTCGTTCTATATCGGTCTGAAACTGGCCATGTGATGATGGGGCCGGGGCGTGATGCGCCCCGGCCCTGTTATTTGATCCTACCGTCGCCGGGCCAGCGCGCGCAGCGCGACCCCGGCGCAGATATAGGCGGCAAAGATCACCATGGCCATCGGCCGTGCCGTGCCGTCATGAAACGCCCCGGCAATCGCCGCGCCCAGCGCGCCGCCGCCAAATTGCATAAAGCCCACCAGCGCCGAAATCGACCCGGCCCTTTGCGGATCGCGGGCCAGCGCGCCGGCAATCGCATTGGGCTGGGTAAAGCCGATCATCGCCACCATGAAGAACAGCGGCACCGTGATGCCCAGCAGCCCGCCAAACCCGGTGACCGCATCGGCCAGCAGCACCGCTGAGGCCGTCATGCTGCCCAGATTGGCCCAGCGCAGGATCGTATCATAGCTGATGCGCGCCAGCAGGCGGCGGTTGATCCAGTTGGTGGTCACCAGCCCCAGCCCGTTGGTGGCGATCACCCAGCCATAGGTCTGGGGCGAGAGGTGAAAGCCGGTGACCAGCACATCGGGCGATATGCCCAGATAGGTCAGCAGGCCCATATGCGAAAAACCGGCGGTCAGCGCATAGGCCATCACCTGCGCCTCGCCCAGAATGGAGCGATAGGCGGCAAACGGGGATTCGCTGCGCGCCTGCGCGGCGGTCTGCTCCGAACGCGTTTCGGGCAGGCCGAAGAAAGTGGCCACCGCCACGACCGCGCCAAACAGGGTGAGCAGCCAGAAGATCGCTCGCCATGAGGCCGCCAGCAGCACCCAACTGCCGATCAGCGGGGCGATGATCGGGGCGATGCTCATCACCAGCAGCAGGAGCGAGAAGACCTGCGCGCTTTCCTGCGGGGTGAAGCGGTCGCGCACCGACGCGCGCGAGACGACCAGCCCTGCGCAGCCGCCAAAGGCCTGAAAGAAACGCGCGGCGATCAGCACCGGGATTGTGGGCGCCAGCGCCGCACAGGCCCCCGCCCCCACATAAAGCACCAGCCCCCCCAGCAAGGGCAGCCGCCGCCCGATCCGGTCGGACAAAGGCCCATGCACCAATTGTCCGAAACACAGGCCCGCAAAGAACGAAGCCACCGTCAGCGAAGCCTGCGCCGCACTGCCGCCCAAATCGCGCGCCATGACCGGCAAGGCGGGCAGATACATGTCGATGGACAGCGGGGCAAAGGCGCTCAGGCCGGCCAGCACCAGGAGCAGGCCAAAGGGAATATGGACGGGTTTGGCCGCGGTCATCGGGTTCTTTCATAAAGGCAATGCAGGCGGGGCCATCACCCCGCCCGCATCCTTGCCACAGGGCCGCCCGGTTTAGAAGCCGAACAGCGCCTGCCGGGCGATCTTCTGTCCGCCCGGCATCGCGCGGTTGCGGCATCGCCTGTTACTTGGCGCTCCATTGCGTCAGAGTGCGGAAATAGGCCAGCGTATCCTCCAGCGCCTGATCACCCCCGGCCGAGCCCATTTCCGGAAAGAAGCTGAGCTTGACGATCACGGTGCGCGTGGCCGGATGGACATAGATGAACTGTCCCTGGAGGCCCAGCGCAGTATAGGCCCCGGTATCGTCCAACCGCCAGATCTGGAAACCATAGCCTGCCCGCGCCATCGGATTGGTCACCGAGGGCGGCGGAGGCGGCGCGGCGGGATCGGCATTGTTGGTCATGGCGGTGGCCTGTTCGACCCATGCGGCAGGCACGATCTGGCGCCCGTTGAAACGCCCTTTGTCCAGCATCATCGCGCCAAAGCGGGCAAAGTCGCGCAAGGTGGCATTATAACCCATGCCGTTTAGCTCGCGCCCCACGCCCGGGCCGCCATCGGCAATCCAGAACCCATACGCCTGCGCCCCCATCGGTTGCCACAGATATTGCGCCATGAAATCGGCCAATGGCCGCTTGGTCGCGCGCTCCAGCACCCAGCCCAGCACCGACGTGTCGAGCGTGGAATAGTTGAAACGGCTGCCGGGCGCGAATTTGCGCTTCAGGCGCGGGGCCATGTCGGCAAAGCGCTCCTTGTTGGCGACGATGGCGTTGAGAAAGATCTGCGCGGCAATGCTGGGCGTTGCGCCGAAATCATAGCGCTCTTCGTAATCCACGCCCGAACGCATCTGGAGCAATTGGCGGATGGTCACGCCATCATAGCCCGAGCCTTTCAGTTCAGGGACATAGGCGACCGCCGGATCGTCGATCGAGCGGATCGCCCCCTGGCCCACGGCGATGCCCACCAGCATCGAGGTAAAGGTCTTGGCCATGGAAAAGGAGATGAAATGCGTGCTCGCATCGGTGTTGTTGCGATAGCTTTCATGCAGCACCTTGCCATCGCGCATCACCAGCAGGGCCGAGGTATAGGTCAGGTCCTCCCACGCATCTTCGCTCATCACCTTGCCGCGAATGGTGGCGGGCGGCAGGGCCGTATCCGTGCGGGCCAAAGGCGCGACCGGCCCGGATCGGGCCACCACGCGGGTCTGGAACAGCTGATCCATATTATGGAAGGTCAGCATGTTCTCGGGCGCTTCGAGCATATGCATCCGCGCGGCGGCCAATGCAGGCGGCACCGATCCATCGGGCAACACATGGGGCGGGGCGGTCTGCGCCGAAAGAGAGGGCGCGGCCATGGCCAGCATGAGCGCGCGAGACAGACGGATCGGAGAAACCATGGACGGACCTTTGCAAAAGTGATGCCGACGAATGGGGCAAGAGCGCGTCCGGTGCATCCCCCTTTTGGTATATCCTATATCATAAAGCGCGCCTTGCGCCCGCCACGGACCCGCCGATGCGGCGCACCAGTTCGGATTGGCGCCCCGCGCCCGTCTTGGCCAGCACGCGTTTGAGATGCAGCCGCGCGGTGCCTTCGGTAATGCCGCGCGCGGCGGCAAACTCGCTGACGCTGCCCCCCGCGGCAAGACAGGAGGCCAGCGCCGCCTCGGTGAGGGTGATGCCAAAGAGCAGCGAGAGATCTTCGGGTGCATAATGCACCGCGTCTTCGGGGCAAGCGATGGTCAGCAGCAGCAGATCGCGCGGCAGGCCGGAGCGGCCCGGCATGGGCGTAAAGGGACTGGCGCGCAGGTGCAGCGCCGTTTGATCCATGCCGCCCATCGCCATGACGCCGCGATCCGTCCGCCCCTCGACCAGCGCGGTCAGGCCCTCATGATCGGCGCGCCCAACCGCGGCCAGATGCCCATGGCGCAGGCGCAGCCTGTCGCCCTGCGCCAGCATTGCCCGCGCGGGCCCATTGCACCAATGCAGGCGCAGATCGCGGTCGCAGGCCAGCATCGCCGTGCCGGTCGCATCATGGGCCTGCGTCAGCCATTCGGCCTTGGCCTCGGCCTCGCTCATGCGCATCCACAGTCTTGCGGCCTGCTGCATATGGGGCGCCATCCGCGTCAGCATGGCCTCTTCGCGCGGGTCCATATCGCGCCGGTCATCGACGTTGCGGTGAAAGATCAGCGTGAAGCGATGATCCTTGTCCAGCCTGTGGCTCATCCAGAAGGCAGGACCCAGTCCGCAGCGCGCCAGACCGTTGGACAATTGGCGGCGGTCCTGCGAGGAATAGGCAAGGCTGCGCGCGTCGCTCAGGATCTCCGTTTCGGGCATCGGGCCGATGGGGCGGCCAAAGCGCGGGTTGGCCGGGGTGTTGGCCCAGGAATCATGCAGGCGGCCATGGCGCTCGGAATGGCTGTCGCGCGTGCCCCAGACCGGCAAGGCCCGGCCGCCCTGCGCGGCGACCAGCAATTGCGCGGCCACGCATTCAACCTGAAAATCGCGGCGCAACAGATCCATCAGCGCGACCCAGCGCCCCGGTTCCTCGATCGCGCCATAGAGCGCGCCGATCCATTGATCGCTGATTGCCGCCATGATTGCGCTCCCCCACCTTTAACCCATCTGGAGCGCAGGATATCCTATCGCGCCCGAACGGCAAGCGGGGCCTTTTGGCGGCGTGGGCGGCCTAAGCCCCCGCCACGGTCCTGCGGAACAGGGATCGGACCAGCCGATCCTCCAGCACCCGCCCGATCAGATAGAGCGCCACGAAGATCCCGGCAAAGACATAGGCCGGGGTGGGCGAGGGCTTCTTGCTCTTGGGGCCGTCCTCGTCGCCGTCATCGCCGTCAGGCTTGTCCGGGGCAGGCGCGCCCAGCGCCTTGTCGATGGGGTTCATCGGCGGGACTGCCTCTTTTGCGGCGGGCTTGGGCTTGGGCTTTGTGGGCGGGCCGGCGGTGTGGGCGGGGCCGTGAGCGGCGGGTTTCTGAAAGTCGTTGATGGTGATGATCGCCTGCGCAAAGCCGAGAAACAGCAGAGGCGCGAGGAAGCAGTAGAGCAAAGCGCGGCTGATCAGATCATAGCGCAGCACCGAATTTTCCACCCTCAGCACGCCGCTGTCAAACACCGACATCTTGTCCTGCGCCGCCGCATCTTTTTTGCGGAAGGTCAGCGTGTCCTGATAGCGGTCATAGCTGGTGCCGGTCTGGCGGAAAAGCGGGGCAAGACGGTCAAAGGCCTCCTCGCCCGATTGCTCCGCGGGGAGGGCGACTTCGCCGCGAATATGCCAGATCCAGTCAATGTAACGCAGCATGGAGGGCTTTTCCTGCGCCGATCCGGCGTAATCATGATGGGGCGCAGCGACAGTTCCGCTCATTCGGCAGGCTCCGTCATGGGCGCCGGGGCGCTGCGGCCGTATTTTTCCTTCATCGTCTTCCAACCCTCTGTGAAGGGATAGGTCATCTGTTCGCGGATCGACATGCGGCGCCCGCCTTCCAGCCCCAGCAATTCGGCCTCGCCATCGACGCAGGTGCCGAACATGCGGTCGATGAAAATATAGGAACCGGCGTAATTGCTGCGCGTGGCCTCGAAATCCTGCGAATGGTGCAGACTGTGATGCTCGGTCGTGTTGAACAGGAAGCGCCACCAGCGGGGCGAATTGAAGCGGACGTTGATATGCTGATACGTGCCGATCGCCAGGCCAAAGGCCCCCGCCATCAGCGCCGCGCGCGGCAGGAAATCGAAAAAGCCGCCCACGCCCAGCCCGATCAGGAACAGTTCCACCGGATTGCCGACCGCACCTTTGTTGATGTTGAGCTGGGTGATGTAATGATGCACAGAATGGGGCAGCCAGAGCGGATACCAGTTGTGCATCCCCCGGTGCATCCAATATTGCCCGAAATCGAAGATGAATGAGATCAGGAAAGCCTGTACCAGCAGCGGCAGGCCGGTGAACCAGGTGGCCTTGTCCCAATGCATCGCGTGCTGGATCGCCTTGATCATCACGCCGCTGCCGATGAAACTGTTCATGATGCGGATCAGCGTATAGCCCAGCCCCACATAAAACAGGTCGGTGGCCAGCTCTTTCCACGTCAGACGCCAACTGGCGAAACGCGGATTGACCCATTCGAGCGCCAGCAGCAACACCTTGAAACCAATGCCTATATAGATCGCGGTCGAGGCCTTGGCGATGGAATTGGGCGCATAGTACCAGAAGGCCAGCATCGCAAAGAGCATGGTCGGCTGAAACCAGGTGAAAATGAATTGCCGGATCGGGCCGCCCTCGACGCGGGGAATGTTTTCCCAACCGATGGTGACGGGCGCTTCGGCCCCAATGATCCGCTTGCCTACGAGAACGCCGTTCATCTTGTCTCTACCCGAGTCCAGCCTGCAGGAGGGTAAAGTGCCTGAAATTTTGGACGCGCGTCATACGTCATCAGGCGTATAAACCATTCAAAGAATCGCGCGCGCGTGCGCTGGAGTTTTCCCGCCTTGCGGCCTAGGCTTGCCGTCATGCGGATCGCGGCAAAGGACGGGCGGATGGATCAGGGCGCGGCGGCGCGACAGGCCTTGCGGCGGGGCGACTGGGCGGCAGCGCGGAGGCTGGCGGCGGGGTTGATGGCGCGCTCGCCTGCCGAGGGAGCGTTCGTGCTGGGCGTCGCGGCGGCCTCGGCGGGGCGGGTGGTTGAGGCGCTGGCCCATTTCCGGCAGGCGGTGATGTGCGATCCTCCTGAAGCATCAAGGAGCGGCGAATATCGCGCCCAGCTTGCCCGGACGCTCAGCCTGTTGCGCCGCGATGGCGAGGCCGCGCAGGTGTTGCAGGAAGCCGAACAGAACCTGCCGCAGGACGCCCTCAGCCTCGATACGCTGGGCTGCGTCTATGCCCGGCTGGGTCGGCATGAGGCGGCCTTGCCCCATTTTCTGGCCGCCGTTGCGCGCGAGCCGGACAATCGCGAATATCGGTATAATCAGGCCGTGACGCTCAATTTCCTGGGCCGGGCGGAGGAGGCGGAGGCGGCGCTGGAGGCTCTGATCGCGCTGGCCCCCGATGATGCGCGGGCGCATCATCTGCTGGCCAGCTTGCGCAAACAGAGCGCGGGGCGCAACCATATTCCGCGTCTGGAAACCGTCTATGAGCGGGCGAAATCAGGGCGCGACCGGCTCTTGATCGGCTATGCGCTGGCCAAGGAGTTGGAGGACATCGGCGAAGAGGCGCGCGGATTTGCCACGCTTTGCGCGGTCAATGCCGCGCACAGGCGCGATCTGGCCTATGACCCGGCGCAGGATGCCGCCAATTTTCAAGCGATGCAGGACGCCTGGCCGATCATGGCCGAGGCGAAGGACGCGCCAAAGGACGCGCCCGTCTTCATCATCGGCATGCCGCGCACGGGCACAACGCTGGTTGACCGCATCCTGTCCTCGCATCCCGATCTGGAAAGCGCGGGCGAATTGCAGGCGATGCCGCTGGCGGTGAAGGCCATGGCGGGCACCGGCGGGCGCAATGTGCTGGACCCGGAAACGGCGATGGCGGCGGCGCGGGGGGATATGGCGGCGCTGGGGCGCGATTATCTGCGCCGGGCGGGGCACCATCTGGGGGGCAAGGCGCCGCGTTTCATCGACAAATTTCCCGGCAATTTCCATTATGCGGGCGTTATCGCGCATGCCTTGCCCCATGCGCGCATCGTGTGCCTGCGGCGGCATCCGATGGATACGGTGCTGGCCAATTTCCGCAATTTGTTCGCCATTTCCTCGCGTTATTATGACTACAGCTATGACCTGCTGGATATTGCCGCCTATTATGCGGGCTTTGACCGGCTGATGGCCTTCTGGCGTCATGTGCTGCCGGGGCGCGTGATGGAACTGGCCTATGAGGATCTGGTGAGCGATCAGGAGGGGCAGACCCGCGCCCTGTTGGCCCATTGCGGGCTGGAATGGGACGCGCGATGCCTGTCTTTTCAGGACAATGCCGCCCCGGTTGCCACGCCCAGCGCGGCGCAGGTGCGCAGGCCCATCTATCGCGACTCGGTGGCGCGCTGGCGGCGGCATGAAGAGGCGCTGGCCCCGGTGCGCGCCTATTTCGAAAGCGTTGGGATCGCGGTGGACTGATCGGCCTACGCCATATCGCGCATGGGCCGCGCGGGGCATGGCGCGCATGGTGCGGCCATGGATCTTGCGCTTCGCCTTGGCGTGATGGTGTTGGCCGCCGGTTTCGGTTCGGGGGCCATGGCCGCGCCTGCCACCACTACGCATCTGGTGACATGCGGGGATCAGACCTGCCTGATGGTCAACGGATACCGCCAACAGCGCGAGGATGTCGTGGCGATCAACGGGCATCGCGTGGCGGTCGAAGGCGGGCGGAACTGGCGCCTGCGCCTGCCGATGGCCACGTTGCGCGCATGGTCGGCGCCCTATGCCCGCAGCCTTGTCCTTAACACCGGCGAGGGGCCTGAGCGCGAGGTCAGCCTGCCCATCGGCCTGCTGGGCCATACCGATCTGGCCGCGCTGGAGGTGCGGGTCCGTTAATCGCTTTATTGTCAAACCCTGCCAATGCGCCTATGAATTTAGGACGGTCGCCAAAAGAGCGGCCTTGCAAAATAGCGCAGGAGTGGATGATGAAGATTCTATTCGCGGCTCTGGCCGCTGTCTCGCTGGCCGCTGGGGCTTCGGCGGCGCAGGCCGGGACCCCCGGCGAAAACCCTCTGGCCAGAGACAGCGCGGTGCTGCACCTCAACGGTCTGGACCTTGCCACCGTGGCCGGGCAGCAGCGTCTGGCGATCCGGTTGGATCAGGCGGCGGCGGCCGTTTGCGGCGATCGGCTTGCCGGTGTGCATCTGGCGCTTGAGGAACAGTCTCGCGCCTGCCGCGCCGGGGTCGTGGCCGATGTCCGCGCCCAGATCGAACGGCGTCAGGCCGCGGCGCAGGGCAAGGTGCAATTCGCCTCTGCGCGATAAGAGGGTGGGGTGGAGCCTGCGCTCCACCCGCTCAATCGCCGGTTTTGGCCCCGATCCTGGCGGGATCGGCCCAGAAAGACAGCGTGTGCTTGTCATGCGCGGTGGTCCACACGCCGCCGGGCGAATAGCGCAGGCCCCCGCTGCCCGCCAGCGGCCCGACACGGGCGAGGATGGCCAGCGTCTTGGGATTGATCACCACAAAGGTCTGATCCTCGGTGCTGCGCAGCCAGACCTTGCCGCCGCCCGTGTCGATATCGCCATATTTCAGCACCACGCCCACTTTGACTCGGCCTGACACCTCGCCGGTGGTGGGATCAATGCGCACCACCGTCCCGTCGCCCTGCTCCTGAACCCAGACCCCGCCTTCGCCTGCGGCCAGAAAGCCGGGCTGTTTGCCCAGCGGCGTGGTCTTGGTGACGCTATTGGTTTTGGGATCAATGCGCTGGATCAGATTGCCCTTGGCGCTGACCGCCCAAAGCGCATCAAAGCCAAACGCGAGGTAATAGGCCCCCGGCGCGGTGGGGATGGTGGCGATGACCTTGTTGGTCCGCGCGTCGATGCGCTTGATCTCGCCCCTGGCATCGCTGGCCACCCAGATCGAGCCGGCCCCCGCCGCCACGTTCAACTCGCCCTCTTTGCCATTGGCAAGGCCGGTGGGGATGCTGGCCACCACCTTGGCCTTGTGCAGGCTGACGCGCTTGACCACGCCTTCCTTGCAATCGGCAAACCACAGCGCGCCATGGGCGATGCTCATGCCGCCGCAAGGATGCGGGCTGGGCACTTCGGCCAACTTCTTTTCGGCGGACCAATGTTCAACCCGGCCTCGGTTGGTGGTCCATACGGTTGCCCCATCCACCGCGATGAAGTCGGCAAAACCGGGGACGGGGATGACCTTCTCCACCGGCTCGGCCAATGCGGGCATAGTAATCATGGGCGCGCCGATCACGGCGGCGGCCAAAACGACAAGGCGTTTCATGGGTTTCTCCCCCTTCAGGCGCGCGAGGCGATATAGGCGCGCCACCCGCCCAGTTCGGTGATGTCGGTGGCCCCGACAATCGCGCGCGGCTCGGCCACGAAGCCCTTGACGCTGGACCCATCGGCCAGCGTCACCGTGCCGATAGCCAGCGGGGCGGGCACCTCGACGACGAAACTTCCGAACTCGGCCACGCCCAGTTCATAGACCTCGACCTTGATTGATGCTCCATCCTCGGAATGGATCAGTGCAGGCTTGGGCGGCACGCTGTCGGCCATCGCATAGAGCCGGTAATGAGGCGCAGTTTCAAAGGCCCCCACAAAGGAGGCATCGCGGCTGGTCAATTGCCAGTGGAGCGGCATATCCTTGAGATGGGCGCCGACAACGGCCAGTTTCACGGTCTGCATTTTCGCCTCCAGATCGAGGGGTGGAATGGGGGGAAGGGCGGCGGCATCGAGATAGGCATCGGCCATATCCAGCAGCGCCCGGTCGCAATCGGCAGGCCCGATCAGCGTGATGCCAAAGCCGGTGCCATTGTGGCGTGCGCCCGCGGGGACGGCCAGCGCCGCCATATCCAGCAGGTTCACGAAATTGGTATAGGCGCCAAGGTTGCTGTTGAGCGCGATGGGCGCGGCGGCCAGTTCGGCCACGCGATAGGTGGTGCCGGCGGTGGGGAAGGCGAGAATGTCGATCTCTTCCCACATCTGGTCGGCATGGCGTTTGAGCGCGGCGAGGCAATAGATCCCCTGCCACAGCTCCACCGCGCCGATCTCCAGCCCAGGCTCGACCACGGCGCGCACGGTGGGGTCGATGGCATCAGGATTGTCGGCCAGCAGGCCCGCGATGGCGGCGCTGCGTTCGGCCACCCATGGGCCGCCATAGAGCAATTGCGCGGCCTCCTGCAGCGGGGCCATGTCGATCTCGACGATCCGGCCCTGTGCGGAAAGTGTTTCGAGAGCTTGGGTATAGAGATATTCGCTCTCCGCATCGCCAAAGAACAGGCGTTGATCGCGGCGCGGAACGCCGATGGTGCGCGCCGCGCGCGGTCGGTCGGCCAAGGGTTTGGAATAGGGATCGGCGGGATCGAAACCGGCCACCACCCCGTCGATCAGCCGTGCGTCCGCCGTATCATCGGTAAAGACCGTGATGCAGTCGAGCGTGCGGCAGGCGGGCACAAGGCCCGATGTGCTCCACCGCCCCTTGGTGGGCTTAAAGCCGATCAGATGGTTGAAGGCGGCAGGCACGCGCCCCGACCCCGCCGTATCCGTGCCCAGCGCAAAGGCGACCAATCCGGCCGCCACCGCCACTGAGGAGCCGGAACTCGATCCGCCGCTGACATAGGCCAGATTATAGGCGTTGCGCGGAATGCCATAGGGGCTGCGCGTGCCGACAAGGCCGGTGGCGAATTGGTCGAGGTTTGTCTTGCCGACACAGATCGCGCCCGCCGCCAGCAGGCGTTCAACCACCGGGGCCGAAGCATCGGGCCGATAGGCAAAAGCAGGGCAGGCGGCGGTGGTTTCAAACCCCGCCACATCGATATTGTCCTTCACCGCAAAGGGGACGCCGGCAAGCGGCAGATCCTCGCCCGCCGCCACGCGTGCGTCGATGGCGGCGGCGGTGGCCAGCAGCGTTTCGGGCGATGCCCGGCTGATCCAGATCTGCGGCTGGATGGCGTCATAGGCGGCGAGGCGGGCGAGGGTTTCGCTTATCACCTCCACCGCGTTGGTTTGCCCGGCGCGGATGGCGGCGGCGATGCGTGTGGCGGATTGACGGTTCATGCGTGCCTCCGCAGCGCCAGCATCGGCGCGCCCGGTTGCAGGGATTGCTTCTCGGCCATGTAGAGCGCGGCGATGGTGCCGCTGCCCGGACTTTCGATCGGGCATTCCATCTTCATGGTTTCGAGGACCGCGATGGTTTCGCCCGCGCTCACCTCATCGCCTGCTGCCACCAGCAGTTTCCATACGCTGCCGCCAAAGGGCGCTTCGATCAATTCGCTGCCCTCCGGCAGGGTGATGTCGGCGGTCTGGGGCGTGTCCTCCTCGTTCAGGCTGGAAACGCGGTCGAACTCGCCCTTGCGCTGCCAGTCCTCGCGTTCCGCCGCAAAGGCGGCCTCGCGCCGGGCCTCAAATTCGGCGATTCCTTGCGCATTGTCGGCCAGAAAAGCGCGGTAGTCGGCCAAACGGAATTGCGAAGGTTCGACGCGGATCGCGCGCCGTCCGCTGGGAAAATCCCGCCGCCATTCGGCCAGTTCCTCGGCCGAAACCGGATAGAACCGGATCTGGTCGAAAAAGCGCAGCAGCCAGGGCTTGTTCTCGATGAAGTCCTGCGTCTGACGATAGGTGTTCCACACCTGAATGGTGCGGCCAAAGAGCTGATATCCGCCCGGTCCCTCCATGCCATAGATGCACATATAGGCCCCGCCGATGCCCACCACATTGGGCGGCGTCCATGTGCGCGCCGGATTGTATTTGGTGGTGACCAGCCGGTGGCGCGGATCAACCGGCGTTGCCACCGGGGCGCCCAGATAAACATCGCCAAGGCCCATCACCAGATAATTGGCCTCGAAGATCAGGTTCTCGACCGCGGCGGCATCGGGCAGGCCGTTGACGCGGCGGATGAATTCGATGTTGTCCGGGCACCATGGCGCATCGTCGCGCACCGCGCCCATATATTTCTCGATCGTCTCGATGGTCGCCGGATCGCGCCAGCTCAGCGGCAGATGGACGATGCGGCTGGGAATTGTGAAATCGGCCAGATCGCCCAGCCTTTCCTCGGCCTCGATCAGCAGGGAAAGCGCCGATTTCTGGTCGATTACCGCGCCGTCGAAATGCAGTTGGAGAGAACGGATGCCGGGCACGATGTCGATGATGCCGGGGGTTGCCAAACGCTCCAGTTCGGTCATCAGCGCATGGACGCGGATGCGCAATTCGATGTCCAGCGTGATCGGGCCATATTCGACCAGAATGTTGCGGTCGCCCTGCTGGCGATAGGTGGTGCGGGGGCGGCCCGGCGCCTCGGGCGTCTCGGCCAGAATGGGCGAGAGCGCCTCAATGGCGCGCGCCGGGCTGGAGGGCGCGGCCTGTCCGGTGGAAAGCAGCGCCGATTGCGCGGCGTCGGCCTTGGCGGCGTCCTCAATGCTGACCGGCACGAAGCGCAAAGTGTCGCCCGCCGCCAGTTGCCCGATCTTCCACCGATCCGCCGCGATCACCACGAAGGGGCAGACGAAACCGCCCAGCGAGGGGCCATCCGGGCCAAGGATGATCGGCATGTCGCCGGTGAAATCGACCGCGCCGATGGCATAGGGATTGTCGTGGATGTTTGAAGGGTGCAGCCCCGCCTCGCCGCCATCCTTGCGCGCCCATTGCGGTTTCGGGCCGACAAGGCGCACGCCGGTGCGGTTGCTGTTGTAATGCACCTGCCACGGGGCGGAGATGATCGTGTCAATGTCGGCGGGCGTGAAGAAATCGGGCGCGCCATGGGGGCCATAGAGCACGCGGATCGCCCATTCGCCCGGCAATTCGGGCAAGGCGGCGGCGGGCAGGGGCGCGGCCAAGGGTTCATCGCCAAAGTGTATCGTGTCGCCCGCCATCAACCGCCGCGCGGCATGGCCGCCGAACTGGCCCAATTCAAACGTGCTGAGGCTGCCCAGATAGGGCGCGAGGTCGAAGCCGCCCGCAAACAGGATATAACCGCGCATCCCGCCGCCGCGTGCCCGGCCCATGGCCAATGTCTGGCCTGCAAGCACATGGATCGGCCGTCCGCGTTCGATGGGCGCGCCGTCCAGCGTGGCGCCGAAATCCGCGCCCATCAGGCAGATCGTGGCGGGTGCGGTAAAGCTCAGCGTCGGGCCGGTGTTGGTGACTTCCAGCCCCGCCGTGCCCTCGGCATTGCCGATCAGGCGATTGCCCAGACGGAAGCTTTGATCGTCCATCGGGCCGGAGGGGGGCACGCCCACGGCCCACAGCTTTTGCCGTCCCGGCCAGTCCTGCACTGTGGTGGCCGTGCCGCCCGAGATCACGCGGATCGCGCGGGGGCGGAACTCGACCTGATCGAGGGCGCGGGTGGAAACCTCGCCGCTGGTGAAGGCAGGCAGGCGCACCACATCGCGCAGCCAGCGCAGGTTCGTCTCGATCCCGTCAAGGCGCGTTTCGCCCAGCGCCGCCTGCATCGCGGCCACGGCCTCTTCGCGCGTGGGCGCATGGACGATCAGTTTCGCCAGCATCGGGTCATACCAGACGCTGACCTCGCTGCCCGCCATGACCCATGTTTCGGCGCGGATAGTGTCGGGGAAGGTGACGGCGGTCAGCGTGCCCGATGTGGGGCGATAATCGAGGCCGGGGTCTTCGGCATAGAGGCGGACCTGAATGGAATGGCCCTTGGGTTCGGGCGTGGGCGCGTCGAGGAAGCTGTAATCGCCGCCTGCGCCCCGGATCATCCATTCGACCAGATCGATGCTCATCACCTCCTCGGTGACGCCATGTTCGACCTGCAGGCGGGTGTTCATTTCTAGGAAGAAGAAGCTCTGGCGGTCGGCATCATAGAGGAATTCGACCGTGCCCGCCGAGCGGTAATTCGCCGCCTGACCCAGCCGAATGGCCGAGGCGATGAGGTCGGCGCGGACATGGGCGGGCAGCAGGGGCGCGGGGGCTTCCTCCAGCACCTTTTGGTTGCGGCGTTGCAAGGAGCAGTCGCGCTCGCCCAGCGCCATGATGCGCCCCTGCCCATCGCCGAAGATCTGGACCTCGATATGGCGGGCGCGGCGGATGTAGCTTTCGAGGAACACGCCGGCATCGCCGAAATTGCTCATGCCCAACCGCGCCACGGCGGCAAAGCCCTCGCGCACGTCCTCGTCATTCTCGCAAATGCGCATGCCGATGCCGCCGCCGCCTGCCGTGGCTTTGAGCATGACCGGATAGCCGATCTGTGCGGCGGCCTCCAGCGCTTGGCCCTCGTCGGTCAGCAGGTCGGAGCCGGGGGCCAGCGGCACATCATGCGCGGCGGCCAGCGCGCGGGCGCTGTGTTTGAGGCCAAAGCTGCGGATATTGTCGGGCGTGGGGCCGATAAAGACGATGCCCGCCTCTGCACATGCCTGCGCAAATTCGGTGCTTTCGGCAAGGAAGCCATAGCCGGGGTGGATCGCCCCCGCGCCCGATTTCTGCGCCGCCGCGATGATCGCGGGAATGTTGAGATAGCTTTCGGAGGCTCTGCCTTCCCCGATGCAGATCGCCTCATCGGCCTGGGCCACATGGAGCGAGGCCTCGTCGGCCTGCGAATAGACCGCGACCGAGCGCAGGCCCATCTTGCGCAGAGTGCGGATGATGCGGGTGGCGATCGCCCCGCGATTGGCGATCAGGACGGTGTCAAAGCTCATGCCGATACAATCATCCGAACGGGGGTGGGGTTGAAGGCGTTGCAGGGATTGTTGATCTGGGGACAGTTCGAGACGACCACGACCACATCCATCTCCGCGCGCAGATCGACCGTCAGGCCGGGCGCGGAAATGCCGTCGACAATGCCCAGCGAACCATCGGGTTCGACCGGAACGTTCATGAAGAAATTGATGTTCGAGACGATATCGCGCTTGCCGCGCCCTTGGGTCAGATTGGCCTCAAGGAAGTTCTCGACACAGGCGTGCTGCGATTTGGTGTGGTGGCCATAGCGCAAAGTATTGGATTCGCACGAGCATGCTCCACCGATCGTGTCGTGATATTCGACCGAGGTGGCCGCAATCGTCATCATCGCGCGGCCTTCGTTGGAACGCAGCACCGTGCCCTGACGCAGGAACAGATTGCCCTGCGCCGAAACGGTGTCCTGCATGCTGTAGCGCTCGGCGTCGTCATCGGCGCTGTAGAGCAGGAAATCGACCGCCTGATTGCCTTCCAGATCGACAATGCGCAGGGTCTGGCCCGCGCGGATCGTGTGGAGCCAGGGCGCGCGGGCCGGGACGATGGCGTCATGGATGATGGCGCCGGTCAGCCCGGCGGTGTGGGGATCTTGCGTCATGGTGCCTGCTCCTCGCTTTAGCGACGGCAATAATCTTCGACGTTTTCAAAGGCGCGCAGGCCTTCGGGCGTCGCGTTGCGGATGGGATCGTCGCTCGGCGTGATCGCCCCGCGCCATGCGCTGGCACGCAAAGGCGTGACCGTGTAATCAGGGCGCGGATCGAGGACGTGGGGGCAATTGGCGATGACCACGATCACCTCCATTTCTGCGCGCAGCACCACGCTGCGGCCCGGCGCGAAGGGGCCGACAATCGGCGTGATCGTGCCGTCGGCTTCGATATGCGTGCCCTTGAACAGGTTGACGCAAGGGTGGACATCGCGGCGGCCCAGCCCATGCTTGGCCGCGCCCAGCAGGAAGCGGTCGCGGCCATTGGGGTGGGGGCCGCTGTTGGTGCCGTCGCCGTATTTGGCGGCATTGGTGGCGGCATTCGAGGTTCCGGAAAAGCAGTCATGGGTGCCCGCATCATCAGCCTCGATGCTCATCAGCACCCGGCCCATGTCCGAGAGCAGCAGCTTGCCTGCGCCCAGATAGGCGTTCCATTGGACCTTGACCGTATCGGCCACGTTCAGCCGTTCGCTGGGCATTTGGGCGTTGAAGATCATCACGCTGGCGCAGGCATCGCCCTTTACGTCGATCAGGCGCAGGCGGGCGCCGCGCGGCAGATGGCGCGTGGCATAGCCGCCCGGCGCGATGGTTTCCTCCCAGAGGTGGTCATCCGCCGAGACGCCGGGGGGCAGATCATCGGCATGGGGCGGTAGGATCGGCATGGATTCGACCACGGTGCCCGCCATGGCGCGGGCATGGTCGCGCGCGGCCAATGGATTTGCGAGTATATTTGTCATGCTGCCGCTCCCTTGCGTTGGGCTTGGTCGGATGCTGCGCCATCGGCATGAAGCGGGGGCAGCAGGGCGGTGGTGGTGACCAGTTCGAGCTGATGCACGCCGCGCACCCGGCGCAGCGCGTCGCACAGATCCTTGAGGCGCACGGCAGGGCCTTGCACCAGCAGGACTTCAAGCGACTGGTCCTGTTCGAGAAAGACGTGTTGCGAGGAGATCACCTCGGTCAGATAATCGGCCTGTGTCTGGGCCAGTTGGTGGCGCACCCGGCCGCGGTCGCCGCGATAGACCAGCGTGATCGTGCCCGCCAGCATCTCGTCGGGGCGGGTCAGGCTCTCATGCCTGGCCAAAGCATGGCGAATCAGTTCGGCGATGAGCTGCGAGCGTGAGGGCAATTCGCGCTCCTCGACCATCATGTCGAGCTTGCGCGAAAGTTCGGCGGGCAGGCTCATGCTGAGCCTTGCCAGAGTGGAGGGAGCTGTGGAGGGAGCGTTCATGCTTCCATCTCCTCACGGGGGCGAAGCGGCAGGTCATAGACCGCCGTCGCGCCATAGCGGTGGGGGGCGTGGGGATCGTGGCGGCGTTTATCCAGCGCCAGAACACGGGTGCCGAGCGAAAAGGCCTCGCGGATGTCATGCGTGACCATGATGATGGTCAGGCCAAACTCGCGCCACAATTGGGTGATGAGGCCATGCATATCCGCGCGAATGCCGGGGTCGAGCGCGCCGAAGGGTTCATCCAGCAACAGGATGCGCGGGCGCTTGATAAGGGCCTGCGCGATGGCCAGACGCTGCTGCATCCCGCCCGACATTTGCGCGGGATAGATGTGCAGATTGTCGCCAAGCCCCACGGCCTCCAGCATAGCGGTCGCCTCTGCGCGCGCTTTGGTACGGGCCGCGCCGAACAGGCGGGCAAGCAAGGGGGCCTGCGCGCATTCCAGCCCGAACATCGTGTTTTGCAGGACCGTGAGATGCGGAAAGACCGAATAGCGCTGAAACACCACGCCGCGATCCGGCCCGCATTCGGGCGCCAGCGGCGCGCCATCCAGCATGATCGTACCCCGCGTCGGGCTTTCCTGCCCAAGGATCACGCGCAGCAGGCTGCTCTTGCCCGCGCCCGAGGGGCCGATGATCGAGACGAAGGAGCCTGCGGCAATGTCCAGATCGACCTTTTCCAGAACGATCTTGTCGCCATATTCGACCCACAGGTCGCGCAAGGAGAGGAGCGTGCTCAATGGTTGGCTCCTTGTGCCCAGGGAAAGCAGCGGCGCGAACCCCATGCCAGCGCGACATCCATCGCAATGGCCAGCAGCGCGATCCACGCCACATAGGGGATGATCACATCCATCGAGAGATAGCGCCGCACCAGGAAGATGCGGTAGCCAAGGCCGACATCCGAGGCGATGGCTTCGGATGAAATCAGGAACACCCATGCCGGACCCAGCGCCAGACGCACCGCCTGAAACAGGCGCGGCAGGGCCTGGGGCAGAGCAACGCGGATCAGGATCTGCCAGCTTCCCGCGCCCAGCGTTTGCGCCTTGATGATCTGTTCGCGCGGCAGGGCGGCCACATGCCCGGCAATGTCGCGCAGCATGACCGGCGCGATGCCGATGGCGATCAGCGCCACCTTGGCCGTTTCGCCAAGGCCCAGCGCGATGAACAGGATCGGCAGCAGCGCAATCGGCGGGATCACCGCAATCGCCGTGACCAAAGGCCCCAGCACCGCGCGCACCGGCGGCAAAGCCCCCAGCAGCAGCCCCAGCACCAGCGCCACCAGCGTGGCAATCCCCAGCCCCAGACCAAGCCGTTGCAGGCTGGCCAGCGTATCGGCCCAGAAGAGATATTGGCCCGAAAGCATGTCGCGCTCAAAGATCAGCGAGGACATTGCCTGTGCCATCCCGGAGGGCAGCGGCAGGATCTTGTCCGAAGGATTGACCGCATGGCGCCCGGCGGCGGCGAAAATATAGAGCAGAACCAGCAGCAGGATCGGGGCCGCGCCCCATAACAGCCTGTCGCTGCGCGAAATCTGACGGTTTACCCAGCGCATGGAATTAAAGCTTACCGTCGGCGGCCATCGCCATATAGCTGGGGTCGAAGCGCAGCGTGACATGGGCCGGATCGCCCAGCACCTTGCCGCCGGGGAAGGACATGCCCACCGCATCGGCACTGGCCGCGCCCTTGAACAGGCCCTTGGAGAAGCTGAAATCGCGCACACGGGTCATGGTCGTGACCAGTGCCGGGCTGGTCGTGGCTGCCACCGCCGCCTTGGGCTGGTCGTAGAGATAGGTCGTGGTGAGCTGGTTGTCGAAGACTTCGGGGGTCGATCCGGCGAGTTTTGCCATGGCCGCGCGCGCCGCTTTCCCTTGCGCATCCTGACGCTTCATCAGCGCGACGGTTTCGTACCAGATCCCGGTCAGCGCCTTGCCGAGGTTGGGGTTTGCCTTGAGCGTGGCCGTGTCCACCACCAGCAGGTCAAGGATTTCGCCCGGAATATCGGCCGAGGTGAAGACCGCCTTCACGCCGGGCTGGGCCTTCATCACGGAAAGCTGGGGGTTCCAGGTGACGGCGGCGGTGGCCTGCGGGCTGCCGAAAGTGCCCACGATATCGGCATCGGACGTGTTGATGGTTTTGACATCGCTCATCGTCATGCCATGTTCGCCCAGAGCGCGCGCCAGCAGGTAATGGGAGACCGACAGTTCGACCAGATAGACCGAGCGGCCTTTGATCGCGGCAATATTGTCCGCGCCCTTCAGAAGAACGCCGTCATTGCCGTTTGAATAATCACCCACAATGATCGCGCTCGTATCCTTGCCGCCTGCGGCCGGAATGGTCAGCGCGTCCATATTGGCCACAGTCACGCCGTCAAATTTGCCCGCCGTGTACTGGTTGACCGATTCGACATAGTCATTGACCTGAGTGATATTGATCTTGATGCCGTATTTGTCGGCCCATTTCTTCACGATCCCGGCCTGCTGGGCATAGGGCCATGGCATCCATCCGGCATAGATCGACCAGCCGATGTTGAATTCTTTGCGCGTCTCGGGCGCCTTGGCCGCAGGTGAGCAGGAGGAGAGCAGCATGGTGCCCGCAAGCAGGGCGCCCGCCATGGCGGCGGCTTTTCCGGTCTTCCTGAACATGGCTTGCTTCCCCTTTGCGTTGCAGCAATTTCGCAGTCGAGAGGGAAGCTAGCGCATT
This sequence comes from Novosphingobium humi, assembly GCF_028607105.1. Lineage (GTDB taxonomy): Bacteria > Pseudomonadota > Alphaproteobacteria > Sphingomonadales > Sphingomonadaceae > Novosphingobium > Novosphingobium humi. The sequence goes on along the minus strand of NZ_CP117418.1, from coordinate 1,168,712 downwards.
ATTACCAAACCCCATGTTCGTAATAATGCGCAGAGGGCGCAGAGCGAAACGGGGTTAAACCCTGCGGGTCCAAAGGCGGCGCGAATGGGTCAAATCAGGCGGAATTGCTGGGTTTGGCGCGATTCGGACCGGCGGGGGACAGGGATAACAGGTGTTGCGATTCGGCCATAGTGGCGCGGCGGACCATCTGGAAAACAGGAGGCTGCGCCGGGGTTCAAAAAGCGGCGCCAGGATAGAAAAATCGCGGATTTCCGCAATGCGGCAAGAAGCGATTTCATACTGAAACACCGCAGAAATATTACGCTTGACGGCTTAAGTAATATCCATAGCGTTATGAGAATGTCGGCAATGATGTTGCAACGCGGAAAAGCGCATCACCGACAGGCCAAGTTTGCATCGAATACTTGAGGGCAGGCCACAAGGTGGTCGCGTTGTCGTCGCCTTGTCGGGTGGCGAGGGAGAAATGCGTCCGATTGATTGGCATTTGACACAACAGGAGGCAAAGTGACCAGGAAATCGACCCGCAAAACATTGCTCTGCGCCACCATTCTGATGGGCGTCGGGATGCCCACGCTTGCCGTGGCCGCCGATGCCCCCGCCAATACTGACGCGCCGGGCAATGGCGGCGATATCGTGGTCACGGCCACGCGCCGCCAGACCACCTTGCAGGACGCGCCGATCAACATCAGCGCGCTGGGTTCGGATCAGTTGGCCAAGGCGCGGATCGACGATGTGAAGGCGCTGGCCTCTTTCACGCCGGGCATCACGGTCAATGACACCGGCCCCAAATCGACCGGCAACATCGTGATGCGCGGCATTTCCTCGTCCGATTCCAGCGCGACCGGCTCGAATTACGAAACGGCGGTGGGCGTCTATCTGGGCGAGGTGCCGCTCTATCTCGATTTCAAGCTGATTGACATTTCCCGCGTCGAAGTGCTGCAGGGGCCGCAGGGCACGCTTTATGGCCTCGGCACGCTGGCGGGCGCGGTGCGCTATATGCCCAACCGGCCCACGACGGACAAATTCACCGTTGACTTCCACGCGCGCGGCTTTGCCCAGGCCCACAGCTCCGATTTCGGCGCCAATGTCGATGGCACGGTCAATATTCCCATTCTGGCCGATCATATCGCGCTGCGCTCGACCGTGGGCTATTATGACAATCCCGGCTTCATCAATTACAACCACCTGCTGAAAAACCCCGGCGTTTCCGATCCCCAGCCGGTGCGCGGAACCACCGCGGCGCAGGGCGGCTTTGGCACTTCCACCGATTACCTGAACAATTTCACCTTCCGCAAAGGGGTGAATTACGAACGCACCTTCACCACGCGCAACCAGTTGCTGCTGGAGGCCAGCCCGGCGGCCAAGCTCTATCTGACCTATGCGCATCAGATCACCAAGACGCTGGGGCGGCAGGCGACCGGCGCGGGCGTTCTGGGCACGGACAAGTATGAAGGTCCGTGGCGCTATCTGGAGCCGACCACGCGCAAGGCGGACCTGTTCGCCGCCGAATTCAATTTCAACCTCGGCTTTGCGCAGGTGGTGGCGACGGGCGCCTATACCAACCAGAACCTGAAAACCCATGCCGACAACACCGACCTGCTGCTCGACCTGAATTACGGCTATGAGGCGTTTCCTTCCTTCTCCTCGTATAATGACACCAACGAGGAATATCGCCAGTTCAACGGCGAATTGCGGCTGGTTTCATCCCATGGTGGCCCGATCAGCTGGGTGATCGGCGGGTTTTACAACAACTTGCGCAATTATCGGAACTATCAGGAGCATACGCCCGGTTTCGCCGCCTTTGCCGGGGTCTATCGCCCGGACGATCTGGAATATATCTCCTTCGTCAACACGCGGACCAAGGAAAAGGCGGTTTACGGCGAGGCGACCGCGCATCTGACCGATGCATGGCAGGTGACGGGGGGCCTGCGCTATTTCAAATATGACGCCTTTGCCACCGGCGGCACCGATACGCCGCTGTTCGGCGGAGGTCTGACGCGCACGCCCTATCCGCTGATCCAGTTCGACCCCAGCCGCATCCGTTCGGGCAACACCAGCGCCGACGGCGTGGTGTGGAAGGCCAACACATCCTACAAGTTCAGCAAGGATCTGCTGGTCTATGCCACCTACAGCACGGGCTATCGCACGGGCAATGTGAACCGCGTGGCGCCCTGCACCTTCTCGCCGGGCAATGTGCCGCCGGGCCAGAATGTCTGCGCCTATCCTAATGAATTGCTTTATAAACCCGACAAGACCAACAATGCCGAAATCGGCATCCGCGCCTCGATGCTGGACAAGCGCCTGCAATTCACGCTTTCGGCCTATTATATCGACTGGAAGAACATTCAGGTCGACACCCAGACCGTCAACGGCGCGGTGGGCGTGACGGTCAATGCCAAGGATGCTGTCTCGCAGGGCTTTGATCTTTCGGGCCAATTCCGCATCACCCCGCGTCTGGTCTTCAACGGCACCTATTCCTATACCGACGCCCATCTGACGCAGGACGCCGACAATGTGGTGGTCAGCCAGGGCGTGGCCTATCCGGTCTTTGCGGGCGACCGTCTGCCCGGATCGACCAAACATTCGGGCAGCGCGCAGCTGACCTACACCTACCCGCTGGGCGAGGGGCGCAGCATCGAGGCCAATTGGGCCGCCGTGTTCAAGGGCAATGTCTATTCCCGCATCGGCCTGCGCGGCAATGGCGAGGTGATCCCCAGCTATGTCACGCATCGCGCGGCCGTCACCTATCACGCGCCCGCCTTTGATGTGGCGCTGTTTGCCGACAATATCTTCGACAAATATGCGATCACCTCGATCAGCAATGACATCAGCTCGTACAACCAGACCCGCACCGGTGTGGTCGAACGATATTATGCGCAAGGCATTCTGACCCCGCGCAAGGTGGGTGTGGACCTGCGCTTCCATTACTGAATTTGCCCTGCCGGGCCATGGTCTTGGCCCGGCATCTCTGGACCATTGGATCAGGGTTTGCCTGTCATGAAACAGCATCTCGTCAATCTTCTGCCGCCCGCCACGCTGGTTGCCATTGTCTGCTTCTGGATGTTTGGTCCGGCCGCGTGGCTGGCCAACGAATATACGCTGGTCTGGGTGACTTCGGTCACCACCGCTTTCGTGCTGGGGCTGGAATTCCTGTTCGAGCGGCACGAGGGCTGGCGGATGGACTGGCGCGAATTTGCCACCGATCTGTTCTATGTCATCCTGGGGGCAACGGTCATCACATGGGTGACCAATGTGGCGGCCGAAGAACCGCTGATGGCGGCCAAGAAGGCGCTGGGTATCGCCACACCTTGGGCCGGGCGTCTGCCCTTTCTGGTGCAGGTCGTCTCGGTCATGGCTATCATCGAATTCGGCCAGTACTGGATGCACCGGCTGATGCACAATTCGACGCCTTTCTGGCTGACCCATGCGCCGCATCATCACATTACCCAATTGAACGCGATGAAGGGATCGGTGGGCAATCCCATCGAACTGTTCCTTATCAGCCTGAGCGTGCTGGCCTTTTTCGACTTCTCGCCCACGGCCAAATTCTGCGCGATTTCGGTCAATGCGGCGATTGCCATCTATGCCCATGCCAATGTGGCCGCCAATCCGCCCTTCTTCTATGCCTTCTTCTTCACCACGATCCGCAACCACAGCCTGCATCATTCGGTGCCCTATGAGGACACGCGCTGCAATTACGGCAATTCGCTGATCTTCTGGGACCGCGTGTTCGGAACATTCCGCGAGGGCGAGGCCAGTGTGGTGGGACAGGGCGACCGCAAGCGCCTCTCGATCTGGGAACAGACGGTGTTCCCCTTGGTGCCACTGGTCGAGGCCTATAAGGCGCGCAAGGGGCAGGCGTCTTGAGACGGACGCGCCTTGCCCTGGCGCTGGCCGGGCTGATCGCCACGCAGGCCGCCGCCGCCCCTGCGCCGCCCCTGTTCAAGGAGCGCTGGATCGACGGCACGCAGGAGGTTGAGCCTGTGGCGCAGGTGCAGGCGCTGGACGGCGACACCTATGTCATCCGCCAATCGGTCAAGACCAATTTCGAGGCGCCCTTTCTTTATCTGATTTTTGGCCATGATCGCGCCCTGCTGGTCGATACCGGCGCGCAGGGGGGCGTGATCCGCCCGGTGGTGGACCGTGTGATCCAGGGCTGGCTGGCCGCGCATCACCGCCGGGCGATTCCTCTGGTGGTGGCGCACAGCCACAGCCATGGCGACCATATTGCCGCCGACCCCGCCTTTCGTGATCGGCCCGATACGGTGGTGGTGGGCACGGCGCCTGCCGATGTTGCCGCCTTCTTCGGCATCGCCCATTGGCCCGAGGGCATCGGTCGGATTGATCTGGGCGGGCGGGTCATCAGCGTGATCCCGACGCCCGGCCATCAAAAGGCGGCGGCGATGTATTACGATCCGCGCCTTGCGATCCTGCTGTCGGGGGATACGCTTTATCCGGGGCGTCTTTATGTGCCGGTCAATTTCATGGACGAGGCGCGCGCCAGCGTGGACCGTGTGGTCAGATTTGCCGCCACGCACCGCGTCCGCGCGCTGTTGGGCGCGCATATCGAAATGACGCAAACACCCGGCCGCGATTATGGCCATGAGGCCCCGACCCATCCCGACGAGCATGTGCTGGAAATGCCGGTGTCGCAATTGCGCGAGTTGCAGGCCGGTTTCAGGGCCAAGCTGGATGTGCCCGACACGCGCGCGGTGCATGACCATTTCATCATCGTGCCGGTTCCATCAAGAGATCAATGAATTCCGCAACAATCCATCGCTTTTGCCCCTGAAATAGCAATCGCCAACAGCGGGAATTTTGATAGGTTCTGCGTAAAGATATAAACGCAGGAGAGGCCCGAAAATGGCCGATTTCGATTTCGCGCTGGGCGAGAATGCCCGGATGATCCGTGAGGCGACGGCGCGTTTCGCCGCGGCCCGCATTGCGCCTCTGGCGGTTCGGATTGATGCCGATGACTGGTTCCCGCGCGAGGAATTATGGCCCGCGATGGGCGAACTGGGCCTGCATGGCATCACGGTGGCGCCGGAATGGGGCGGGCTGGGGCTGGGCTATCTGGACCATGTCGTGGCCTGCGAAGAGGTCAGCCGCGCCTCGGCTTCGATTGGCCTCAGCTATGGCGCGCATTCGAACCTGTGCGTCAACCAGATTGCGCGCTGGGGCAATGAGGATCAGAAGGCTCGCTATCTGCCCCGCCTGATTTCGGGCGAGCATGTCGGCGCTTTGGCCATGTCGGAGGCCGGGGCGGGGTCTGATGTGGTATCGATGAAGCTGCGCGCGCGGGAGGTCGATGGCGGATTTGTGCTGGACGGCACGAAATTCTGGATCACCAATGGCGCCTGTGCCGACACGCTGGTGATCTATGCCAAGACCGGAGAGGCGATCACAGCTTTTCTGATCGAAAAGACCATGCCGGGTTTTTCGATTGGTCAGAAGATCGACAAGATGGGCATGCGCGGTTCGCCCACCGCCGAGCTGGTGTTCGACGGCTGCCATGTGCCGCGCGAAAATGTGCTGGGGCCGCTCCATGGCGGGGTCAAGGTGCTGATGAGCGGGCTGGATTATGAGCGCGCGGTGCTGGCCGGGATCCAGCTTGGCATCATGCAGGCCTGCCTCGATGTCGTCCTGCCCTATGTGCGGACGCGAAAGCAATTCGGCCAGCCCATCGGCGCGTTCCAACTGATGCAGGCCAAGGTGGCCGATATGTATGTCGCGCTCAATTCCGCACGGGCCTATGTCTATGCCGTGGCGGGGGCTTGCGATGCAGGGCGCACCACGCGCCATGACGCGGCGGGCGCCATCCTGTTGGCCAGCGAGAATGCGGTGCGTGTGGCGCTGGAGGCGGTGCAGGCGCTGGGCGGGGCGGGCTATACCAAAGACTGGCCGGTCGAGCGTTTCCTGCGCGATGCCAAATTGCTCGATATTGGCGCGGGAACGAATGAAATCCGGCGGATGCTGATCGGGCGCGAATTGATCGGAGGAGGGCGATGATCCTCGAAACCGGCATCGCCGCCGAGAGCGAGTCCTTCCGTGCCAATGAGGCGCATAATCGCGCCCTGGCCGAGAAATTGCGCGCCGATGTGGCCGCGGCGGCCTTGGGCGGCGGCGAGGCGGCGCGGCAACGCCATGTCGGGCGCGGCAAATTGCTGGCGCGTGATCGGATCGATCGGCTGCTCGATCCGGGCAGTCCGTTTCTGGAAATCGGGCAACTGGCCGCCCATGGCCTCTATGGGGGCGATGTGGCGGGGGCGGGGATCGTGGCCGGGATCGGGCGCGTGGCGGGCCGACAGGTGATGATCGCGGCCAATGACGCCACGGTCAAAGGCGGCACCTATTTCCCGATGACGGTCAAAAAACACCTGCGCGCACAGGAGATCGCGGCCGAAAACAACCTGCCCTGCATCTATCTGGTCGACAGCGGCGGGGCCAATCTGCCGCATCAGGCCGAGGTCTTTCCCGACCGCGATCATTTCGGCCGCATCTTCTACAATCAGGCCCAGATGTCGGCGCGCGGCATTCCCCAGATCGCCTGCGTTATGGGCAGTTGCACGGCGGGCGGGGCCTATGTTCCGGCCATGTCGGATGAAAGCGTGATCGTGCGCGGGCAGGGGACCATCTTCCTTGCCGGGCCGCCGCTGGTGCAGGCCGCAACGGGCGAGATCATCAGCGCCGAGGAACTGGGCGGGGGCGATCTGCATGGGCGCAAGTCGGGCGTGGTCGATCATGTGGCGGACAATGACGATCACGCGATCGCCATCCTGCGCGACATTGTCGGCACGCTGGCGCCCCAGCATCGCGCGCCGGTCAATCTTCAGCCGTCGATGCCGCCGCGTTACGATCCGGCCGAACTCTATGGCATCATCCCGCAGGATGTGCGCGCGCCCTATGATGTGCGCGAGGTGATCGCCCGTATCGTCGATGACAGCGCGTTGCATGAATTCAAGCCGCTTTACGGCACGACGCTGGTCTGCGGCTTTGCCCATATTCACGGTATGCCGGTGGCGATCTTGGCCAATAATGGCGTCTTGTTCAGCGAGAGCGCGATAAAGGGCGCGCATTTCATCGAACTGGCGTGCCAGCGGCGCATCCCCTTGCTCTTCCTGCAAAACATCAGCGGTTTTATGGTCGGCGGCAAATATGAGGCCGAGGGCATTGCCCGCCACGGCGCCAAACTGGTGACCGCCGTGGCGACCGCCAGCGTGCCCAAGATCACCGTGCTGATCGGGGGCAGTTTCGGGGCGGGCAATTACGGCATGTGCGGGCGCGCCTATGGGCCGCGTTTTCTGTTCACCTGGCCCAATGCGCGCATTTCGGTGATGGGCGGCGAACAGGCAGCCAGCGTGCTGGCCACCGTCCACCGCGACGCGGCGACATGGACGGCGCAAGAGGCCGAAGCCTTCAAGGCCCCGATCCGCGCCAAATATGAGGAGGAGGGCAGCCCATGGTATGCCACCGCCCGTCTGTGGGACGATGGCATCATCGACCCGGCCCAGACCCGCGATGTGCTGGGGCTGGCTCTGGCCGCCGCGCTGAATGCGCCGATCCCGGATCGCGCGCAATTCGGCCTTTTCAGGATGTGATGCGGTGATTGCCTCGCTCTTGATCGCCAATCGCGGCGAAATCGCCTGCCGCATCATCCGCACCGCGCGCCGGATGGGCATCCGCACCGTCGCGGTCCATTCCGAGGCCGATGCGGGCGCGCTGCATGTCGCCATGGCTGACCGGGCCGTCGCCATCGGCCCTGCGCTCGCGCGCGAAAGCTATTTGCGGGGCGACCGGATCATCGCCGCCGCGCTGGAGACGGGCGCAGAGGCGATCCATCCCGGCTATGGCTTCCTGTCGGAAAATGCCGAATTCGCGCAGGCAGTCATGGATGCGGGCCTGATCTGGGTCGGGCCCGATCCGGCCGCCATCACCGCCATGGGCCTGAAGGATGCGGCCAAGGCGCGCATGGCGGCGGCCGGTGTGCCGGTCACGCCGGGCTATCTGGGCGCGGATCAGGATGATGCTCATCTGGCGCAGCAGGCCGCCGCGATCACCTATCCGGTGCTGATCAAGGCGGTGGCGGGCGGCGGCGGCAAGGGAATGCGGCTGGTGGCCGATCCTGCCGATTTTGCCGATGCGCTGGCCTCGTGCAGGCGTGAGGCGATGGCCGCTTTCGGCAATGACCGCGTGCTGATCGAGAAATTCATCACCCGCCCGCGCCATATCGAGGTGCAGGTGTTTGGCGACCGCCATGGCAACATCGTCCACCTGTTCGAGCGCGACTGCTCGCTGCAACGCCGCCATCAGAAGGTGATCGAGGAGGCCCCGGCGCCGGGCATGGATGAAGCCACGCGGACGGCGGTGTGCCGCGCGGCCGTCGATGCGGCCCGCGCGGTCGATTATGTCGGCGCGGGCACGGTTGAATTCATTGCCGACGCCGGCGAGGGCCTGCGCGCCGACCGTATCTGGTTCATGGAAATGAACACGCGGCTTCAGGTCGAACATCCCGTCACCGAGGCGATCACGGGCGTCGATCTGGTCGAATGGCAATTGCGGGTGGCATCGGGCGAGGCGCTGCCCATGCGTCAGGAGGATCTGTCGATCAAAGGATCGGCGATGGAGGCGCGGCTCTATGCCGAGGACCCGGCGCGGGGATTTTTGCCCTCGATCGGGCGGCTGGATGTTTTTGATCCCGGCGATGGCGTGCGGGTCGATACGGGCGTGGTGCAAGGGGGCCGGATCACACCCTATTACGACCCGATGATCGCCAAGCTGATCGCCCATGGCGCCACGCGGGATGAGGCGCGGCGCAGATTGGCCGACACTCTGGATCGCGCGGTGGTCTGGCCCTTGCGCACCAACGCGGGCTTTCTGGTCAAGGCGCTGAACCATCCCGACTTTGCGGGCGGAGAGATGGACACCGGTCTGATCGCGCGGGCGGGAGATGCCTTGATGCCCGATCCTCTGCCCGATAATGCGGGTTTGGGCCGGGCGGCGGCGGATCTGGGCGGGGCGGGGGCGCTGGCGGGTTTCCGGCTCAACGCTCCGCGACAGGGGCGGGCGCGGCTGCTGGTCGAGGGGCAACTGGTCGAGGTCGATGTGGCCCCGCGTGAGGGCGAGATTTTCCGCGCCCCGCTCGGTCACGTTTTGCTGAGCGAACATGGGCAGAGCTGGGAGGTGCGGCCCTATCGCGCCGCCGCGACCGGGGCGGCGGCGGCGGGTGACGGGGCGGTTTTGGCCCCCATGCCGGGCACGATCATCGCCGTCCATGTCGCGCCGGGACAAAGCGTGAGCAAGGGACAGAAGCTGGTGACGCTGGAGGCGATGAAGATGGAGCATGGCCTGACCGCGCCCTTTGACGGGGTGGTTGCGGACATGCCTTTCGCGCAAGGGGCGCAGGTGCGCGAAGGCATGGTGCTGGTGCGAATAACCGCAGGAGAAGCAGCATGAGCGGCCGCTATTTCGAGGAATGGGAGGTGGGCGATCGCATCGACCACCCGATCCGCCGCACCGTGACCGAGACCGACAATCTGCTGTTTTCGGCCATGACGCATAATCCCCAGCCCTTGCATATTGACGCCGAGGCGGCGCGAGCCAGCGAATTTGGCCAGATCCTCGTCAACGGCACTTTCACCTTTGCGCTGATGATTGGCCTGACGGTGGGCGAAACCACGCTGGGCACGCTGGTGGCCAATCTGGGTTATGACCGGGTGGTGATGCCCAAACCGGTCTTTCTGGGCGACACGATGCGGGCCTGCACCGAGGTGATGGAATGTCGGGAAAGCCGTTCGCGGCCCCATGCCGGGCTGGTCACATTCCGCCACGAATTGTGGAACCAGCGCGATGAAATGGTCTGCCAATGCCTGCGCACCGCGCTGATTGCGCGCAGGCCCGCATGAGGCTGCGCTCGCTGCTGTTCGTGCCGGGGGATCGGCCCGAACGTTTCGCCAAGGCGGCGGGCAGCGGGGCCGATGCGATCATCCTCGATCTGGAGGATGCCGTTGCCCCCGCCGCCAAACCCAAGGCGCGCGAAGCGGTGGCCGATTGTCTGGGCACCCCGGCGGAGATTATCCGCTTTGTGCGGATCAACCCCATCGACGGGCCGCATCTGGAGGCCGATCTGGCGGCGGCACGCGGCGCAGATGGGCTGGTCCTGCCCAAGGCATTGGAGGCCGCGACCGTCCGTTCGTTGGCGGCTCTCGCGCCTGGGATGCCGATCCTGCCCATCGCCACCGAGACCCCGCAGGCCATCTTTGGCCTCGGCACCTATGGCGAGGCGGCCGACCATCTGTGCGGCCTGACATGGGGGGCCGAGGATCTGCCCGCCGCCATCGGCGCGATGGGGGCGAGGCGCCCCGACGGCTCCTATACGGCCCCCTATGAGATGGTGCGTTCGATGGCGCTGTTTGGCGCCCATGCCGCAGGGGTGGCCGCCATCGAAACGGTCTATCCCGCGATCCGCGACCTTGACGGGCTGGCGGCCTATGCCGCGCGGGGGGCCTTTGACGGCTTTACCGGGATGATGGCGCTGCATCCCGATCAGGTGCCGGTCATCAACGCCGCCTTCACCCCCAGCGCGCAGCAGGTCGAACAGGCGCGCGCGATCATCGCCGCCTTTGCCCAAGCACAGGGGGCGGGGGTGGTGATTCTCGACGGCAAAATGATCGACGCACCACATCTGGCGCAGGCGCGTAATATTATTGCGCGAGCCGAAGGGGCTGCTTTGCCGACAGGGCGCGATTGAGGCCCGTTTTGCCTGTTTCGGACACCCCGTTGACAGGCGTTTGGAATAGGCATCTGATCCCTGTCCAAGCCCTGAAAAAGGAGGAATTTGCCTCGATCTCGCCGTCGCTACAGACCGGCGAAACGTTTCCGGAAAGAAGCTGAAATTCCCGAAAGGCCGCAGGAAAAACGCGCCACGGGACAAAAGGCCAAGGAGAGGACATGGATAATCAACCCCGGCTCACCCTGCATATTCCCGAGCCCCCGGCCCGCCCCGGCGACCACCCCGATTTTGGCGGAATGAAGCTGCCCAAGGCTGGCGAAACCATGCGGCCCGATGTCGATGCCGCCGAACCCACCATGCGCGACATGCCCTTTGGCATGATCCGCGTGCTGGATGATGGCCATCGCGCCGTGGGTCCGTGGGACCCGCATCTGGATGTTGATGTGCTGCATCGGGGCCTGCGCGCGATGATGCTGACGCGGGCCTTTGATGATCGCCTGTTTCGCGCCCACCGTCAGGGCAAGACCAGCTTTTACATGAAATCCACCGGCGAGGAGGCGATTGCCGTGGCGCAGTCGCTGATGCTGGGCGCGCGCGACATGTGCTTTCCCACCTATCGCGTGGTCGGCTGGCTGATGGCGCGGAACTATCCGCTGCTCGATCTGGTCAACCAGATCTTCTCCAATGCGGGCGATCCGTTGCGCGGGCGACAATTGCCGATCCTCTATTCGGCCCGCGATTATGGGTTCTATTCGATCTCGGGCAATCTGGGCAGCCGGTTTGGCCATGCGGTGGGCTGGGCGATGGCCTCGGCCTATAAGGGCGATGACCGGATCGCACTGGCCTATGTCGGCGAAGGCACCACGGCCGAGGGCGGATTTCACGAGGCGATCACCTTTGCCAGCGTCTATCGCGCGCCGGTGATCCTGTGCGTGACCAACAACCAATGGGCGATCTCCAGCTTTTCCGGCATCGCGGGGGCCAATGAAACCACCTTTGCGGCCAAGGCGCTGGCCTATGGCATTCCGGGCCTGCGGGTGGACGGCAATGATTTTCTGGCGGTCTGGGCGGCCACGCAATGGGCGGCGCAGCGCGCAAGGCTGAACCTTGGCGCAACGCTGATCGAATTGTTCACCTATCGCGCGGCGGGTCATTCCACCGCCGATGATCCGGCCAAATACCGCCCCGCCGACGAGGCGCGGCAATGGCCGCTGGGCGATCCGATAGACCGGCTGCGCGACCATCTGATCGCCTTGGGCGAGTGGGACGAGGAGCGCCACGCGGCCCTGCAATCCGCGCTGGACGAGGAGGTGCGCGCCGCCGTCCGCGCGGGCGAGGCCATCGGCACGCTGGGCAAATCCAAGCCTGACCTCGCCTCGATGTTCGAGGATGTGTTTAAGGATCCGGACTGGCGCGTGCTCGAACAGCGCCGCGAAATGGGGGTCTGAGGCCATGCCGGTGATGAATATGGTTCAGGCGCTCAACAATGCGCTGGACGAGAAACTGGGGGCCGATCCCGATGTGCTGATCTTTGGCGAGGATGTCGGCTATTTCGGCGGGGTGTTCCGCGTGACCGACGGGCTTCAGGCCAAACATGGGCTGACGCGCTGTTTCGACACGCCGATTGCCGAAGGAGGCATCATCGCCACGGCCATCGGCATGGGAGCCTATGGGTTGCGCCCGGTGGTGGAGATCCAGTTTGCCGATTACATCCTGCCCGCCTTTGACCAGTTGGTCAGTGAGGCGGCGCGGCTGCGCTATCGCTCGAACGGCGAGTTCTGGGCGCCGCTGACCGTGCGCACGCCCTATGGCGGCGGCATTTTCGGCGGCCAGACGCACAGCCAGAGTCCGGAGGCGATCTTTACCCATGTGGTGGGGCTCAAAACCGTGGTGCCGTCCAACCCCTATGACGCCAAGGGCCTGCTGATCGCGGCAATCGAGGATGATGATCCGGTCATCATCCTCGAACCCAAGCGGATCTATAACGGCCCCTTTGACGGGCATCACGACAGGCCGCTGAAAACATGGGCCGGGCATCCGATGGCCGAGGTTCCCGAAGGGCTCTACCGCGTACCGCTGGGCAAGGCGGCGGTGGTGCGTGAGGGGCGCGATGTCACCGTGCTGGCCTATGGCACGATGGTCCATGTCGCGCTGGCGGGCATCGAAGAGGCCGGGGTGGATGCCGAACTGCTCGACCTGCGCTCGCTGGTGCCGCTCGATATTGATGCCATCGTGGCCTCGGTGCGCAAGACCGGGCGCTGCGTGGTCCTGCATGAAGCCTCGCGCTTTGGCGGTTTCGGGGGCGAATTGTTGGCGCTGGTCCAGGAGCGCTGTTTTGATCATCTCAAAGCCCCCATCGACCGCGTTGCCGGTTGGGACACGCCCTATCCGCATGCTTTTGAATGGGACTATTTTCCCGGCCCGGCGCGCCTGATGGCCGCGCTGCGCCGCGTGATGGAGTATTGATCCATGAGCCTTTATCAATTCCGCCTGCCCGACATTGGCGAGGGCATTGCCGAGGCCGAAATCGCGGTCTGGTATGTGAAGCCGGGCGATCATGTGGCTGAGGACCAGTGTCTGGTCGATGTGATGACCGACAAGGCAACGGTGGACATGACATCGCCCGTTGCGGGCAAGGTGCTGGCCATTCACGGCGCGGTGGGCGAGATGATGGCGGTGGGCGCGGTTCTGGTCGAGATCGAGGTGGCGGGCGAGGGCGAGGGAGAGGCGGCGGTCCAGCCGGAACCGGAGCCGGAACCGGCGCCCGAACCTTTGACCCGAGCGACCTTCGAGCCGGAAACCGCTGCTCCTCTGGCCGCGCCTGCCACGCGCCACCGCGCGCGTGAATTGGGCATTGCGCTGGAATCTGTGGCGGGAAGCGGGCCGGGCGGGCGCATCACGCCCGAGGATCTGGAAGCCCATGCCCGCAAGGCCGCACGCGCGCGCCCCGCCCCGCGTGATGGGGCAACCGACATCCCGATCACCGGCCTGCGCCGCAAGATCGCCGAAAGGATGGAGCAGGCCCATCAACGCATTCCCCAGATCACCTATGTCGAGGAATGCGATCTGACCGAGCTGGAGGCGCTGCGCGATGAAATGAACAGGGAGGGTGGGGACAGGCTGACCCTGCTGCCCTTCTTCATTCGGGCAATGGTCCGCGCCTTGCCCGATTTTCCGCAGGTTAACGCGCATTATGACGATGAACAGGGCGTGCTGCGGCAATATGCCGGGGTGCATGTGGGCGTCGCGGTCCAGACTCCCCATGGCCTGATGGTGCCGGTCATCCGCCATGCCGAAACGCTCGACATCCGCGCCTGCGCCCGCGAACTGGCGCGGCTGAGCGGGGCCGCGCGCGACGGCAGCATCGGCCGCGAGGAATTGAGCGGATCGACGATTACGATCACCTCGCTCGGGCCGCTGGGCGGCATTGCCACCACGCCGATCATCAACCATCCCGAAGTGGCGATCATCGGCCCCAACCGCATCGTTGAGCGCCCGGTGGTTCAGGGGCCTTTCGTGGCGCTGCGCAAGGTGATGAACCTGTCGAGCTCGTTTGATCACCGCATCGTCGATGGCCATGATGCGGCGCGCTTTATCCAGAGCATCCGCCGTATGCTCGAACATCCCGCGCTGCTGTTTATGGACTAGCCTGCGTCAAAAGCTCCATTTGACCTCGCGAAAGGCGATGCGCGCCGGGATGGTCAGCGTCATGACCGTCCCATGCGGGCGCGCATCGCCCATGTCGAATTTTGCGCCCAGCGCGGCCGCGCGCTCGCGCATGTGGATCAGGCCGAAATGGCCGGGGCGCCCGCCCTGCGCCAGAACCTCGCGGTCCAGTCCCACGCCGTCATCGGCCACGCTCAGATGCAGGCTGTCGCGGGCGAAACTGATGGTGATGATGATCCGGCCCGCCTGCGCATGGCGGCGGGCGTTGAACAGCGCCTCGCTCGCAATGGCCTCGATTTCGTCGGCCACGGGCGCGCATACGCGGCGGGGCTTGCCCGTGATCCGCAAGTCCCAGACCGGCCCATCCTCCAGCCGCGCCGCCGCCAGCGCGCGCAGCAGCGCCGCCAGATCGACCGGTTCGCCCGCCGCGCGTAATTCGCGCACCTTGTCGCGCCCCTCGATCAGCACGTCATCGGCCCGCTCCAGCGTCGCCTCCAGTTCGAGCCGCGCCGGATGATCGTGGGGCAGCCGTTCGAGCGTCGATTGGAAACGCAGCATCAGGCCCTGAAAGCCTTGGAGCAAAGTGTCGTGCAATTCGCGCGCGATATGCTGGTGAACCACCAGTCGGTCCTCGATCCTTTGCCGCACCGCCTGCGTGGCCGCGCGGATGCGCCAGCGCAGACCTGCCCAGACCGCCACCCCCAGAGCCAGCCCGGCCAGCGCGGCAAACCACCATGTCTGCCAGAAATAGGGGGCGATCGAGAAAGTCACCCGCGCTGCCCGCGTGCTCCACCGGCCATCGGCATTGGCGGCCATCACCTCCATCACATAGCGCCCCGGCGCCAACCCGGTATAGGCGATGGTCCGCGCGTCGGTTTGCACCCAGTCGCGGTCAATACCGCTGAGCCGATAGCGATAGAGATTGCGCGCCGGATCGATCAGGCTGAGCGCCGCTGCTTCGATCTGAACCCGCCTTGTCCCCGCGGGCAGCGCCGCACCATCGCCATGATAGACCCGGCCATCGGCCTCCAGCGAGCGGATCAGCACCGGCGGCGCGGGGGCGGGCGCCGCGCCGCCTTCGGGGGCGATACGCACCAGCCCCCGGTTGGTTACGAACCATGGCCGGCCCTGCGCGTCGATCCCGGCGTCATTGGCCGCCCAATAGACATCGCGCCTGGCATGGATGCCTTCGTGATCGCCGTGCAGACGATGGGGGATGGCTTGTTCGGGATGGGCAAAGGCGGCATCCCATCGTCCGCGCTCGACATCGGCGATGCCCGCGCCGCTGATGATCCAGACCCGGTCGCGCCCCACCGCGATGCCCGTGATTTCCGCCAGCCAGGGATGATGGCGCGCATCGAGCGTGACGGTCCGCCCGCCCCGCATCCGCGCCAGCCCCTGTTCGCCCCCGACATAGAGGTCCGGGCCAAACGGGCGCAGCATCCGCATGAAACCCGTGGCGATCTGATCGCGGTTCCATATCTCGCTTTGGCCGGTGGGGGTCAGGTGCGTGAGGCTGGTGGTGGGGCGCAGGGTGAAGAGGCCCTTTTGCCCGTCCGAAACGCCGAATTGCCAGTCCTGCGCCGGTTGCCATCCTTTCCAGCGCCCGCCCTCCAATTGGGCGATGTTGAGATTGCCGACGATGTTGAGGATCCGCCCGTCGCTGGTGACGGCGCAACTGCCCGTGGGGGCGGCGTCGGGCGGCGGGGGCAGATAGCGCCAGCGCCCGCCCTGCCGGACATAGCCCTTGGTCTGCGCCATGGCCAGCAGCTCGCCCTTTTGGCCTGCGCAGATCGCGGTGATGTAGCCGCCCGGATGGATCAGGCGCGGGCGGCCATTCTCGATGCCGACCACGCCCGAATCCGTGCCCAGATAGAGCGGCGCATCCGGCGCCCCGCCCAGTGCAAAGCCGGTGGTGGGCGCGCCGGGCAGGGCCACGCGGATCACATCCGACCGGCGCAGCCGTATCAGGCCGTCCGCGCCTCCGCCCCACAGCGACCCTTCGGCGTCGCGGAACAGCACCGTGATCGCCATTGACATCAGCCGGGCCGGGGCGCCGCGCGCGGCCAGCATCATGCCGTCGCGATAGCCCGAAAGCCATGCCGCGCCATCGGCGAAGATCAGGCCGCCATGCTGAAACAGACCGGGCGCCGGAACGGTCGAGGGCAGCGGCCGGATCATCGGCTCTTTGCCCAACCGCTCGATCCCCTTGGCGCTGGTCATCCAGACCGCGCCTGCATCATCCTGCGCCAGCGTGGCGGGATAGGCGGGATGGCGCAGCACCAGTTCGGGCCGCAACCCGCCCGGTGCGATGCGCGAGACCGATGCGCCCTGCGCGATCCACAGCGCGGCGTCGCGCGCCACCACCAGATGGTCGATGCTCTCGTCCTGAAGCCCGGTTTGCGGCGAGATCAGCGACCAGCGACCGTGGCGAAAAAGATGCAGTTGCGGCCCCAGCCCACCGATCGTGGCGATCCAGACATCGCCGTTCGGCCCGGCGGTAATGGCCTGCACCGCGCCTTTGACCTGCTGGTCGCGCGGCAGATCCTCCAGCCTCCCGTTGCGCCAGACCGACACGCCGCCATAATCGCGCCCCACCCACAGCGCGCCATCGGACGCAACCGCCATGGTCAGGATCGTGGCGGACCGGCGGCGCTCATAGACGACCGGCTCGATCCTTTCAAAGCTCAGCCCGTCAAAGCGATAGAGGCCGTTGCCCGTGCCCAGCCACAGGAAGCCGTCGGGCGTTTGCGCGATGGTGCGTATATCGGTGGGGGCGCCGCTTTCCGGCCCCCATGCGCGCAGGGCATAGCCGGGCGGGGCATAGCCGGGCGGGGCCGTGTCAATCCGGGCCTCAGGCTGCGCCAGTGCAGAGCGCGCCGGAACCTGCGGAGCCGCCAGCGCGGCCAGAAACAGCAACCATGCCCTCAAGCGCATTCAACCGGCCACGACATCGGCATAGTCAGGGTGGCGCGCATACCATGCCGCCATATAGGGACAGCGCAGCACCAGCGAGAAACCCTGCGCGCGGGCCATGGCGAACAGGCCCTTGGCCAGCGTCGAGGCCAGACCCTGTCCGGCATAGTCATCGGGCACCTCGGTATGGAGCAGGACATAGCGCCCCTCCTCGTCGCGGCGATAGACGCAGATGGCCAGCGCCTCGCCCTCGATGGGCAGTTCAAAGCGGTTCAGCGCCGGATTGTGGCGGACGTCAGCGGCAGAGGGGGCGGACATGCTTTCGCCTTTCGGGGGACGGGGATTGTCAGGGATTGTGAACAAGGGCTGCGGCGGGGTGGGCCACGCAGAGCATCGTGCCCAGCACCACCATGCCTGCAGCCAGCGCAAGAGGCAAGGCAAGCCCCCAGTGCGTGACCATCAGCGCGCCGGCCGCAGCGCCCGCAAAGATGCTGGCCACAGCGGCGATGCGGCGGGGCAGATTGGGGCCGGTGCCCCCCGCCAGCGGGGAATCGGCGGCAATTCCGGTCAGCGTCAGGGTGAGCACGGTGGTGGTCAGATCGGGCACTTTGAGCATCCGGATCGTGGCATTGCGAAAGCCCATGGCCAGCGCGGTGAGCGCGATGATCGCGTCGATCCAGGGGGCCGATGCCAGCGCGCAGATCGCCGCCAGCCCCAGCAGTCCGCCCTCGATCCCGGCGGCGGCCAGCAACCATTGGCGCAAGGGACGCTTGCCCAGAGACTGGCCGATCCGCCCGGCCACCAGCGCGCCGATCAGAAAGGTCAGCAGCGCCACCAGATAGGGTTTGACGGCAAAACCGGGCGTGCCAACAGCTGCAAAGCCCAGAAAGACGACATTGCCGGTCATATTGGCGGTAAACACCTTGCCCAGACCAAGCACCGAGACGGCATCGACAAGGCCCGTCGTGGCCGAAAGCACCAGGAGCAGGCCGGGCAGCGGAGAAGAGGAGGATCGCATCATGGCGGGGGTTCCTTAGAAGCGGAAATTGGCCTGAAGGCCCAGCATGGTGGTGGTGCGCGTCGATCCCGTTTCGCGCAGGAAGGCGCCGGGGGCAAACACCGAAAAAGAGGAGGACAATTCCAGTTCGGGGGTGGCCTGCCATGCCACGGTCGCCTCGCCGCCGCCGCCGATGAAGCGCGAATGGCCGGCGCCTGCGGCCCGGATCAGATTGCCCGGAATGTCATAGACGCCATCGCCGCGCGAATAGCGCCAGAAGACCATGGCGGCCAGACTGGCCGAGACCTTGGGGGCGACCTGCGCGCTGAAACGCGGGTTGAGGTTGACGATGTTGGCCGGGCCGACAGGGGACAGTTCGCCGAAATATTTGCCCTTGGGAAACAGCGCGTTGAACGTGCCCAGATGGCCGTCCCCGGCCTTGCCGTCGCCGCTGATGATGTTGACGCGCATGGTGGCATCCATCGCATGGGGCAGGGCAAGGCCGACCTCGGTGCCCAGCGTCCATGCGCCGATGGTCTGGACCCCGCTGTTCTGGCCCTCGAAATGGCCGAATTGGGCCACGCCCTCGACGTTCCAGTGCAATTGGCCGCGCGTGCCATGGCTGCGCAAACCGATGGAATGGCGCATTTCACGGCCCGTGATGCCGCCGAAACGGGCATTGCGGTTGCGATAGGCCAGATAATAGACATCCCAGCCGGGCAGCACCGCATAGGCGCCCCACAGGCCCTTGGCGGCCGAAGTGTGATCATCGAAATCGCGCAGGCCCGCCTGCACCGGATGCAGCGCCAGCAGGCTGACCGAGGCCGCGCCGATGCGCACCACCGCCCGCGCCCCGTCAAAGGCCAGCGGCGTGTTGGGGCCATAGCGTGTGCCGACCAGCCGCTCTGTGCCCAGCGAGATCATCTGCCGCCCGCCGCGCAGGGTGACGGGGCCAAGATCGGCCTCGGCAAAGCCTTGGAGCAGGTCGAGGCGGCTCTGGTCGGTGGGGCTGGCCGCAGGTTCGACGCCGGTGGCGAATGTGGCCATGGGT
Organism: Novosphingobium humi; assembly: GCF_028607105.1. Taxonomy (GTDB): domain Bacteria; phylum Pseudomonadota; class Alphaproteobacteria; order Sphingomonadales; family Sphingomonadaceae; genus Novosphingobium; species Novosphingobium humi. The sequence goes on along the minus strand of NZ_CP117418.1, from coordinate 1,149,353 downwards.
TGCACAAAGGCGCGGAAACGGCCCGCATGCAGGTCGGCATAGGGCAGGGCGCGCGCCCACAGATAGGTCTGGTCGGGCGCCGTGCCCCATTGGTTGCCGCTCAGGCTCTCGCTGCGCAGCCTCAGTTCGGTGCCGGTCGAGAGCCAGACATCATCCGCGATCGGGATATATTTGAATGGGCCGGTCCAATGATGGGCGCGCTTTTCCGCATCGGCCAGATCGGACCAGTCCTCGTCATAGCGGGTGATCGAAAGGGTGGGGGCCTGCCATGCCTCGCGCGCCGGTTGGGCCGAGGCGTGGCCTGCGGCCAACAAGGCGCCCGGCAGCGCGAGGAGGGCAAGTTTACGCACGGCCCGTTCCATCACGGCGCTGCGCCCGTTCCGACACCAGCGCGACCAGCACAAAGCCGCCGATCAGGCCGATATGTTCGAAAAAGGCATTGGTGGCCATGAAGCGGTCCTGTCCGGCGGGCATCGCCCAGAAGGCATTGGCCACGCAGGCTGCCAGCAGGGTGAACACCCCAAGCATGCCCGCGCCCAGCCAGACCAGCCGCCCCGAGAGCACCAGCACCGGCCCGATCAGTTCGACCGCAATCGTGATCGCGGCCCAGAGCGCGGGCGGGTTCAGCCCGAAATGCGCCTGCTCTGCCGCAGCGGCGGGCAGGTCGGTCAGCTTGACCACCCCGCCCAGCAGATAGGGGCCGACCAGCGCGAGGCGGGCGATGGTCCATGTGACGGGCCATTCCAGAATGGCGTCGATCAGGACGGGATCACGGCGCGTATCCATGGCTTATGCGCCCTGATGCACTTCGGCGATATAGCCGCCGGGGAAGCGGACAATCGCGGTCTGGCGGGTGCCGATGCTATAGGGGGCGACCAGAACCTCGGCCCCATTGGCCTTGGCCTTGTCGAGCGTGGCGGCCAGATCAGAAACCTGATAGCCGGTCATGTCGCGGCCATAGGGCCAGGGCAATTGGCCGTCCGAGACGAACACCACCATCTTGCCATAATTGCTGGTCAGCGAAACGCGGCGGATGGTCTTGCCGGTCTGGCCAACTTCGGTGCCGGGGGCCTTGCGGTTGTCGGCGGTGACTTTGGCATGGGCATAGCCGCCCCAGCTTTTGAGGAAAGCATCGGCCGCGTCAGCCGTCAGATAGATGCGGTTTTCCGGCACGGTGGCCAGCGGCGCGTAATGCGGCGTGGCGGTGTGCCAATAGAGCTGCATGTTGACCCCGCCCGGCCATTGGATGACGACGTCGCGGCCGATGGGATCGGGAAAGTCGTTCAACCGGCGGATCGCGCCATGTTTGCGCGCGGCCACCACGGCCTTGTCCATATCCGTCACCAGATAGCCGGTGCGCTCATCGCCAAAGGGATAGGGGATCGGCGTTTTGAACCCGAACACCGACACCGTGCCCGCAGGGGTGAGCACCAGTTGCGATTTGGTCAGCGACGGCGTGGGTGTGACCTGAAAGGTGCCCTGCTTGCTGGTGGTGCCGCCGAAAGTGGCGGAGAAGCTGGCGACGAAGCGGTCGAAATCACCTTCGGGCACATAGACATGGGTGGTGTCATATTGCGGGGCAACGCCGACATCAGGGGTGGCGACAGGCTTGGCGGCGGCGGGGGCGGCCAGAACGAGAGCGATGGTAAAAGCAAGAGATTTCATGGCGGGGGACTCCATTGAAAAAGGGGGAAGAGGATCAGACGGCCCAGCAGCCGCAGCCCAGCGCGCCCCAGAAGCTTTGGGGATCACCGGCCGGAACGCTGGCGCCAAGGGCGGCGGCATGGTCATGGCCATGGACCGCGCAGGAGGAATGGCAAGCGCAGGCCGAGGCCAGTTTCGCGCGGGCCTCGCGGGTCTTGTGATAGCCGCCAAAGGTGGCGACCGGCGACCAGTCGGGCATCGCACGGGGCAATTCGGGGGCCAGCGGTTCGTACTTGCCCTCGCCATGGACCACCTTGCCGCCCAGCAGGGTCAGGACAGAGCGGATATGGACGATCTCATGTTCGGGCACGGTGAAATAATCGTCGGACAGGATGGCAAGATCGGCCAATTGGCCTGCCTTGATCTGGCCCTTCTTGCCCACTTCATTGGAAAACCATGTGTTTTCATGGGTCCACATGGCCAGCGCCTTTTCGCGGGACACCCGGTTGGCCGAAGGATAAAGCCGCATCCCGCCCAACGTGCGCCCCGTGACCAGCCATGACAGCGAGACCCATGGGTTATAGCTGGCGACGCGGGTGGCGTCGGTGCCGGCGCCCACCGGGATGCCTGCCGCGATCATCTTGTTGATCGGGGGCGTGCGCTCGGCGGCCTTGGCGCCATAGCGTTCGACGAAATATTCGCCCTGAAACGCCATGCGATGCTGGACCGCGATGCCGCCGCCCAGCGCCGCGATGCGGTCGATGTTGCGGTCGCTGATGGTTTCGGCATGGTCGAAGAACCAGTTGATGCCGGTGAGCGGAATGTCGCGGTTCACCTTTTCATAGACGTCCAGCGCGCGGCTGATCGTCTGGTCATAGGTGGCGTGCAGGCGCCATGGCCAGCGGTGTTCGGCCAGCAGGCGGATGACGGGTTCAAGGTCGCCTTCCATGCTGGGGGGCATGTCGGGGCGGGGGGCGCGGAAATCCTCGAAATCGGCGGCGGAATAGACCAGCATCTCGCCCGCGCCATTGTGGCGATAGGTGTCATCGCCCTGGCCCGGCGTCACCTGCTTTACCCAGCCGGAGAAGTCGGCCAGTTCCTCTTTAGGCTTTTGCGTGAAGAGGTTGTAGCTGATGCGGACGGTCAGTTGGTCGTCCTGATGCAGCTTTTCGATGATTTCGTAATCGTCGGGATAATTCTGCGACCCGCCGCCCGCGTCGATCACGCCCGTTACGCCCAAGGCATTGACATCACGCATGAAATGGCGGGTGGAGTTGAGCTGGTACTCCTGCGGCAGCTTCGGCCCCTTGGCCAGCGTCGAATAGAGGATCGTCGCATTGGGCTGGGCCAAAAGAAGCCCGGTGGGGTTGCCCATGCTGTCACGCACGATCTCGCCGCCCGGAGGGTTGGGCGTGTCCTTGGTATAGCCCACCACCCGCAGCGCGGCGGCATTGAGCAGCGCGCGATCATAAAGGTGCAGGATGAACACCGGCGTATCGGGCGCCACGGCATTGAGCTCGGCCAGCGTGGGCAGGCGCTTTTCGGCAAACTGGTGCTCGGTGAAACCGCCCACCACGCGCACCCATTGCGGGGCGGGGGTGCGGTCAACCTGCGCTTTCAGCATGGCCATCGCTTCCGAGAGCGAGGGCACGCCGTCCCAACGCAGCTCCATGTTGAAATTCAGCCCGCCCCGGATGATGTGCATATGGCTGTCGATCAGGCCGGGGATCACGCGGCGGCGGCCCGCATCGATCACCTGCGCATCGGGCAGGACGGCGGCGCGCACATCCTTTTCGCTGCCCACGGCCAGGAATTTGCCGTCGCGGATGGCGATGGCTTCGGCATCCGGGTTTTCGCGGTCAAGGGTGGAAACCTTGGCGTTGGTGATGATCAGGTCGGCCATGGGGGGAAGGCTCCGGTTGGGGGGGAAGGGGGTCAGTTTTGGTCAGGACTGGTTTTTATCGGGACTTCCGGGCAATTGGCCCAGAACATGATCGGCGCAATTGCCGCGGATATAGCAGGCGACATCCTGACCCTGAATCGCGCGGCGGGCAATCGGCACGATCTGTTCACCGGCCAGAATGCCCAGCAGGCCCACCAGCGCGATGATCGGCGGCGCGGGCGAACGCACGCCCAGCAGGCTGTAGATCACGCCCACCAGCAATCCGGCGCCCACCGAGAGGAGATAGAGTTTCATGAAGGAGAACTCCTGAGCCCAAGAGGGAAAAGTCGGGACCGGCCTGCGTCTTGGGGGGGATTGGGCGGAGTGCGCCGCAGGCCGGTCCCGGTCGGCTTAGTGTCCGCCTTCGGACGCGCCGAACATCGTCTTGGCATAGGTGATGCCCAGGCCGTAAGCGCCGCCCCACTGGCGGGCGATGCCGGTGGTGCTGTCATAGGTTTCGGCCCGCGCCCAATCGCGCTGAAGCTCAAGCATGTACTGCAGCGAGGTCATCGGCTTGGCGCCCAGCTGGATCATGCGCTGGACGGCGCGTTCATGGGCCTCGGCCGAAATGTCGCCGCAGGCATCGGCGATGAAGTAAACGTCAAAGCCCTGATCGATGGCCGAGGCCACCGGGCCGACGATGCAGACGCTGGTCCACAGCCCTGCAAAGATAATGCGCTCCTTGCCGATGCGGTTCACTTCCTCGATCACGGCGGCATCTTCCCAGGTGTTCATGCTGGTGCGGTCGAGCAGGGGCTGGCCGGGGAAGGCATCGGTGATTTCGTTGAACATCGGGCCGGAAAAGCTCTTTTCGGCCACCGTGGTCAGGATGGTGGAGACGCCAAACGAGGCGGCGGCATTGGCGACCAGCGCGGCATTGCTGCGCAGCACTTCGGTGGCGATCGACTTGGTGGCAAAGGCCATCTGCGACTGGAAATCGATCAGGACCAGCGTGTGATCCTTGGGCGAAATCAAGGACTTGCCGGGGGTGGCGGTGGCGGTGATGGTCATCGGGGGGATCCTTTGTTGGGCCAGCATCGTTGCTGTGAGGGCAAGTTATGCCGGTTGGTGACTTCAGGTAAGTGAGATAAGATCGGACAGTTTGTTCGATTTTTTCGAATGAACGATCCGCCGCCCATAAAAGCGGCCAGAACCGAACGCGGCGCAGACTAGGTGTCCGCACCGGTTCGCGTCTTGCACAGGTTTGACATGATTGGCCGCTGGATGACACCGCGCGGTGGGACTTCAAATTTCGATCAGGCCCCGCTTGGCCGCAATGGTCACCGCATGGGTGCGGTCGGCCGCGCCCAGCTTGGCAAAGGCCTGTTTCATATGGCCTTTGACGGTTTCCTCCGACAGGCCGATGCGCGCGGCGATCTGCTTGTTCGAATTGCCCGCCGCCGCCAGTGTCAGCACCGCCAGTTCGCGCTCGGTCAGATCATCGTCCAGCACATGCAGCGCAATGGCGGTCGCCACCTGCGCGTCCAGATGCTTGCCGCCGTTGAACACCGAGCGGATCGCATCGAGCAGCTCCTTGCGCAGGCTGGCCTTGAGCAGATAGCCCATGGCGCCGGCGCGCAGGGCCTTGATCGCGCGCCCGTCGCCCGAAAATGTGGTCAGCACGATGATGCGCGCGCCCGGATCGCCGCGGCGAATCGCCTCTATCGCCTCAACCCCCGACATGTCGGGCATTTGAAGATCCATCAGCACCACATCGGGGCGCAGCCTTGGGTAAAGTGCGATGGCCTGCGCGCCATCCTCGGCCTCGCCCGCGATGGTGATGTCGGGCTGGGTGCCGATCACCGCCCGCACCCCTTCGCGCAGCAGCAGGTGATCATCCACCAGCATCACCGAGATCGGCGGACGCGCGGCGCGCGGGGCGTAAAGCCCGTCGGGGGCATGGAATGGCATGGTCGGGCCGTTAACCTTGGTGGATCGGTGGCAAACAATGGCGCAGGCTGCGCGTCATTCCACCGAATGCCATGTTGCCAAGGCATTTTCCAGCGCGGCGGCGGTGCGCTGGGCCTGACCGTTGCGAATGTCGAAAATCCATTCGACGGGGCGCGGCGGGGTGTCCAGCCCGTCCAGCGCCAAAAGCGCCCCCCGCATCATCGCGGCGGCAATCTCCTCGATCCCTTCCTCGGGCATATCCAGTCCGTTCCAGCCCAGCAGACAGGCCACCTTGCGCGCGTGGGTGCAATGCGCGCTGCGCATCGCCTGGCAGGTCAGCCGCCCGATCCGCAAGGGATCGCCCGCCAGACCCGCGCCCAGCCCGATCAGCATCAGCGAGCGCGCCCCGATCGGCGCGGGCGGCGCCCAGAGCGTCAGTTCCTCGCCCGCCATGCCGGTAAAGATCCCGCCCGCCCGCAACCGGCCCAGCGTGCCATGCAGCGCGAGGTCCACCTGCTCGGCCCCGCTGCGCCCGCCGTCCTTTTCCTGCATCCCCACGATCAGCAGATCTACCGGAGCTTCAATGGCGATCTGGGCCGCGACAAAGCGCACATGCCGGTATTGGCCCAGCGGACGCGGTGGTATCGGGGGCATCGAACCTCTCCGGCCGGATTTCAGATCTCGCCCTGCCAATGGCGGCGCCATTGCATCGGCGTGGTGCCGGTGGTGCGGCGAAACAGGCGGGTCAGATGGGCCTGATCGGTCAGGCCGCAGGCAATCGCGATCTGCGAGAGCGTCTCGCGGCTCTGCACCATCAGGATCTGGGCGCGGCGGATGCGCTGGCGCATGATGAAACCATGGGGCGTTTCGCCCATGCTGGCCTTGAAGGCGCGGCAGAAATGGCCGGTGGACAGCCGTGTCACCCCGGCCAGCTCCTCGGTCGAAAGCGTCTTGTCCAGATGGCTTTCGACATAGGCCAGCACCTTTTGCATCTGCCATGCGGCCAGCCCGCCCTTGACCGGGGCCGGGGGCGGGGCGGGCCTTTCGGCCAGATAGATCGGGCCGGAAGGGGCAGGCGCGAAAAGCGCCGAAATCCGCTCCAGATAATGGCGGGCCATATGCACGTCTTCGTCCAGAAACCGCTGCGCCCCCTCGATCAGTTCGGGAATGCGGGCGATTTCGGCAAGGGGCGGTGTTCGGGCCAATGTCGGGGTCATTTTCGCCGGATCCTGTGCTTGCTGTCGATGCCGAACATGGCACAGGGCGCCCGCGCGCCAAGCCCGATCCGGGGGAGGCAATTCCCCCCAAAAGAGGCTTGCCTCAGATATCGGGCAAATCTTCGGCTCCGTTTTCGGCCGTGTTTACAAATTGTTCGATCAGCCATGCCGCCGCCGGGCCGGGGGGCGTGTCGCGTCGCCAGATCCCGGCAAAGCGATAGGTGCCGCCCGGATGGTCGGGCATGAACAGCCGGGCCAGCGTGCCGGTGGTCAGATCATCCTCGATCATCGGCAGGGGCATGTTGCCCCACCCGATCCCTTCGCGCAGCAGCGCATGTTTGGCGCCGAGGTCGGCCAGACGCCATGTGCGCGGGGACATCACCGAGAAATCCTGCCCCTCGGTAAAGCGCGAACGGTCGGTCAGCACGAGCTGGATATGATCGCGCCCTGCGCCGGAGGGAATCGGGTCCATCTGGGCCAGCGGATGGTCGGGCGCGGCCACCGGCACCATCAGCACCGATCCGGCATTGACGCTTTCCAGCCCCTCGACCCCGGCAAACAGCGGGCCGGACAGGCCGATCACCGCCTTGCCGTCCAGCACCATGGCCGTGATCGCGCCCAGCGCCTCGACATGCAGGCGCAATTGCACAGTGGGAAATTGCGCGCGAAAGGCCCGCAGGATGCGCCCCAGCCGATGCGTGGGCAGCATCACGTCCACCGCCAGATCGACCTCGGCCTCCAGCCCGTCGAGCAGCCCTTTGACCTTGGCACGCAGGGCATCGATCCCCTGCGCCACCCCGCGCGCCTCGGAGAGCAGCGCGCGGCCCGCCACGGTCAGCGTGGGTTTGCGCGTGCCCTCGCGGTCGAACAGGGTCAGGCCGAGCTGGGCCTCCAGATTGGCGATGCCATAGGATATGACCGAGACCGCGCGGTTGAGCTTGCGCGCGGCGGCGGCAAAGCTGCCGGTGTCGACGATGGTCAGGAAAATGCGCAACTGGTCGAAGGTGGGGGTGCCCGGATTGTTCATGCGCGAATCTCGCTTTTCAATTTTCTCGAACGTTATCGATCATTTTATCCCTCTGATCAGAACGGGCCGCAAGGGCTAAATCGGTTTTCAGCAAGGGCGCTTCCCCGAAACGCCCCACAGGAGATAACCCATGATCGAACATCGCCCCTTTGAAACCCTTGGCGCGGCCAACCATGGCTGGCTGGATGCGCACCATCATTTTTCCTTTGCCGAATATCACGATCCGGCCCGCGTCCACTGGGGCAATCTGCGCGTGTGGAATGATGACACGATCGCTCCGGGCACCGGTTTCCCGCCCCACCCGCACCGCGACATGGAAATCATCACTTATGTCCGCGAAGGCGCGATCACCCATCAGGACAATCTGGGCAACAAGGGCCGCACCGAGGCCGGCGACGTCCAGGTAATGAGCGCGGGCACCGGCATCCGCCATTCGGAATACAATCTGGAGGACATCACCACGAAGATCTTCCAGATCTGGATCATCCCCACCCATCAGGGCGACGCGCCGCAATGGGGCGCCAAGCCTTTCCCCAAGGGCGAACGTTCGGGTCATTTCGTGACGCTGGCCAGCGGCTATGCCGAGGATGCCGACGCTCTGCCCATCCGCACCAATGCCCGCGTGGTGGGCGCCACGCTCAAGGCGGGCGAAAGCGCGGAATATCGGCTGGGCGCGACCCGCAAGGCCTATCTGGTGCCCGCCACCGGCGCGGTGCAGATTGATGACATCCGCGTCAATGCCCGCGACGGCGTGGCGATCAGCGATGTCGAAGTGCTGCGCGTCACGGCCATCGAGGACAGCGAGATCGTTCTTGTCGATGCTGCCTGATGCCGCAAAGGGCGGGGTTTCGGCCCCGCCCCAACGGCCTGAATATCGCTGAATTGTCCAAAATCCCGCGCGGATCGCCAAGCGAGCGCGAGCCCTGCCTGCCATTTTCCCCGCCATTCCCTCTCACTCTTCCTTCCCCCGAGGTGTATCATGACCCAAGCTGCTCAGGATCTTTCCCGCCGTCATCTGCTCACCACCGTCGGCGCCATGGCCGGCACCGCCGCGCTGGTCAGCCAGACCCCCACGCTGGCCGCAGCGCCGAAAAAGGCGGCCAATTCGGCCAACACGGCGCGCGTCGGTGACGGCTATGTCACCACCCCCGATGGCGCACGGCTCTATTACAAGGATTGGGGCACCGGCCAGCCCATCGTCTTCCATCACGGTTGGCCGCTGACGGCCGACGATTGGGATGCCCAGATGATGTTCTTCCTTGAACAGGGCTTTCGCGTCATCGCCTTTGACCGGCGCGGCCATGGCCGTTCCAGCCAGACCATGAACGGCAATGACATGGACACTTATGCCAGCGACACGGCCGTGCTGGTGCGCCATCTTGACCTGCATGATGCGGTGCATATCGGTCATTCGACCGGCGGCGGCGTGGTGGCGGCCTATGTGGCCCGCTATGGCGAAGGGCGCGTGGCCAAGGCGGTGCTGGTGGGCGCGGTGCCGCCGATCATGCTGAAGACCGCGGCCTATCCGGGCGGTTTGCCGCTTTCGGTGTTTGACGGCTTCCGCAAGGCGCTGGCGGAAAACCGGGCCGACTTCTTCTGGAATGTGCCGGTGCCTTTCTACGGCTTCAACCGTCCGGGCCAGAGCGTGAATGAGGCGATCCGCCAGAACTGGTGGCGTCAGGGCATGATGGGCGGCGCCAAGGCCCAGTATGACAGCATCAAGGCCTTTTCCGAAACCGACCAGACCGAGGATCTGAAAGCGATCAACGTGCCCGTGCTGATCCAGCATGGTGATGACGATCAGATCGTGCCGGTGGCCGCCTCGGCCCATTTGCAGGCGAAACTGATCCGCAACAACACGCTCAAGATCTATCCCGGTTATCCCCATGGCATGTTGACCACCCATGCCGATGTGCTGAACCGCGATATTCTGGCTTTTATCAAGGGTTGATGGCGCACATGATCGGGGCGGCGGCATGGGGTCCATGCCGCCGCCCTTTCGCGTTTTTACCGGTCTGCCCAACTGGGTCGCGTCATTTGCAGCAGGTCGGTGCAGCGCGTGTACCAGCCCGCGCCATGCATGCGCGCGATCAGGCCCATGGCCAGCGTATCGACATGCAGTTTCTGCGTGTCGATAAAGCGGTCCTGAATATGGAACCGCAAGACCTCGCCCAGCACGATGGTTGATTGGCCCGCGTCCATGCTGTTATACATGCGGCATTCCATGCTGACGGGCGCGGTGGCGATGCGGGGCGGAGCGATGGCGGTGGAGGGCGCCGTTTCAAGGCCCGCCAGCGCGATTTCATCCTCGCCCGGCGGCGCGTCGATGCAGGTCAGGTTCATGGCCTGCGCATCATGTTCGGCCACAAGGTTGACGACAAATTCGCCGGTTTCCAGAATATTGGCCGCGCTGTCCTTATAGGTGCCGTCCGGGCGGCGCATCAGCCCGATGGCGAGGAGCGGCGGCTCGGCCCCCATCATCGCGAAAAAGCTGTAGGGCGCGGCATTGCGCACGCCCTGTGCCGATTGAGACGTGATCCAGGCGATGGGCCGCGGGGTGATCGAGGCCGCCATCAGTTTGTAACGATCCGGCCCCGCCAGTTGCGAAAAATCGAATTCCATCAGATGTCGCCTCCGATGCGGACGACGGGCCATTTGGGGGCGACATCGACCGACAGTTGAAAAACATCGGGCCGGGCATAATGGCCCGCCACGTCGAAATCATATTTGCCGCGGATCACCTCGGCCGGGTCAATCTGCGCATAGAGGATCGTCTCGCCCGAATAGTCCGGCCCGGCCAGCACATTGCCCAGCGGATCGACGATCATCGACCCGCCGCGCATCAGCACCGTTGCCGGATCATCGCCCAGCGCGCAGTCATAATCGGCCGGATAGGCCCCGCGCGTGATATGCTGGCACGCCGACAGCACGAAGCAGCGTCCCTCCAGCGCGACATGGCGCATCGTGCTGGCCCAGCCGTCACGATCATCGGCGGTGGGGGCGCAATAGAGCGTGATGCCTTGGTCATACATCGCCATGCGCAGCATCGGCATATAATTTTCCCAGCAGATCACCGCCCCGATCCGGCCCAGCGGCGTGTCGATCACCGGCATGGTCGATCCATCGCCAAAGCCCCAGATCAGCCGTTCCGCCCCGGTGGGCATCAGCTTGCGATGCTTGGAAATCAACCCCTTTTCGCCATCGAAGAACAGCGCGGTGCAATAGACCGTGGCCCCGTCGCGTTCGATCACGCCCATCACGACAAAGGTGCCGGTGGCGGCTGTGGCTTCGGCAATCGCGGCGACTTCGGGGCCGTTCAGGTCGATGGCGGCCTCATGATAGGCGCGGAAATCCTCACGCCCCTGGGGTTTGCGCATGCCGACCGGCGTGCCGAAGGACGCGCCCTTGGGATAGCCGCCCAGGAACGCTTCGGGAAACACGATGATCTTCGCGCCTTTCGCACTGGCCTGCGCAATCAGCCCTGCGGCCTTGGCGGCGGCGCCCATCGAGTCGGTGGGCAGGGAGGCGGCCTGAACGACAGCGGCGGTGAAGGCTTGGATCATGATTTTCCTCAGCTTTTGCATGGGTAGGATGGGATTGCCGGAGAGAGGCTGAGAGGCAATTTACTTGCATTTGACAGTTTCTCCAAGATATTTTAAACCTATACTATCACGTCGCCCAACGTCCTTCAGGAGCCCGCCCATGGCCAGCACATATGACCAGTATCGCGAAGAGATCATCGGTCGCGCCAATGTTGCCGATACGCCCGAGCTTGTCGCCTATTATCAGCGATTGCAATCGCTTGGTACGGGCGCGCTGTGGACGGTGGCCAACAAGATCGAACCGTGGGAACCGGCCTCGACCTCCGTGCCCTATCTGTGGCGCTATCGCGATCTGCGCGAGGATGTGCTGCGCTCGCTTGACCTTGTGACGCCCGAACAGGCGGGGCGGCGTGTGGTCTATCTGGAAAATCCGGGGCGGGCCGATGTGGTGGCGGCCGTGGGCTGGCTCTATTCGGGGCTTCAGGTGATGGGGCCGGGCGAATGCGCGTCCAGCCACCGCCATTCGGCCTCGGCGCTGCGCTTCATCATGGAGGGATCGGGCGCCTTCACCAATGTCGATGGACACAAGATGACGCTGGGCGCCAATGATTTTGTGCTGACCCCCAACGGGACATGGCATGAGCATGGCGTGTCGGAGGATGGTACCATCTGCATCTGGCAGGATGGCCTCGACATTCCGCTGATGAACGCGCTGGACGCGAATTTCTATGAGGTTCATCCGGATCTGCAACAGGCGATCTCCTTCCCGGTCAATGACTCGCTGGGCATGTGGGCGGGGTCGGCGCTGCGCCCGGCCGGGGTGGCATGGACAAAGCCCTATTCGCCGCTGCTGAAATATGAATGGGCCCCGACCTATGAGGCGCTGCTGCGCTATGCGGCGGTGTCGGAAGGTTCGCCCTATGACGGGCTTTTGATGGAATATGTGAACCCGCATACGGGCGGGCCGGTGATGCCCACGATCGGCGCCTCGATGCAGATGCTGCGCGCGGGTCAGCACACCAAGGCCCACCGCCACACCGGCAGCTTCGTCTATCAATGCGCCAAGGGGCGCGGCTATTCGATCATCAACGGCCAGCGTTTCGACTGGCAGGAACGCGACATTTTCGTCGTGCCCAGCTGGTGCTGGCATGAGCATGTCAACCTGTCCGACACGGATGACGCCTGCCTGTTCACCTTCAACGATCTGCCGGTGATGCGCTCTTTGGGCATCTATCGCGAAGAAGCCTTTGGCGAAAACCACGGCTACCAGCCCGTTCTCGCCTGAATTCCTGACACTTAGCCTGAGGAATCCCCCATGCGTCTTGTTACCTATCGTTCTCACGTCGAGGCCGAAGCGCGCCTTGGCGCTCTGGTCGGGGATCTGGTCCTCGATCTGGAACTGTTCGGCGAGGAATGCGGCGTGCCGCTGCCCTCGACCATGCTGGAATTCATCGACCTTGGCCCGCAGGCCGTGGCGATCACGTCGAAGCTGATCGACGAGGCCGAGGGCATCTTCCCCATCGGCACCGCGCTGCCGGTGGCCAATGTGAAACTGCTGGCCCCGATCCCGCGCCCGCGCAAGAACATCTTCGGCATCGGCCTGAACTACACCGAACATGTTGCTGAAAGCGCCAAGTCGCTCGATACTTCGCCCGAACTGCCGCGTCAGCCGGTGATCTTCTCCAAGCCGCCGACGTCCGTGATCGGCCCGGATGACGCCATCGTCCATAATGCCGCGATCACCCAACAGCTCGATTGGGAAGTCGAACTGGCCGCGATCATCGGCACCCGCGCCAAGGGCGTCTCGCGCGAGGATGCGCTCAATTACGTTTTCGGCTATACGGTCTGCATCGACATGAGCGCACGCGATTGCCGCCGTGCGGGCCAGTGGATTTACTCCAAGGGTCAGGACACGTTTGCGCCCATGGGCCCCTGCGTTGTCACCGCCGATGAAATCCCCGATCCCCAGACGCTTGACCTGTGGCTGACCGTCAATGGCGTGGAAAAGCAGCGCAGCAATACCGCCTATATGCTTTTCAAGGTCGATGAACTGGTGGCCGACATTTCGCAGGGCATCACGCTGGAGCCGGGCGACATCATCGCCACCGGCACGCCCGCCGGGGTTGGCGCAGGGATGGACCCGCAGGAATGGGTCTGGCCGGGCGATGTGATCGTGGCCACGGTCGAAGGCATCGGCACGCTGCGCCATCCGGTCGTGGCCGGCTAAGGCAAAGATTTCCTCTCCCGACTGGGGGGCCGTGCAAACGGCCCCTTTTTTATTGCGCGCGGATCGAGCTCTTGAGCTGATCGAGCAGGGCGAGCAGATGCGCCTGATGATCGGCGGGAAAGCAGGACAGCGCCTCATGCACCCACCGGCTGTGCGCATCGGCCAGCGTTTTGAAATAGGCGCGGCCCGCATCGGTCATGCTGACGATGGCGGCGCGCCGGTCATTGGGATCGGGGCGGGAATCGATCAGGCCCTGTTCGCTCAATTGCCGCACGATGGACGTGACATTGCCGTTCGACACCAGCAGCGCGCGCGAAATTTCGCCCATGGTCAACCCGTCGGGCGCGCGATCCAGCGCCGCCAGCACATCGAACCGGGGCAGGGTGGTGTCGAACTGTTCCTGAAAATTGCGGCGCAGCTGTTTTTCCACCAGCTTGGCGCAATCGAGCAGGCGGATCCACACCCGCAGCTCCAGCCGCCTTTCCGCTTCGCTTTCCATCGCACCCTCATCATGGCAAACGGCCCGCCCGGTGGGGCGAGCCGTCATGGCGCGTTTAGGTGGCATGAGGCTGCGCGGCAAGCCTGTTCAGGCGCAATGGGCCTGCATCCCTTCGCGCAAGGTTTCGGGCCAGGGCATGGCGGCCCGCGCGCCCAGATCCATGCAGACCAGTACGACCAGCGCCTTTAACCGCATCTGCCCCTCGCAGGCAAAGGTCACGGCCAGTTGGCAACTGCTCTTGCCCAGCTTCGTCACCTCCAGCGCCAGATCGAGGCTCTCGCCAAGCTCGCTGGGCGCCATGAAATCCACTTCCAGCCGGACGGTGGGCACGCCCATCTTGCCTTCCATGTGGATCAGCTTGAAGGGAAAGCCCAAAGTGGCGAACCAGTCCTCAACCAGCGCGTTGAGCATTTCGAAATAGCGCGGATAGAACACGATTCCGGCCGGATCGACATCAGCAAAACGCACCGGCAGGGTGAGGTTGAAGGCCATTCCTGTTCTCCCTTATGCGCGCACGGCTGTGTTGCGGACCTGCCCGGCCAGTTGCTGCGCCTGCGTCTGGCCAAGGGCATAGGGGGCGGGGACGAATTGCCCTTCCTCGCCCGCCTGCGCCGCCGCGCGCAGCGTCCATGACGGATCGACCAGATGGGGCCGCCCCACCGCCACCAGATCGGCGCGGCCCGCCATCAGGATCGAGTTGATCTGATCGGGCTGGGTGATGTTGCCCACGGCCATGGTGGGCATGTGCGCTTCGTTGCGGATCTGGTCGGCAAAGGGGGTCTGGAACATGCGGCCGTAGGTGGGGCGGGCGCGCGGCGCGGTCTCGCCCGCCGACACGTCGATGATATCCACGCCCACGGCCTTGAAGGCTTCGGCAATGGCCACAGCCTCGGCAGGGGTCACGCCCGCCGCGCCCACCCAGTCGTTGGCCGAGATGCGCACCGCCATCGGCTTGCCTGCGGGCCAAGCCGCGCGGACGGCGGCGGCCACGCGCAGCGGAAAGCGCAGGCGGCTTTCCAGCGAACCGCCATAGGCGTCCGTGCGATGGTTCATCACCGGGGTGATGAAGCTGGAGAGCAGGAAGCCATGGCCCGCCTGAAGCTCGATCATGTCGAAACCGGCGACGTCGGCGCGGCGCGCGGCGGCGGTGAAGTCGGCAAGGATGCGCTCCATATCCGCCTCGCTCAGCGCGGCGGGCCTCAGGCCCCCTTCGCGCCAGGCTTGCGCGCTGGCCGAGAGGATCGGCCAAGGATCGGCGAGCGGCACATCATAGCCTTCATGCCCCGGACGGCACGAGGCCCGCGCGCCCGCATGGCCCAGTTGGGCGCAGGTCTTGGTCGCGGTGTGCTGATGGGCAAAGGCGTTGATCGCGCGCCAGCGGTCGATCTGGCCGTCCTCCCACAGGCCGGGGCAGGCCGAGGTGGCGCGCCCCTCGGGCGAAACGGCCAGCATTTCGGTGATCACCAGCCCGGCCCCGCCCAGCGCGCGGGCGCCGTAATGCACCTCGTGAAACATGGTTGCATGGCCATCCGGCTCGGCGCTGTAGGTCAGCATCGGGGGCACCACCACGCGATTGACCAGCGTCAGATCGCGCAGCGCAAAGGGCGTGAACATCGGCTGGACCGGGTACTCGCGTCCTTCGTTCCCCGCCCAGAACCAGCGTTCGAGGCTTTCCAGCCATGCCTTGTCGCGCAGGCGCAGGTTTTCATGCGCCACGCGCTGCGAACGGGTCATCAGCGAATAGGCGAATTGCGGCAGGTCGAAATCGAGATAGCGGTCGAGCGTTTCAAACCAGTCGGTCGAATTGCGCGCGCTGTTCTGGATTTTGAGCACCTCGACATGGCGCTCGGCCTCATATTCGGCCAGAGCCTCGCGCAGATTGGCCGGATCGGCCATGCCGGGACGGCTGAGCACCTGCGCGAGCTTGATCGCGTCTTCCAGCGCCAGTTTCGTGCCCGAACCGATCGAGAAATGCGCGGTATGCGCCGCATCGCCCAGCAGCACGACATTGTCGAAAGACCATTTCTCGCACAGGATGCGGCGGAAATTGATCCATGCCGCAGAGCCGCGCAAATGGCCCGCATTGGTGATGAGGGGATGGCCATTTAAGTGGCGCGCAAAAAGCTTTTCGCAAAAGGCGATGCTTTCGGCCTGCTCCATCCTGTCCAGACCCAGCCCCTCCCATGTTTCGGGCGAGCATTCGACGATGAAGGTCGAATGGGTGGCGTCAAAGCGATAGGCATGGGCCCAGACCCAGCCATGCTCGGTCTTTTCGAACAGAAAGGCAAAGGCGTCGAACAGGCGCGTCGTGCCCAGCCAGCAGAACCTGTTGCGGCGGGTTTGAATATCGACGCCGAACTTGTCCTCGTTTGCCGTGCGGATCGCGCTGTTGATGCCGTCGGCCGCCACGATCAGGTCATAATCGCCATAGGCGGCCAAATCGGCGGAAAATTCGCTTTCGAAATGCACCCGGACGCCCAGTTCCAAGGCCCGCGCGGTCAGGATCTGGAGCAGGCGTTTGCGCCCGATGCCGATAAAGCCATGGCCCGATGAGGTGATCGAGCGATCGCCCATCGCCACGGTGATATCATCCCAATGGGCGAAATTGTCGGCGATGATGGCCGCGCTGAGCGGATCATTGGCGGTCAGGTTCTCGACCGTCTGGTCGGAAAAGACCACGCCCCAGCCGAAAGTGTCGCCCGCACGGTTGCGTTCGAAAACGTCGATCTCGTGGGCCGCATCGCGCAGTTTCATTGAAATGGCAAAATAAAGACCGGCGGGACCGCCGCCCAGACAGGCAACACGCATCATGCACCTCCAATTTGCTTTAGGCTTAAAGCATAATGGTTGCATGTGCAAGTTGATTCGGCTGACCCCCGCGCTTACTCCAGATTGTCGTGCAAACGCCCCAGCAGATCGAGCAATTGGGCAAACTCGTCCGCGCTGATCCCGCGAATGATCTTGTGATAGACCGGCGAGGTTGCCTCGCGCGCGGCCGCCAGCTTCTCGCGCCCCAGATCGCTGAGCAGCAGTTCGGTCACGCGGCCGTCGGTTTCGCTCGGCTGGGTGGTGATCAATTCCGCCTTGGCCATGCGTTCGACGATGCGCATCATGGTCGAAATGTTGATGACCGCCGATTTGGCCACCTGCGCGATGGGCAGCGGCTCATGCTGGCCCAGGATCATCAGCACGCGCCAGGTGGGGATGTCGATGCCAATGGCGCGCAATTGCGATTCGATAACCACATTGTAGCGGCTCGCCGCGCGGTTCAGCAGATAAAAGGGATAGGCCTCGACCCGGAATTCCTCCGATCCGGGATCGCCATGCCTGCGTAAATCCTCGCTCATCTGCGTTTTCCTTCATCAGCGGCCATGCGGGACGGTCACTGTCCCTCTGGCGGGCTTTAATGCCAATCATCGGCACATCAAGAGCGACGGCATGCCGCTCGCTTTGCGCACTTCGCGTATTGAACCGGGCGAGCATTTCCCTGTCAGAAGATCGCCCATCTCCTTGGCATATGTTGCGCACAGGGCAACGAAAGTGAACAATATTATGCATTGAGCGCAGCGACTGCTTCTATGACATTTCCGTGGCTATCCGGCGGATCAACAGCCGGAGGCTCGCAGGCGGCAAGAGTCCTCCACTTAATCAAGGCAGGGAATAACATGCGCTACTCCAAGCAGATCGGCTTTCGTCTGGCCGCCACAAGCGGTCTTATGATTTTTGCTTTGCCTGCCCACGCCGAGCAGGCGCCGCAGGCGAGCGACGGCATCGTCGTGACCGCGACCAAGCGCACGGCTTCGACCATTCAGGCCACCCCGATTGCCGTTCAGGCGATCGGCGGGGCGGATCTTCAGGCCAAGGGCGCGATTGATTTTGCCGATTTCTATCGCACCGTGCCGGGCCTGTCGGTTCAGGACGAAGGTCCGGGCGACAAGCGCTATGTCGTGCGCGGCATCAATGCCAGCGGCGCGGGCACGGTCGGGCTTTATCTGGACGAAGTGGTCATCACCGGCGAAAATTCGCAGGATGGCGGCGGTCAGGCCCCCGACATCAAGCTGTTCGACATCGACCGCGTTGAAGTGCTGAAAGGCCCCCAAGGCACCACCTTTGGCGCCAGTTCGATGGCGGGCACGATGCGCTATATCACCGCCAAGCCCGATCTGGACAAGGTGACCGGCTATGTGCAGGGCGGCATCCGCACCACCAAGGGGGCGGATCTGGGCATGCAGACCGATGGCGCGGTGAACATTCCGGTCATTCCGGGCCGTTTCGCGGTGCGCGCTTCGGGTTTCTATGCCGATCTGCCGGGTTGGATCAGCAACCGTTTCGAAAAGGGCGCGAACGCGGAAAAGAGCAAGGCCGCTCGCCTCTCCACCCGCCTTAAGGCCACCGATGATCTGACCATCGACACGATGATGATGTATCAAAAGGTGCATCAGGATGCGAAGAATTACTATAACAGCCGGGATTTCGGCGGCGCGGCGCTGCCCGCCGACTATCAGGCCGACGTGGTGCGCTCGCCCTATGATGACAAGAGCGAGATCTATAACGTCACCGCCAATTACAAGCGCCCCTTTGGCACCGTGACGGCCACCGGCTCGCGCTTTGTGCGCGACACCGGTTTTGTGCGCGACGCCTCGCTGGCGGCGCAGGCGTTCTTTGGTCTGCCCTATGACACCACCGGCCGCAGCGCTCTGGTCCAGAACAAGCACCGCAAGGTGGACAGCGCCGAGCTGCGCTTCGCCTCGGATTTCAAGGGGCCGGTGCAGATGCTGGTCGGCGCCTTCATGCAGAACGAGGACCGCTATTACCGCTCGTCATGGCCCAAGGCCGATACCAGCGGCAATATTCCGGCCAATGCCGCGCTGCTGCTCGACCGCGCCGTGAATACCCAGATCCGCGAACGCGCGATTTTCGGTGAACTCAGCTACAAGATCCTGCCCGATCTGACGTTTACCGCCGGCGCGCGCTGGTTCGATTTCAAGCTGGAGCAGCAATCGGTGGCGTTTGTTGCAGCGGGCGGCGGTGCGGGCGCGGGCGCAGGGCCTGTGCTGAAAACCAAGGATCAGGGCGTGATCGGCCGTTTCAACCTTGCCTACAAGGTCAGCAGCCACACCAATGCCTATGTTCAGGTCGCGCAGGGCTATCGCTCGGGCGGCACCAATGACCAGACGGCCGCCGCGCTGGCCAATGTGGTCGTCCCCGACGGCTATGGTTCGGATCAGCTGTGGTCCTATGAATTTGGCCTCAAAAACACGCTGCTCGACCGCAAGCTCTATCTGAACGGGGCGGTCTATTACATCGACTGGTCAAACATTCAGGTCTCGCAGCAAGCCACGAACGGCACGGTTTCCTTTGGCTATACCGGCAATGGCGGCAAGGCGAGCGTGACCGGCTTTGAGGCCGAGATCGACGCCCGCCCGTTGCCGGGCCTGCGCCTGACGGGCAGCCTGAACTACAGCAACGCCAAGCTGGACCGCGACAATCCGGTGGCCGCGACCGGGCGCAAGGGCGATCATATTCCCTATGTGCCCACATGGTCGGGCGCCACGGGGATCAGCTATTCGGCGCCTGTGGGGTCGAGTGGGCTGATGGGCACGATCGGCGCGGATGCCACCTATCAGGGGCCGATGGACACCAAGTTCAACTCCACGATTGACAATTGGCAGCATCTCAATGGCTACTGGCTGATTGGCCTGCGCGCCGGGATCAGCAAGGATGCATGGGCGGTCAATCTGAACGCCACCAACCTGTCAAACAACCAGACCGTCATCAATTTCAACGAAATCGTGCCGGGTGTCTACCCGCTGGGCTATTATGTCAGCCGCCCGCGCACGATCACCCTGTCGGGTTCGGTGAAGTTCTAAAAGAGTAATGCCCATGTTCTCCCGCTCTGCTGTTTTGTCGCTTCGTCTTGCCCTGTTTGCCGGGGCGGCGCTTTGTGGAACAGCGGGGTGGGGGGGCGTGATGGCCCAAACGCCGGACAAGGCGCGCCCATGGATGGAGGCGAGCCGGACCCCGGCGCAGCGGGCAGAACTGCTGATCTCCGCCATGACGATGGATGAAAAGCTGGGCCTGCTTCAGGGCGACACGGTGCTGGACGGCAACGGGACCGGGGTGAACCCCTGTGTCGGCCATATTTCGGGCCTGCCCCGGCTGGGGCTGCCCGCGCTTTGCATGGGCGATGGCCCGGCGGGCGTGGGCAATGGCATGGTGGGCGTGACGCAGTTTCCCGCACCTTTGATGACGGCCAGCACGTGGGATGCGGGCCTTATGCGGGAATTTGGCGCCGCGCTGGGGCGCGAACATGCGGCCAAGGGGCGCAATGTCGTGCTTGCCCCCACGATCAACATCATCCGCACGCCCAAATGGGGCCGCATCGCCGAAACGCTCAGCGAGGACCCCTATCTGACCGCCATCGGCGGCGCGGCGATCACGGCGGGCATTCAGGCGCAGGGCGTGCTGGCCACGCCCAAGCATTTTGCCGCCAACAACCAGGAATGGCTGCGCCTTGGCGATGCGCCCGCCTATGAGGCCATTGATGCGCGCGTCAGCGAACGCGCGCTGAACGAGATCTATTTCCCCGCTTTTGAAGCGGTGGTGCGGCGCGCCGGGGCGGGGTCGATCATGTGCGCCTATAACCGCTTCAACGGCACTTATGCCTGCGAAAACAAGGCAGCGCTGGATCAGTTGCGCGGCTGGGGTTTTGACGGCTTTGTCGTCTCCGACTGGTATTTCGCTCATCGCAGCACGGTGGCCAGCGTCAAGGCGGGGATGGACATCTCCATGCCCGGCGGCCCCAGCCCCTTTGGCTTTGCCGAATTCTACGGTCCACCCCTGCGCAAGGCGCTGGCCGAGGGCGAGGTGACGGGCGGCGATATTGATAATCTGCTGCGTCATATCCTGACGCCGATGTTCCGGCTGGGCGTGATCGACCGCCCGGTCAAGGGCAATGCCGATGCGCAGGCCCGCTCGCCCGCCCATCTCGCGCTTTCGCAACGCATTGCCGAAGAGGGCAGCGTGCTACTGCGCAACCGGGGCGGCGTGCTGCCGCTGGGCGCGGGCCTTTCGCGCGTGGCGATCATCGGCGATGATGCGGGCGAGCATGTCCAGACCACCGAGCGGTATGGCGGCTTTGTCAAGAATGACGAGATCCGGCCCATGGCTCCGCTGGCCGCGATCCGGGCGGCGCTGCCCTCCGGCGTTCAGGTCGATTATGCGCCCGGCACCTTGGGCATTGCGCCCTTGCCCGCCATCCCCGCCTCGGCCCTGCGCGGTCTTACGGCCAGCTATTACGCCTCGCCCGATTTTTCGGGCAAGCCCGTCCTGACCCGCGCCGAAGCCGCGATTGATTATGAACAGGCAGGCACCAAGGAATTGGGCAGCATCTTTTCCGCGCGCTGGCGCGGCACTTTGGTGCCTCAGGTGGGGGGCACCTACCGCTTTTCTCTGAACGGTGGAGGCGAAATCCGCCTGCGCATCGACGGGCGCGAAGTGGCCTATACGCCCAAGCAGAATTTCCGCCTGACCACGCATGGCACGATTGCACTGGAGGCGGGCAGGCCCGTTTCCTTCGAACTGGACTATTCGACCGCGCCCACGCTCTCGCCGCCCGAATTGCGCGTGGGGTGGCAGGCGCCCGACCCCCGCCTGATCGAGGAGGCCACGGCGGCGGCGGCCAAGGCCGATGTCGCCGTGGTGTTCGTGGCCGATCATGTTTCGGAAGGCGCCGACCGCACCGACCTGCGCCTCCCCGGCGATCAGGATGCCTTGATCGAGGCCGTGGCCCGGGCCAATCCGCGCACCGTGGTGGTGCTGCATACCGCCGGCCCCGTGCTGATGCCTTGGCGCGACCGGGTGGCGGGCATCATTGCGGGCTGGTATCCGGGCGAGGTGGCGGGCCCGGCCATCGCGCGCCTGCTGACCGGGGCGGCCAATCCTTCGGGCAAGTTGACAGTAACCTTCCCAGCCGACGAAACGCATGGGCCGACGGACGGATCTGCGCGCTATCCGGGCAAAGGCACAAGGGCCGATTACAGCGAGGGCCTGCTGGTGGGCTATCGCTGGTATGACGCCAAGAAGCTGGACCCGCTTTATCCCTTTGGCTTTGGCCTCTCTTATACGCATTTCGGATTTTCCGGGCTGAAACTCGCGCGCCGGGGCGAAGGGTGGCAGGTGCGCGCCCATGTCCGCAATCTGGGCGAGCGGGCGGGGGCCGAGGTGGCGCAGCTCTATCTGGCCATGCCTGCGGCCGCGGGCGAACCGCCGCGTCAGCTCAAGGGCTTTGCCCGCGTCGAACTGGCGCCGGGCGAGGAGCGCGAGGTCAGCTTTGCCCTTACGCGCCGCGATCTGTCGGTGTGGGATGACAAAGCGCATGGCTGGAAAGTGCCCAAGGGCGCGATGCGGGTCTTTGTCGGCAATTCTTCGCGCGACCTGCCGCTGCACGCGGTCCTGCCGCGCTGAAGGGCAAGGGCCGCTCTCCACCCGGAGCGGCCCTTGTTCGCGTCACGCTTTGGACAGCACCGCCACCGCCTCGATCTCGATCAGGAAGTCGGGCAGGGCCAGCGCCTGAACCCCGATGATCGTGTTGGGTGCGGGCAGGACATCGCCGTAAAAGGCCGCCAATTCAGCGCCCACCGCCTCCAGCCTGGACATATCGTAATTGACGATCAGCGTGCGCAGGCGCAGCAGATCGCCCACATCCGCGCCCGCCTCGGCCAGCACCGCCCTGATATTGGCCAGCGCCTGACGGGTCTGCGCGGCCAGATCATCGCCGCCCACCACATTGTAATCCTTGTCCCACGCCACCTGTCCGGCCAGATGGAGCGTGCCGGTCGCCTCATCCAGTGCGGCATGGGAAAAGCCGAAGCGGGTGCTTTCGTAAAGGGCGGCGGGGTTGATGCGCTTTGCGGTCATCTTGGTTTCCTTTCAGTCCACGATTTCAAGCTGATGGCCCCATGGGTCGAGCAGATAGAGGTTCTTCTTGCCCGCCAGCGGCCCTTCGGAAATCTCGATGATCTCCATCGCGGTGCAGCCATGCGCGGCCAGATAAGCGGCGGCGGCGGGCACATCATCGACCCGCAGCCCCAGATGATGCCCGCCCGCATCGCAATTGCGCGGCAGGGCGGCGCTGCGATCATCGGGCTTGTCATATTGCACCAGTTGAAAATTGAGCGTCTCGGTAAGGCGCAGCATGATGAGCCTGAGCCGTGCGCCCGGCACATTGACATGGGCGGCCATCCAGTCGCGCCCTTCGGGCATGGGGGGAATGTCGGCGGCGTCGATCGGCCCCATGCGGAACAGTTCGGATGCGCCGAACACATCGATGTAAAAGCGCGCCACCGCATCGGCATCGGCCACGGTCCATGACACGTGATCGGCGGCGAAATGGGGGCGGGGCGGGATGGCCTCAGTCATGCGGACGGCTCCTGTGAATGGTGCAGGAGGCGAGGATGACAAGGGGTTCGAGGCGCAGCAATGACATCGCCCGGACGCAATTGTTGCGCCCGCTGCAACGCTCAGCCGATGATCTCGTCGATGGGCAGCGGCCTTGCCGGAAAGCGGGGACGGAAGGGGGCAACCGCATCAGGATCACAGCCCCGCGCATCGGCAATCCGGCGCACCAGCGCATGTTCGCAGGACCGCCCCTGACACAGGCCCATGCCGATCCGGCAGCGATGCTTGATCGCCGACGCGTCGGCCATGGGCGAGAGTCGGGCAATGGTCGCATCGACCTGCGCCACGGAAATATCCTCGCACCGGCACAGCAGCATATCGGGCGTCGCCGATGGCCAGACATCGCCCGGATCGGCCACCGCGCGCAGCAGGTCGATGAAGGGTTGCAGCCTTGCCCGTCTGGCCCGCGCGCGGGCCATAGCGGAGGGCGCCTGCGCGCCTGCATCCAGCGCCATGGCGATCCCCGCGATCTCACCCTCGACCATGGCTGCATCCGCGCCCGCCACGCCGGTGGTTTCGCCCGCGACATAAAGCCCCGGCACCGAGGAGCGCATCGCCCCATCACACAAGGTTTCCCATCCGCCCGCAGGTTGCGCCCAGCGCACCGCCGCGCCGACCTGACGCGGCAGATCCGATTGCGGCAGGAAACCATAGGATACCGCCGCGACCTGCGCCGCGATACGGTGGGTCTGGCCATGCCAGGCATATTCAACCGCCGCCAATTGGCCGCCTGCTCCGTGAAAGCCGACAGGCCGCGCGCCCATCATCAGGGGCACCCCAGCCCGGCGCAGACGCGCCATGGCCGCGCCCGCCGCGATCAACGGCCCCGGAAACAGCAGCGCCCCCGCGATGTGGGGCAGGGCCTTGCGCGCCATCTGCCCCACGGTCCGGGGCATCAGCACCGCCGCAACTTCGGCCCCGGCATCCAGCAATTGCGTGGCCAGCACCAGCAGCAGCGGATGGCTGCCCAGCAGGACGATGGGTTGGCCTGCCACCACCTGCTGCGATTTGAGCAGGGTCTGGACCGCGCCCGCGCTCATCACGCCGGGCAGGGTCCAGCCCGGCATCGCCACCGGCATGTCGTAGCACCCCGCCGCGATCAGCACACGCCGTGCCAGCAGCGTTCCGTTATGCGCGCCCGACAGGGTCAGGCGGAAATGATCCTCCATCCGCTCGATCCCCACCACGCTGGTTCCCCCGCGCCAGTCGAGTCGTTCATCCGCCTCGGTCCGGGCGAGCAGGCGACGCAGCGGGCGATAGAGGCGGCCCCCCATCCAGTCCCTGACGGCGAATGTGGCGGGAGGCTGGCGCAGGATCTGGCCGCCGGGGCGCGCCTGTTCGTCAATCATGGTGGTGGACAGGCCCATGCCCAGCGTCTGCTGCGCAGCCGCCTGTCCGGCGGGGCCGCCGCCGATGATGGCAATATCGATCATGGTTGGCCTTCCCGCGTGGCGGCGCGCAAACCCCCGGCCACCGGCGTCAGGCAGGCGCGGCGGCGGCGCCATGTCTGCCCGTCCGCGATCCAGACGAAACATTCGCTGCATGTGCCCATGTTGCACAGCATACCGCGCGGCGCGCCCGAACGGTCATCGCGCATGCGGTAAACCCCGGCGGCGATCATCGCGGCGGCCAGAGTTTCGCCCGGATGGGCCGGGATCGCGGCGCCGTCGATCTCGATGGTTATGGGGGCGGGGCGGTTTACGCCATCGGCAACCCGGCTCATGACGGCACCGCAAAGGCGTTGAGATGGGCAAAGCGCGCGGCGCTGAACAGGGCGATTTCCTCCGGCATGGCGCGCTCGATAATGCTACGCGCCAGCATCCGCGCCAGCAGCGGCCCCAGCGTGAACATCGACCCGCCCGCCGCGACAAAGAGGCCGGGGGCGGCGGGCACTTCGCCCACGATGGGCAATTGATCGGCCGAAACACAGGTCATGCCGGTCCAGCTGCGGATCAGGCTGCGCGCGCGCAGGCAGGGCATGACGCCCGCCGCCACCTCCAGATTGGCGCGCAGATTGTCGGGCACGAGATAGGGCGGCGCGTCGAGATCGGGTAGGCCGTCGGCCATCTTCTGCGGCGCCGAGGCCCAGCCGCCGCCGATCACCATATTGCCGTCATCCGTCTGTTTCATCGACAGGCGCTTGCCGACATGCTGGATCAGATAGGGCAGGAAAGGCGCCGTGCGGTCGGTCACGCTCATCATCAGGGGGGCAAGATAGAGCGGGATGTTCAGCCCCATGCGCGCCGCGACCCGCGCGGCCCAGTGGCCTGTGGCCAGAATGACGTGGCGCGCGCGGGCGGTGACGATCCGGCCCGAATGCTCGATGGTCGCCTGCCAACTCTCCCCATCGCGGCGCAGGTCGAGCAGGCGGCTTTGTGTTTCAATCACCGCGCCTTCGCTGCGCGCCGCATCGGCAAAGGCATCTGCCAGAATGCGGGGATTGGCGTGGCCTTCGCGCGCCAGCCATGCCGCGCCGCAGATATGGGGGGCAAGGCGCGGCACCAATCCACGCGCCTCGGTCCCTGACAGCAATTGCGTGGGCAGGCCCAGTTCGTTTTCCCGCGCCACCTTGGAGGCGAGCAGGGCCAGATCGGCCTCGTTCTCGGCCAGCATCAGCCCGCCATGCATATGGATGTCCAGCGGGCGGGAGAGTTCCTCCTCCAGCCCCGCCCATTCCTCGATCGCCAGAGTGTTGAGGCGGACGATCTGCGCGCCTTGGCCGCTGGCGCCCGGCTCCAGAAACCGCCGCTCGATCTGGAAATGCAGCGAGCCGGCGTTCTGACCCGAGGCGCCCGCGTTGATGCCCCGCGCCTCGATCAGGCGCGGGGCAAGACCGGCGCGGGCCAGATGCCACGCCGCCGCGCAGCCCAGCAGGCCGCCGCCGATGATCAGGACTTCATGCGTCATGGATCACAGGATTTGCAGCTTTCGCAGCGTTTGGGCAATCTCTTCGCGCGCGGCATCGCTGACCGGCAGCAAAGGCGCCCGCACCGGGCCGCCGGGCAGGCCCTGCGCATCAAGCGCGGCCTTGAGAATCGCCGGGCCGGAGCCGAAGCGGCCCACCAGTTCGGGCGTGTACCATTCGCGCATCAGCACGCGGTCCTTGGCCCCACAGGCGCGCGCGCCGTCCAGATCGCCCGCCCAGAAGGCATTGTAAAAGCCCGGCTGGGCACGCCCCAGCACGCCGCCCGCGCCCATCGTGCCGTCGCCGCCATGCACGCGCAGCATGGTCAACCCGATCTCGTTCATCGGAAAGCCGAACACGCGCACCTGATCCTTGAGCGCAAAAAAGGTTTCGACAAAGCGTTCAAAGGACGAAGAGGATTGCTTGATCGCCACCACGCCGTCGATGTCGGCCAGGCGCGAGAGCAGATCGAGATCCATGTCGACCCCCGTGCCAGGGGGCCAGTTGTAAACGCAAATGGGCAGGTCGATGGCTGCGCCCACCGCTTCGTAAAAGGCAAAAATTTCATCCGCATTGGGGCGGATATAGGGCGGGGGCGTCAAAAGCACACCGTCGAAACCGGCGTCGGCCGCATGGCGGGCAAAGGCGATGCTTTCGGGCGCGGTAAAGCTGGAGCAGCCCGCGATCAGGGGCAGCTTGCCCTTCATCTGCACGCCGGTCAGCGCAAACAGGTCCGCACGTTCCTGCGCGCTCATGCTGGTCCATTCGCCTGTGGTTCCGGCCAGAACCAGCCCGTGCATGCCTTCGCCATGCAGCCATTCCAGCAGGCGGCCAAGGCCCGCCCTGTCCAGCCCGCCGTCGGCGGAAAAGGGGGTTGTGATGGCCGGAAGATAGCCCTGCCAGTTCACGCGATCACGTTTGATACTTGCCATTCATGCCTCGTTTTCAACCGGAAAAGCGATGCGAATGATCGCTTTGCCCGACGGGGGACGGCCTGATCTGGCACTCCGCATATGCGCAGGCAATGGCGCTTAATTGTCATAATTGTTGCGTTGAGCGCAAACTTGGGCAAGTTGGTGCCGGGTTTGCTAAGATACAAATGGGGTGTGGCGAATGTCGGAAACAGGATTGCGCTATCTGCTCGAAGCGCTCAACGCAGGCTCAATGCGCGCGGCCAGCGACCGGCTCAATGTGGCCGCCTCCTCGATCAGCCGCCAGATCGCCCAGCTTGAGGAAAACTATGGCCTTGCGCTGATCGAAAAGGGGCGGCGCGGGGTGCGGCTGACCCATGCGGGCGAGATCGTGATCGCCCATTACCGCAACCAGGTGGCCGACCGCGAGGCTTTGCGCGCCAAGCTGGAGGAATTGCGCTCGGTGAAAAGCGGCCATGCCGTGCTGGCCGTGGGCGAAGGCTTTCTGGGCAGTGGTTTTACCGACATGATCGCCAGCTTCACCACCGCCAACCCCCAGATCCATCTCGACCTTTCGGTCAATTCATCGCAGCAGATCGTGCGGCAGGTGCTCGATGACGAGGCGCATCTGGGGCTGGTGTTTCAGACCCCCCATGACATCAAGATCCATGTCCGCTCGGTGATCGCCCAGCCCTTGATGGCGATTGTTGCCGCGGGCCATCCGCTGGCGGGGCAAGGCAGCGTGTCGCTCTCCGATCTTGCGCGCTATCCGCTGTGCCTCTCGCCGCGCCATTTCGGCCTGCGCCAGATTCTGGCCGGGGCGGAACTGCGCCACAACACCTATCTGGAGCCTGTGATCACCACCAATTCGATCCATATGATGCGCGAAACCGTGCGGCGCGGGGCGGCGGTGACGATCCTGCCGCAATTGTCGGTGTGGAGCGAACTGGAAAGCGGCGAATTGGCCAGCATCGCCATTGCCGATGATGCGATGGAGGATGCCACGATCAGCCTGATCCTGCGCGCGGGGCGGCAACTGGAGGGCGCGCCCGCCCGTCTGCTCAAAATGGTGGAGGCCCAGTTGCGCCAGTGGAATCGCCCTTTGCGCGTGGCGGAGGTGTAATCGTTGCGTCTATGGCAACACAATGCCGCATTACCTTGCATTGAACGCAGCGATGAAAGCGGCAAATTCTGTGTTTTCCCACGCTGTTCCCACCGATGCTAGGTATGACCATGGATGATCCTGAAGGCGCCGAACTGACGGCTTTTCGCCGGGCCGACGCGCTGCTTTTGCTGCCTTTTGTCTGGCAACTGGGCCTTGCGCCATGGGCCAACGGCATTCTCTGGCGCCCGCTGGGCCTGCCCTTCCCGATGGTCTGGCAAATGGCGGGAATAATGTTCGCCACCTTTGTGCTGGCCCTGCGCTACTGGCTGGATCGCAAGCCATGATCCGCATGATGATCCTGCTGATCGTGCTGGGCACAACGATCGGCGCGATGGCCTATGGCCGCGCCAAAACCCGCAGCAAGTCGCTGGAGGACTGGGCGCTGGGCGGACGGAAAATGGGCACGCTGGTGTTCTGGTTCCTCAATGCCGGTGAGATTTACACGACCTTTGCGGTGCTGGGCATTTCGGGCTTTGCATGGGCTTATGGGGCGCCGGCCTATCTGGCGTTCACCTCGGTCTCGCTGTCGGCGGTGGTGGGATACTGGTTGACGCCGCGCATCCATGCCTATGGGCGGCGGCACGGGCTGATTACGCAGGCCGATTTCTTTGCCCATCGCTATCAATCGCGCTGGCTGGGCATGGTGGTGGCCTGCGCGGGGCTGATCGCGTTGACGGTCTATATCCAGATACAGGTGACCGCGCTGACCTTTATCGTGCGTCTGGTGGCCGGGCCGGTGATCGGGGGCACATGGGCGGCGGTGATCGCGGTGGCGGTGATGCTGGCCTTTGTGTTTCTGGCGGGTCTGCGCTCGGCGGCTTTTGCGGCCGGGGTCAAGGATGTGCTGATGCTGGTGGTCGTGGTGGTGCTGGCCTTTGGCGTGGCCGGGATGGTGGGCGCCTCCTCGATGCTGGACGTGTTTGCGCGGGTTCAGGCTCTCTATCCCGCCGCCGTGCGCTTTCCGGGCCTGCAACCTCATGCGGGCCTCAGTCTGGTGTGGCTTTCCACCTCGGCGATCAATGTGGCGATCGGCACCTATATCTTCCCGCATATGTTCCAACTGTGCTTTTCGGCGGGCAGCAGCGATACGATCCGCCGCAATACCGTGCTTCAGCCGATCTACTCGCTCTCCTATTTCTTCATCATCCTGCTCGGCTTTGCCGCCTTGCTGGCGGGCACGCGGCCCGAGGGCGGGGATCTCAACGCGCTCCTGCTGACCTTTGTGGTCCAGCATTGCCCTGTCTGGCTGATCGGCCTGTTCGCGGGTACGGCCAGCCTGCTGGCGCTGGTGCCGGGCTCGGTGCTGATGCTGACCTGCGGGTCGATTTTCGCGCGTAACATCGTGCGGCCCGTGTGGCGTGATATGGATGACCGTGCCGAATTGCTGGTGTCGCGCTGGTCGATGGTGGGCTTTGCGGGCGCGGCGCTGTGGCTGGCGTTGGGGGCCAGCGCCTCGCTGGTCGAGGTGGGGCTGTCGGCCTATGCGGCGATCGGCATGCTGGTGCCGGGGGTCTATCTGGCCTTTGTCACGCGGCGAGTGTCGGCGCGCGCGGTGATGGCGGGATTGATCGCGGGTTATGCGGTGCTGTGGGTGCCGATGATCGGCAAGGCACTGGCCGGTATCTTCGTTGAATGGGAAATCGGGCTGGTGGCGGTACTGTGTAATCTGATGGTTACGCTGGCGGCGATGGTGCTTTTGCCCCCGCCTGTTCATACGCCTGCCCATGGCGCAAAATAATACTTGCATTTGCAAGTTTATCCGATAGGCTTCCGATCATAATCTTTCCGGGAGCCTTTATGTCCACACTCAACATGCTTGCTCGGTCCCTCGCCTCGGGCGCGGTGCGGGTTGTCGACCTTACCCAGACGCTCTCGGAAGACACGCCTTTGCTGGTCCTGCCCGAACCCTTTGGCCAGACGGCGGGCTTCTCGCGCCAGGAAATCTCGCGCTATGATGAGCGGGGCGTGGCATGGCACTGGAACAATTTCACCGTGGGCGAGCATACCGGCACCCATTTCGACGCGCCGGTCCATTGGGTGAGCGGCAAGGATCTGCCCGACAATACCGTGGACCGTCTGCCGGTTCAGCCCCTGATTGCGCCTGCGGTGGTGCTGGATTTTTCGGCCGAATGTGCGGCCGACCCTGATTTCCTGCTGACGGCGGAACATATCGAGCGCTGGGAATCGCAATATGGCGCGATTCCGGCCGGGTCATGGGTGCTTTTCCGCAGCGATTGGTCCAAGCGCGATGTCGCTGCCTATACCAACCGCGCCGCCGATGGGGCGCACACGCCGGGGCCTTCCACGGCAGCGGTCGAGGCACTGATCACGCGCGATGTGATCGGTTTTGGCGTCGAAACCATCGGCACCGATGCGGGTCAGGCCCATTCTCTGACGCCGCCCTATCCGGCGCACACCCTGCTGCATGGCGCGGGCAAATATGGGCTGCAGTGCCTTGAAAACCTCGATCAACTGCCCGCCACCGGCGCGATGGTGATCGCCGCCCCGCTCAAAATCCGCGACGGTTCGGGCAGCCCCCTGCGCGTGCTGGCGCTGGTCGAAGGCTGATCCGACATGGCTGAGCGTTCGTTCAAATCCGAAGTCAAGAAGCTGACCGCCGGGGCAGGCGAAGTCTTTACCGGCGAGGGCATTCTGGCCGTCACCAAGGGCTTGCTGCAATCGGGCGTGGCCTATGTCGGGGGCTATCAGGGGTCGCCCATCAGCCATCTGATGGATGTGTTTGCCGATGCCAATGATCTGCTTGCCAGCCTTGGCGTGCATTTCGAAACCAGCGCCTCCGAGGCGACCGCAGCGGCCATGCTGGCGGCCAGCGTCAATTATCCGCTGCGCGGGGCGGTGACGTGGAAATCGGTGGTGGGCACGAATGTCGCCTCCGACGCGCTGTCGAATGTCGCCTCGGGCGGGGTAAAGGGCGGCGCGCTCATCATCGTGGGCGAGGATTACGGCGAAGGCTCCTCGATCATGCAGGAGCGCACCCATGCCTTTGCCATGAAGAGCCAGATGTGGCTGCTCGACCCGCGCCCCAATCTGACCAGCATGGTCGATGCGGTGGAGCAGGGTTTTCGCCTCTCCGAAGCCTCGAACACGCCGGTCATGCTGCAATTGCGGGTGCGCTCGTGCCATATGACCGGCAGCTTTATCGCCAAGGACAATGTGCGCCCCGCCATGACCGTGGGCGAGGCGGCGGCAGCCCCGGTTCGCGATCTTCAACGCATCGTTCTGCCCCCCGCCAATTTCCAGCATGAGGTCGAAAAGATCGAGAAACGCTGGCCCGCCGGGATTGCCTATGTCCGCAATAACAGGCTGAACGAATGGTTCGGACAGGACAGCGACACGCCGGAAATCGGCATCATCGTGCAGGGCGGGCTTTACAACAATCTCAACCGCGCGATGGAATTGCTGGATCTGGCCGATGCCTATGGGGGCAGCCGGATCGCGATCTATTGCCTCAATGTCGCCTATCCGCTGATCCCGGAGGAGGTTTCGGCCTTTTGCGCGGGGAAACAAGCGGTGCTGGTTATCGAGGAAGGCCAGCCTGAATTTATCGAGCATGAGTTGAACACTTTGGTCCGCCGCGCCGATCTGCAGACGCGGATTGTCGGCAAGGACATGCTGCCGCGCTCGGGCGAATATTCGGCCGCTGTGATCCGCGATGGTCTGGGCAAGTTCCTGCGCGCCCATGCGCCCCATCTGGCCCCGGCCGAGGCCAAGCCCGATCCCCTGCCGCGCGAAGTGGCGATGGAAATCCCCCAGCGCCCCGCCGGTTTCTGCACCGGATGCCCGGAGCGTCCGGTCTTTGCCGCGATGAAGCTGGTGGAGAAGGAACTGGGTCCGACCCATGTATCGGCCGACATCGGCTGTCACCTGTTCTCGATTTTGCCGCCGTTTGACATCGGCAACACGACGATGGGCTATGGTCTGGGCGCGGCGGGCGCGTCGGCCTTCAAGCCCAAGGACAAGCGCGCGATTGCCGTGATGGGCGATGGTGGCTTCTGGCACAATGGCCTCACCAGCGGCATCGGCAATGCGGTGTTCAACAAGGATGACACCGTCACCCTCATCATCGACAACGGCTATTCGGCGGCCACGGGCGGGCAGGACATCCTTTCATCCCGCGCCGACAACCCGGTCCGCGTGACCAAGAACCCCATCGCCAAGGCGGTGCAGGGCGTGGGTGCGAAATGGGTGCGGCTGGTCGAGCGGACCTATGACGTGGCGAAAATGCGCGACCTGCTGCGCGAGGCCATGACCAGTTCGGAAAAAGGCCCCAAGGTCATCGTCGCCCAATCGGAATGCATGCTCAACAAGCAGCGCCGGGTTAAGCGCGAACAGGGCAAGGTGCTGGCCAATGGCGGGCGCGTGGTGCGCGAAAGGTTCGGCGTGGACAGCGATACCTGCACCGGCGACCATGCTTGCATCCGCCTGTCGGGCTGTCCCTCGCTGACCATCAAGTCGAACCCCGATCCGCTGCGTCAGGACCCTGTGACGCATGTCGAAAACAGTTGCGTCGGTTGCGGTCTGTGCGGTGAAAATGCCCATGCCGCGATCCTGTGCCCCAGTTTCTATCGTGCGCGGATCGTCAGCAATCCCACGGGCTGGGAAAAGTTCCGCCAGCGCGCCCGCGCCCGGATCGTGGGCTGGATGCAGGCGCGCGATGATCGCGCCCGCATGGCCCGCGCGTTTTAAGGACTGGCAGGATGACCGAGAAGAATCGCATCGCCATTGCCATTCTGGCGCTGGGCGGACAGGGCGGCGGGGTGCTGGCCGAATGGATCCAGCATGTCGCGCGCGACGCGGGCTGGCTGGCGCAGGGCACATCGGTGCCGGGCGTGGCGCAGCGGACGGGTTCGACCGTCTATTATGTCGAACTGGCGCGCCCTGATAAAGGTGGGGCCGGGGCCGATGGGCGGATGCCGATCATGGCGCAGATGCCGATGCCGGGTGATGTCGATGTGGTGGTCGCCTCCGAACTGATGGAAACGGGCCGTGCGGTGCTGCGCGGGTTCTCCACGGCGGGCAAGACCACGCTGATCGGGTCGACCCACCGCATCTATGCCATTTCCGAAAAGCAGGTGGCGGGCGACGGGCGCGGCAATGGCGAGAAGATCCTTGCCGCCGCCCGCGAACGTTCGGCCCGCTTCATCGGTTTCGACATGGAGGCCGCCACCGAGCGCACCCATAGCGTGATCAGCGCGGTCATGTTCGGCGCGCTGGCGGGCAGCGGCGCGCTGCCCTTCGCGCGCGAGGCGTTTGAAGAGGCGATCCACCACAGCGGCAAGGCGGTCAAGAGCAACCTTGCCGGTTTTGCCGAAGGTTTCGCGCGCGCGCAGGGCGAGGTGGCCATGCCGCAGGAGGCCGCGCCGCCCATCCCCACGCCGACCACCACGATGGGCAAGGTGCTGGCCGCGCGGGCGCGGGCGGGGTTGCCCGATGCGGCGCTGGCCAATGCCCTGCACGGGCTGGCCAAGCTGATGGATTATCAGGACGGCGATTATGCGGCGCTCTATCTGGATCGGCTCGAAAGCATTGCCGCGCTTGATCGCGCGCCTTTCGACCTGACCCAGGAGGCCGCGCGCCATCTGGCGCTGTGGATGGCCTATGAGGACACGATCCGCGTGGCGGATCTGAAAGTGCGCGCCGCCCGGTTTGCGCGGGTGCGCGATGAGGTCAAGGTGAAGGAGGGGCAGGTCCTGACCGTCACCGAATTCATGCATCCACGCCTTCAGGAAGTGGCCGAGAGCCTGCCGGGCTGGCTGGGGCGGCGGGTGATGGGGTCGGTCTGGCTGGAACGGGCGCTGTCAAAGGGGCGGCATGTCGAGACCACTTCGCTGCGCTGGTTTCTGGCGCTGCGCCTTGTGGCGATGGGTCGTGGCTGGCGGCGCGGCACCTTGCGCTATGCCCAGGAACAGGGCCGGATCGAGGCATGGCTGGCGCGCGCAGAGCGGGCGGCCCAGACCGACCTGGCGCTGGCCACCGAGATTATCCGCGCCCAGCGGCTGATCAAGGGCTATGGCGATACATTCGATCGCGGGCTGGAACGCTTTGCCGCGATCATGGCGCAGGCCGATGGCGGCGCGGGGGCCGACGCCTTGCGGACGGCGCGCGAAGGCATGCTCAAGGCGGCCTGAGAAGGGCGGCATTGGGTTTCATCGGCGGGTTTCATCGGCGCATCGGCCCGTCCGGTGCGGTGCGCCTGCAACCACCTCGGCGCTTATACCCGCCTTGGAGCTTCGGCCCAGTCCCGCGTTACCGGCAGGCTATTCGACGGTCTCCGACCCGCGCGATCAGCATCGGGCTTGCCAGAGCTTCCGATCACCGCAACCGATGGTGCGCCGAACTTGGCGGCGGCCCTCCTGCCTGCTCATTCGCGCGCAGGCAAACCGCCAGCGGGCCAGAGGCGGCCGCCCTATCCGGTTTTTCGGGCTTCCGCATCCATCATGCGCTGAAGCGCGCGGCGGCCCAGAACGGCCGTGCCGTCGCTTTTGAGCATCAGCTCCTGCGGCAGCTCGTCCATGGTCGAAATGATCTTTTCGATCTCCACCGTGGCGAAAATATCCTCTTCGATTACGGGTTTCAGATAGGACTCCGCCTCATCAAGCGCTTTTGGATCGCGTGATGCCATGGCGAAGAAATAATTGGTCGTGGTCCGCCCAGCCGGCGTGACCGCATGCCACACCCGGTTTGAACGGAGCAATTCGCCCGCGCGCGCATGGCCTTGGGCCACCATCACATCGGCAATGCCTGCGTGAAAGCCAGGGATATGGAAATCCATGCCTGAAACCCGGTCAATCGGCCCGTCGAAATCGGTCTGCCAATCCACCACCGCCGGGCGCAGCGTGTTGCGCATGATCCGGCGGCTGCGGATCACCCGGTCATCGGCCTCGCGCTCTTCAGGGGTGGCGGCATCGTCGCTTGTGCCGATCGAGCTGTGATGCAGATAGCCCAGATGCGACAGATCGAGCAGATTGTCGTTGAGCAGTTGATAGCGCCCCGCGACATGATGGTAAAACAGCGCGCGGGCATGAAATCCGGGCAGGTCATAGCCGATGTCGCCCAGATCGGGGATCAGGCTTTCATCGGCCAGCGCCGGATCGCCCGGCCAGATCCACGCCCAAAGCCCGCGCTCGACCAGCGGATAGGCCTTGATGGCATAGACGCCGGGGATCTTATCCTGACTGGGCACAAAGGTGCAGGCGCCCGCCGCGTCAAATGTGATGCCGTGATAGGCGCATTGGATGGCATCGCCCACCCGCCTGCTGGCGCCCAGCGGGAAGTGCCGGTGGGGGCAACGGCCCTGAACCGCAACGGCCGTTCCGTTGCCGACCGGATCGGGGTCAGCATGCGCCAGTTGCAAAGGGCCTTCCTGCCCGACGGGATCAGCCCGCGCCAGTTCATCGTCAACGCAAGGCTGGATGAGGCGGCAAGGAAGATCGCGCTTTGCGGCGACCGCGAGCCGACCCGTATCATCGACATAGCGCTTGATGTGGGCTTCAACGATGTCAGCCATTTTAGCCGCACCTTCCGCCGCCGCTTCGGCTGCTCACCCAGCCGGTTTCGCGGGCAATAGGGCAGCCTGAAACAGCCGCGCGCACGCCCGGCCGCCGCGTCGCATTTGTTCAGATGCCGGTCGCGCCAAGCCAAGAGGCGGGTCCGGATAGCCACTAGACTGATCCCACAAAAAGAGGGCGCGGCTCGGTAAAGCGCGCCCCGCAAAGTGGGATGAGGAAAATGATGGCACGATTCTGTCAAGCGGCCTCGCTGTTTGCTCTGGCGCTGGGCTGGGGCCCCGCCGCGTGGGCCGAAGAAGCCCCGTCAAAGGGGGCAGACCAGCCCGCCGCCCCCGAAATCATCGTCACGGCTCAGTTCAGAGCGCAGCGCCTTCAGGACACGCCCATCGCCATTTCCGCCATGGGCCGCGACCTGTTGGAAAAGCGCAGCGCCACCGACATCGTCTCGGCCGCCGCCGGCGCGCCCAACGTCAATCTGTCCAAGGGGCAGGGCGGTTTTGGCCAGTTCGCCAGCGTGTTCATTCGCGGGGTGGGCCAGTCCGATATCCACTTCGCGGTCGAACCGGGCGTGGGCATGTATGTCGATGATGTCTATTACGGGGTGATGTCGGGGGCGGTGTTTCAACTTCTGGACACTGATCGGGTGGAAATCGCGCGCGGGCCTCAGGGTACGCTGTCGGGCAAGAACTCGATCGGCGGTTCGGTCAAACTCTATTCGCGCAAACCCTCGTTCCAACCCGACGCCTATGCCGAGGTGACGGCGGGCGGCCGCAATCTGTTGAGCGGGCGTGCGGCGGCGAACTTTACCATCGTGCCCGACCGGCTGGCCATGCGCTTTTCGGTGTCAGGCCGCCGCCGCGATGGTTTCATGCAGCGGCTTGATTATGCCTGCGCGACGGGCGGCACCGCCACGCAGCGTACGGGCGCCGATTGCGTTCTGGGCCGTCAGGGCGGGGAAGCGGTCTGGTCGG
Organism: Novosphingobium humi; assembly: GCF_028607105.1. Lineage (GTDB taxonomy): Bacteria > Pseudomonadota > Alphaproteobacteria > Sphingomonadales > Sphingomonadaceae > Novosphingobium > Novosphingobium humi. The sequence continues at coordinate 1,112,425 of NZ_CP117418.1, read as the reverse complement.
CGCGCGCCAGCCTGCTCTGGACCCCGGCATCGGGCGTCGAGAATGTCCTCTCGTTCGACACCACGCAGGACCAATCCGAAAATCCGGCGCAAAAACCCGTGTTCCAAAGCCCCGCCTGGGCGGGATCGGCCCATTACATCACGCCATGGGGCAGCTATACCAATTACGAGACCTATCAGAGCCGCCCGACCGGCGCCTCGCCCGCTCCGGCCTATCCGATGTCGCCCAATTCCACGCTCGATGCCAAGGGGATCAGCAACAATCTGAACATTGATCTGGGCGGCCATATCCGGCTGACCTCGATCACGGCCTATCGCTATTCCTCCACCAGTCTGTCTGCCCAGATTGACCAGACCCCCGCCAGCATCTCGGACCAGAGCTGGCACCTGCTCCACCGTCAGTTTACGCAGGAAATCCGCCTGTCCGGTGCCTTGGGCGCCTGGGCGGACTGGACGGTCGGGGGCTATTATTACAACGCAACCGGGGCATCGGAAGGCCGGGTGACGATTTCAGGCGGGGTGGCCCCCGGCGGCGGGGGCATCTATACCGACGCGATCAACACGCCGCTGGGCCATCTGCCCGCGCTGCAACTGGTCAATGCCCGCCTGACATGGGACAGCCCGCAAGGCGACTGGCAGGCATCGGTGGCGGTGACCAACCTGTTCAACACATTCTATGCCGAAGCCACCTCGCTCAACACGGTGGTGCCCTATTTTGCCGGTTCCTATATTCTGGCCCAGCCGCGCCAGTGGCAGGTCAGTCTGCGCCGCAGGTTCTGAAAGAGCACAGGCGCCCCTCAGGCCGACAGGGCCCGCGTTATCAGGTCAAGTCGGCGGATCACCGCATGGGGCTGCTGGCCGGGGGGGAGGGCGTGGATCGTTGCGGGCTGCATCAATCCGGTGGTCATGCCGATGCCTGTGGCGCCCGCCTTGCGCGCCATCGCCATTTCCAGCGCCGGATCATCGCCCACCACCACCATCTGCGCCGCCGCGCCGCGCGGCAGGCCCATCGCACCCATGGCCACATCAAGGGCAACCCGCGAAGGCTTGCCCAGAACCCGCGCCTGCTTGCCGGTGAGTGCGGTGATCATCCGGTTGATGGCAAAGCTGGACCCGATGCCGCGGCCGGTGGCGGTGGCGAAAAAGGGCACATGGCTGGCCGTGGTCAGGCGCGCGCCGTCCCAGACGCTTTGGCATGCGGCTTCCAGATCGGGAAAGGTAAAACCGCGAAACCAGCAGGTATAGACCGCATCCACCTGCGCCTTGTCCGATGGCCCGATCACCTCGATCCCGCGTTCGACCAGCGGCACCTCGGTTCCCGGATCGCCCAGCATCCGCACGCGCCGCAGGCCCTGTTGCTCCAGCCAGATCGCCGCGCTGGTCGATGGGGTCATCATCTCCTCATCGGCCAGATCGAACCCGGCCGCGCGCAGACCCCGCGCATAGGCGGCGGGCGGTTTGGCCGTGCCGTTGGTGAACACGCGAAACGGCGTGCCGCGCCGCCGGAGGAGGGCCAGCAATTCCACCGCGCCGGGCAGCGCCTCGTGCTGACCGCTGGCCGCATTGCCCAGAGCGATTGTGCCGTCCATGTCGAAAATGAAACCGCGCGCCCGGGCGATCCTTTCGGCAATGTCATCCGGCAACATGGGCGCCTCCATGCAGGGCGAGGCGCATTGAGCCGCTCTCGATCACAATGTCGCGTGCGGCGGGGCGCGCGGCCAGTTCCTTGAGCAGCCGCAGAATTCCGGCCGCGTCGGGGTTGTAATGGGCGGGCGACGGCCCGGCCCCGATCATCGCGTCGATCTGGTCGGAGGGCATCACCGCGCGCAGCAGAAACTCTTCATCGGGCATGGCATGGCCCCATTTGCGCCGCAGATCGGCCAGCGTGGGAAAGGGCGGTTCGGCGGCGATTTCGGCGGCGCGGGGGCGGTCGAGGATCGCGGCCTCAACCGCCGGATCGAGCGGGCTGGTCGGGCGGCCGAATTTGCCCATGACATAACGCAGGATTTCATCCGACACCTGCGCATAGCGGCGCGCGCCGATGACATTATACAGCGCCTGGCTCATCACCATCTGCGGAAAGGGCGTGACCATGATCGGATAGCCCAGTTCGGCGCGCACCCTTTCGGTTTCCAGCACCACCTCGTCAAAGCGATGCTCCAGCCCCAGTTCGGCCAGTTGGCGCCGGGTGGTGGTCATCACCCCGCCCGCGATCTGGTGGCGCAGGAAACTGGCGTCGAAACTCTGGGGCGTGCCCGCCGGCAGGCCCTGCGCGCGGGCGAGCCGCCACCAATAGTCCGATACTTTGGCCAGCATCGCCTCGTCGGCGCGCACGCTGTGGCCCGCCGCCCGCAGATTGGCCAGCATCCGCCCAGCTTCGGGCAGGGACGAGCCATCGCCCAAAGGCCCAATGCCCACATGCACCGCATCGATAATGCCCAGATCGGCCGCCGCAAGGCTGGTCAGTCCGCCATAGCCGATGGTGCAATGCGCATGGATTTCCAAGGGCTTGTCGCCAATGGCGGCTTTGACCAGCGGGGCCAGGCTACGCACCCTTTCGGGGCTCATCAACCCGCCGGGGTCTTTAAGATAGAAACAATCAATATCAGGGCAGGCCGCCAGCCTCCGGGCGAAATCGGCATAGAACTGATCGGTATGGATGGCCGAGAGCGTGAAGGTGAGCGCCCCCATCACGCGGGCTCCGCCTTCGCGTTTGACCAATCGCGCCGCCTCGATCACCGCATCGGCATCGTGCATCGGATCAAGGATGATGAACTTGCCGATCCCCGCCCTTTGCAACAGGCGATAGGCCAGAGCCATGAAATCGGGGTCGGCCTGTTGCCATGCGATAAAGCGCAGGCCCGTGGTGATGAATTGCAGCGGCGTGTTGGGCATGGCCGCATGCATCCGGCGGATGCGTTCCCACGGGTCATTGCGGAAATAGCGCACCGCCACGGCCATCGTTGTCGAGGAGGTGAAGTCGATCGCGCTGAAGCCCACCCGGTCCATCGCCCCCGCAATGGGCAGGATCTGGGCCGTGTTCAGCCCGGTCGCGCCCCACAGGGATTGGTTGCCATCGCGGATCGAGACATCGACGAGCGAAATTTCGGCCATGATTAAAGCCCTTCCAGAAAGCGCGTGTCGACCCCGCCCGCGACAAAGCGCGGATCGGCGGCAATGCGGCGGTGGAGCGGGGTGGTGCTGGCCACGCCCTCGATGCTCAGCGTATCGAGCGCGCGGGCGAGCCGCGCCACGGCGGCGGGCCGATCCTTGCCCCAGACGATCAGCTTGCCCATCAGCGAGTCGTAATAGGGCGGGATCATGCCGCCGCTGGCGATATGGCTGTCCACTCGGATGCCGGGGCCTGCGGGCCATGCCGCGCGCGTGACCGTGCCGGGGGATGGACGGAAATCGGCATCGGGGTCTTCGGCGTTGATGCGCACCTCGATGGCATGGCCGCGCGGGCGGATGGCGTCCTGATCGAGGCTGAGCCGCGCGCCGCCCGCCACCAGCAATTGCTGTTCGACCAGATCGACGCCGGTGATCGCCTCGGTTACGGGATGTTCGACCTGAATGCGGGCGTTCATTTCAAGGAAGTAGAAATCGCCCGTTTTGGCATCGACCAGAAACTCCACCGTGCCCGCGCCCTTGTAATGCAGGCTCTTGGCCAGAGCGACTGCGGCCCGTTCCAGCCCGCTGCGCGTGGCATCGGAAAGCATCGGGGCGGGCGCTTCCTCCACCAGCTTTTGAAACCGCCGCTGGATCGAACAGTCGCGCGTCCCCAGATGGATCGCGTTTTCGCCATCGCCCAGCACCTGCACCTCGACATGGCGGCCGCTGGCGATGAAACGTTCGACATAGACGCGCGGGTCGCCAAAGGACGCCTGCGCCTCGGCCATGGCCATGGTGATCATCGGGATCAGGTCTTCCTCGCGCTCCACCCGCTTCATGCCCTTGCCCCCGCCGCCAGCCACGGCTTTGAGCAGGACGGGGAAGCCGGTTTCACGAGCGCGGGCCAAGGCTTCTTCCGGGGTTGCGGCTTCGCCGCCCGGCACCACCGGCAATCCGGCGGCCTGCCCCACGGCGCGGGCCATCAGCTTGTCGCCCATCGCCTCAAGGCTGGAGATGTTCGGCCCGACAAAGATGATGCCGGCATCGGCCGCAGCTTTCGCAAATCGGGCGTTTTCCGAGAGGAAGCCATAGCCGGGGTGAATGGCATCGGCCCGCGCGGCAATCGCCGCCGCGATCACCGCGTCCACATCCAGATAGCTTTGCGCCGAAGGGGCGGGGCCGACCAGCGCCACCTCATCGGCCAGCATGGCGGGCAGACTTTCCGCATCGCCCCGCGAAGCGCCCAGAATGACGGTCATGCCCAGTCTTTGCGCCGTGCGCGCCACGCGCAGGGCGATCTCGCCGCGATTGGCGATAAACAGCCTTCGGATCATGATTTTTCCTTTTAGGCGGCAGGCCGGATGTGGATCAGCGCGGCGCCATGGCCGATCGCTTCGGCATTGCCCGCAACAATGGCGACCACCTCGCCGCTCACCCCGGCATGGACCGGGTTCATCAGCTTCATCGTTTCGACAATGCCCACCACCGTGTCGGGCTGCACCTTGCTGCCCGGTTCGACAAAAGGCGCGGCGCCGGGCGCGGGGGCGCGATAGAATGTGCCGGGCAGGGGCGCGCGAATGGCGACAAGGCCCTCGGGCGCATCGGGCGCGGCGGTGCTGGCGGTCTGGGTCGGCGCGTGTTGGGCTGCCCATTGCCATTCCTGCGACCATCCGCCTCCCTCTCCATCACGCCGCACCTTCAGGCGAAAGCGCGCGGTGGCAATGTCGAGTTCGCGGTAATCGCTGCCGTCAAGGATCGCGACAATATCGCCGACATCCTCCGGGCTGAGAAAGGGCGCGCTCATGCCGCCACCATGGCCGGTTGGCCCAGCAGGCTTCGGGCATGGGCAATGATCGCCTGCGCAAAGACGGGATCGTTGAAATGGGCGTCGATGGCATGGAACTTTGCGTTTTGCGGCATCGACCGGCGCATATGTTCGGCAAAGGGCGGTGGCAGGCCCGGGTCGTAGAGGTGGCCCTGCGCGCTGTCATGGCTGGAAAAACCGCCCAGGGGGGTGAAGAAGGCCACCGGCCCCTTGGCCTCGCCCATCATCGCGATCAGCCGGTCGCCAATGCGTTCCAGATCTGCCAGATCGGTGCGCACGGCGGTCAGATGCGGATTGTGTTTGTGATAGCGCTTGCCGGGGAATTGCGCCTGCGCCGCATCAATCGGCCCGCCGATGATGAAATCGGCATTGCCCGGCGCCCAGATCGTGGGAATGCCGCGCGCCATGCCCACCGTGCCCCGCGCGGGGCCGCCATCGGCAAGGCCGCCAAACATATGGTCGATGATCTCGGTCACCGAAAGATCCAGCACCAGCGCCACATCGCGCTCGGCGGCAATCGCGTCCAGCGTCGGCCCGCCCACGCCCGAGGAATGAAACACCATGACCTCGCAGCCATCGCTTTCCAGTGCCTGACGGATCGCGCGGGTGGTCGGCTCGGTCGTGCCAAGCGTGGTCATCAGCACCAGCGGGCGCTCGGAACCGGGCATACCGTCATAGCCTTTGGCCATGCCCGCCATGGCCAGCGCGGCATTGCGATAGACATCGCGGCTGATCGTGTTGATCCCGGCGATATCGGTGACGGCATTCATCATGGCAATGTCGCGCACGCCCACATAAGGCTTTGTAAAACCGGACGCCATGGTCGAAACGATCAGCTTGGGCAGGCCATAGGGGAAGCTTTGCATCAAGGCCCCCGCCAGCGCCGTGCCCATCGATCCGCCCACCGACAGGATGCCATGGATCGGCGTATGCGCGGCAAATTCATGCGCGGCGCGGATCGAGCCTGCGATCATCATCTCGTGAATCTGGCCCTCATGGCCCAGCGCCAGGATGTCGGCAATGGTGGAACCGGCCGCTGCGGCCACCGCATCCGGCCCTATCTCGGCCCCGCCCATATCGCGCCGCACGCTGGGGTCGAGATGCACGACATTGACCCCGGCCCCTTCAAGATGCTCGCGCACGAAACGGGCTTCTTCCTGTTTGGTATCCTGCGTGATGATCAGCATCACATTCTTGCGCGACGCATCGCCCATAGTGTTCGGATCCTCTCTCATGCCTTGCTGGTCCATTGGCCGCAGGCTTTTTCTGATGCCGATATTTTCATGGCCGACACGGATTGCCTAATGCATTTCGCGCGCTAAATTTCACAGCGTGAAACGGGGGTGGCATGGCTTTGGATGGCGAGAACACGGCCCGGCAATCGGGCGTCAAATCGATCCGCGCGCTGGAACGCGGGCTTGATGTGCTGCTGGCGATCCGGGCGGCGGGGGCGGAGGGGCTGAGTCTCAACGCGCTGCACCGGCAATTGGGCCTGCCCAAAGCGACACTTCTGCGCCTGTTGCAAACGCTGGCCGGTCGGCGGCTGGTGTGGCGGCGTCTGGCCGATGGCGTGTGGTTGCCCGGCGTGGCGGGCGCGGCGGCGCCGGATCGGGTGTGCCGGATGGCGGAAATCGCCTCGCCGCTGCTGGTCGAACTGTCGGCGCAGGTGGTCTGGCCCAGCGTGATCGCCATCCCCCGGTTCGACCATATGGAAATCATCGAAACCAATGGCCAGGTCGCCCGCTTTGACTTTGCCGCCCTGGGGCCGGTGGGGGCCAAACTGTCCTATCTGCATACGGCCACTGGGCGGGCCTATCTCTCGGCCTGTGCCGATGCCGAGCGCGATGCGATCATTGCCCGCCTGACCCCGCCTGACGGTACAGCCGAACAACGCGAGCAGATCGACGCCATCATTGCCCAAACCCGGCAGCGCGGATGGTCAACGCGCCTGCCGCATCATCCGTGGTCCGATCGCAACCGGCAAACGGTGCTGCGCGACGGCAAGAATTCGATCGCCGTGGCGGTCAATGGCGAGAATGGACCGATTGCGGCCATCAACATCACATGGCCCGCCCGCCGCGCCGTGGTCGAGGAAGTGGCTCTGCGCCATTTATCCAGCCTTCAGGGCATTGCGGCGCGCATCGGCCGGCTGGTTGATGGATGAAGTTTCACCACGTGAAATTTTGAGCGCTTGCGGACCGGCGCCGATTGGATGACCTATAGCAGCCGGAGGCCGCCGGAAGACGAAGCGGGCCTTCAGAGGGCGGCAAAGCGCCCCATCGGGGGATAGGATGAAAGCGTGGATCTTGCGCAAGGGGGCGACCAGCCTCGACGCCATGCAGCTTGTGGAGCAGGAAGCGCCGGTGGCCGGTGCCGGAGAAGTGCTGATCCGCGTGCGCGCCTGTTCGCTCAATTACCGCGATCAGATGATCCCGCTGGGCCTGTATATGGGCGGGCCGGTGGCGCAGGATATCGTGCCGCTTTCGGATGGCGCGGGCGAGGTTGTGGCTGTTGGCGACGGCGTGACCCGCTTTGCCGTGGGCGACCGGGTGGCGGGGACCTTTTTCCAGAACTGGATGGATGGACCGCCCAATCCCGCGATGGGGCCTGCGCTGGGCGCGGCGGGGGCCAGGGGCATGTTGGCGCAATATGTCGCCTTGCCCGAAAACGGTGTGGTCAGGATCGCGCAAAGCCTGAGTTTTGAGGAAGCGGCCTGCCTGCCCTGCGCCGGGGTGACGGCATGGAACGCCTTGATGGAAGGCGCGCATCCGGTAACGGCGGGCGAGCATGTGCTGGTGCTGGGCACCGGGGGCGTGTCGCTGCTGGCGTTGCAGATCGCCAAGGCGGCGGGCGCAAAGGTGATCGCCACCAGCGGTTCGGATGACAAGCTGGCGCGCGTGGCGGCGCTGGGCGCGGATGACATGATCCAATATCGCACCACGCCCGACTGGGGCGTCAGGGCGGCGGCCCTTTCCGGCAAATCCGGGGTTGAGCATGTCGTCGAGGTGGGTGGGGCCGGAACACTGGCGCAATCCATCGCGGCGGTGGGCTATGCGGGCGAAATCGCGCTGATCGGGGTGTTGACGCGTGAGGGCAATACCTCGCCCCATGGGCTGATGTTCAAGGGGGCCAATCTGCGCGGCATTTTCGTCGGATCGCGCGGCATGGCCGAGAGGCTGAACAGTTTTATCGACGCCCATGGCATCAAGCCGGTGATCGACAAGGTGTTTACGCTGGAGGAGGCCAAGGCCGCCTATGCCTATCAGGCCTCGCCCGATCTGTTCGGCAAAGTGGTGATCCGCCTGTGACCTAGGCCGCGAAACGCAAGAACCAGAGTGCGGGGCACGGACCTTCGCGCCGGTAAAGGAGAGAGCGATGCAATTGCCGAAAGGGCATGCGATGGGCTTTGGCGCCCGCGTGGGCCAGACGATACAGACCGCCTATGTGGTGCGCGATATTCATCAGGCGATCGACTGGTGGGTGGATGAGGCGCGGGTGGGGCCGTGGTTCCTGCTCGACCATTTTCTGGCGCCCGATCATGTCTATCGCGGGGCGCAGGCCACCGGCGATGTCGCCATCGCCATGGCTTTTGCCGGATCGATGTGCATCGAATTGATCCAGCCGCTGGATGATAATCCTTCGGTTTACAAGGATCTGATCGACAGGCGCGGCTATGGTTTTCATCATATCGGCGTGGCGGTGAGCGATGTTGATGCCGAAATCCCCGCCTATGAGGCGCGCGGCTATAAGGTCGCCTATCGGGCGCAGGTGCCGACCGGCGGCGCGGTGGCCTATCTGGACGATGGGCGCAATGATCCGGGGATGCTCGAACTGATCCCTGCCACATCCGGCATGGACGAGGCGTTTACCCGTTTTCATACGGCGGCCCGGAATTGGGATGGCTCTGATCGCGTCAGGCCCTTTGCATGAGCGCGCCCGATCCCAATGCCGCCACAAGGCGCGGCGCGGGCTATCAGATCTGGGTGGTGGGGCTGCTCAGCCTCAATTTCGGCATCGTCTTTTTCGACCGGAATGCTCCCAATTTCCTGATGCCTTTTATCCAGCACGATCTGGGCTTCAGCAACAAGGCCGTCGGCCTGCTTTCCAGCGCGCTGTCGCTGACATGGGCGATTGCCGGATTTGTGGTGGGCGGCCTGTCGGACCGGATGGGCAAGCAGAAGATCGTCGTCGTCTGGGCCAGCCTTGCCTTTTGCCTGTGCTCCTTCGTCTCGGGCGCGGCGGGCAGTTTCATGGTGCTGTTTGCCGCGCGCCTGCTGATGGGCGTGGCCGAAGGCGGGATCATGCCGGTCAGCCATGCGATGATCGTCGAGGAAGTGGCGCCCGCCCGGCGCGGTATGGCGATGGGCATCGGGCAGAATCTGGGTTCCAACCTGCTGGGCTCGTTTGTGGCCCCGCTGGTGCTGGTGTGGATCGCCAATACATGGGGTTGGCGCGAGGGCTTTTATCTGGCCGCGCTGCCCGGCATCGTTACAGCCGCCCTGATCGCCTTCACCCTGCGCGAACCGCCAAAGGAAGCCCATGAACATGCCGAGCGCCCCAGGGTGACGATGCGCGAGGCTTTCGGCAATCGCAATGTCGTGCTTTGCGCCGCCATCGCCGTGCTGCTGGTCAGCTATCTGGTGGTGTGCTGGGCTTTCATGCCGCTCTATCTGACCAAGGTGCGCGCCATGGCGCCCGAAACGATGAGCTGGATGATGGCCGTGCTGGGCATTTCGGCGGGGCTGGGCAGCTTTTTGGTGCCCGCCATTTCCGATGCCATCGGGCGCAAGCCAGTGATGATCGGCTTTTCGGCGCTGGGGATGCTGCTGCCGCTGGGCGCGCTCTATTACACGGGGCAAAGCTGGGGGCTGGCGGCGATCTTCTTCTTCGGCTGGGGGCTCAATGGTCTGTTCCCCATGTTCATGGCCACGATCCCTTCGGAATCGGTCGATCCGCGTCTGGCCGCCACACTGACCGGCATGGTGATGGGCGCGGGCGAGGTGCTGGGCGGTGTGCTCAGCCCCTTTGTGGCCGGGGCTGCGGCCGATGTCTGGGGGCTGGGCGCGCCGCTGTGGATCATGCTCGGTCTTGCTCTGGCGGCAACGGTGCTGGCGCTGGGGCTTTTGGAATCCGCGCCTGCCGTCCTGGCCCGGCGCATACGTTGATCTTGCAAAGGTAGGCAACATGAGCACGATCGAACATTTCTCCACCGCCCGGATCGCCGCCAATGAGCGTCTCGATTTCTGGAACCGGCTGACCAATGAGACCTACCCCGGCACCTTGGTCGATCAGCGCAAGGATGCTTTTGAAGCGGAAATGCGGCGGTGGAGTCTGGGCGATCTGGTGATGATCCGCCCCCGATCCTGCGGCAGCCTGGTGCAGCGACGCCCGACCGGATCGGCGCCCGAGGCGGTGGTGCTGCATGTCCAGCATTCGGGCCGGTCGCGCCATGAACAATGCGGGCGGGTGGCCGAGCTGGGCGTGGGCGATTTTGTGCTGTCCAGCGCCAACGAACCCTATCGCATCGATCTGCGCCAGCACGAGTTTCTGGTGGTGGAAATGCCGCGCGCCGGGCTGGAGGCGCGGCTGCCCGATCTTGATGCCGCCCTCTCTCGCCGTATTTCGGGGGCCACGCCGGGCAGCCGCCTGCTGCACAATTTCATCCTCTCGCTCTGGCAACAGGGCGATCAGGGGTATGGCGATCAGGGGCGGAGCGATGCGGCATGGGAGCAGGGCGTGTCCAACGTCTTCCTCGATCTGCTCAGCCTTGCGGTGCGCGATGCGGACCGCCCGATCCAGACCTGCCGGCCCTTGCGCGAGAAGATCAAGGCGCTGGTGGACGCTAATCTGGGCTGCGCGCAATTCGGGTCGATCGAAATCGCGGCGGAGCTGGGCGTCAGCGTGCGTACGGTGCAGAACGCCTTTGCCGCGATGGGCACGACCCCTTCGGCCTATATTCTTTCGCGGCGTCTGGCGCGCGCCTGCGAATTGCTGATCGTCAATCCGACGATGAGTGTGACCGCCATCGCTTTCGACCTTGGTTTTTCCGACAGCGGCTATTTCGCCCGCTGCTTTCGCGCCGCCTATGGCGCCACACCTTCGCAATGGCGGGGCATGCAATAGGTTTGCGGCCCTGATTTTGCGTCTCTGTCCCAATCCCTTGCGTCCCAGTGCAAGCCAAGGGTTTTTCAGTCGCTAAATTCACACAACGACGAACCGGTAAAAAGACCGGCAGTCAGGAGAGGAACCGAAACTATGCGTAGCATTTTGCTCGTGGGTGTGGCGCTGTGCGGGCTGATCACAGCCTCCCCCGCTTTTGCCGCCCCCGCATCTGCCGCTGATGAAGAGGCCAAGGCCAAGGATAACGGCGGCATTGAGGCCATTGTCGTCACCGCGCAAAAGCGGTCGGAAAACGTCCAGAACGTGCCGATTGCCATCAGCGCCTTTACCGCCAATGCGCTGCAGGAGCGCGCGGTCACCAGCGTGGCCTCGCTCTCGGCCATCGCGCCCAATGTGACGCTTGACGCCGGCACGCCCTTTTCGGGCAGCTCGGCCGTGCTCTCGGCCTATATCCGCGGCATTGGCGCCAATGACTTTGCCTTCAACATCGATCCGGGCGTGGGCATCTATCTCGACGGTGTCTATCTGGCCCGTTCGGTGGGCGCCAATCAGGATCTGCCCGATGTGGAGCGGGTCGAGGTGCTCAAAGGGCCGCAGGGCACGCTGTTCGGCCGCAACACGATCGGCGGCGCGATCAGCATCGTCACCCATGATCCGGGCAAGGAATTCCGCTTCACCGGCAGCGTGACCACCGGCAGCTTCCGGATGTTTTCGGCCAAGGGCACGGTCGATCTGCCGATCACCGAAAGCCTGTCCTCCTCGCTCAGCTTTTCAACGACGCACCGCGACGGCTATATGCACCGCATCCCGTTCCCCGGCGCTTCGAACTATGCCGAGGACCCGATCACCTCGTTCAAGGCGGCCGGATATTACAACAGCGGTTACGGCACCGAAGGGGGCGACAACAATTACAACCTGCGCGGCAAGTTGCGCTACAATGACGGCGGCGCGCTGCGCGTGACGCTCAGCGGCGATTACAGCAATATCGACACATCCCAGATCGCCAACAAGCTGATCGCCACTTTTCCGGCGGTGTTTGCGGGCACCTATAATTGCGCCATCGCGGGCAATCCCACCCAGACCGTGGGCGGCGTGACCGGCCCTTGCGACAGCTTCATCGGCGGGCCTCCGTCAGGCGCCTTTGTGGGCAATCGCGGCGGCCTCAATTCGGTGGTCGATCTGCCCTCGATTTACGGCGTCAATGCCGATGCCAATCCGAACAACAACCGGCTGCCCTATGACAACCGTTTTGTGACCAACAGCATCGACACCAGCTATGCCAACGGCAACAATTTCTCGAAAATGAAGTCCTATGGCGGGGCGGCCACCATCGATTACGATCTGGCCGAAAACATGACGATCAAGTCGGTGACCGCCTATCGCGAACTGCATTGGAAGGCGGGCATGGATCTGGACGGTTCGCCGCTCGATTTCCTGCACACCAGCTTTGAAATGAACCAGAAGCAGTTCAGCGAGGAGCTGCAACTGACCGGCAAGGCGATGGATAAAAAGCTCAACTATGTGCTGGGCGCCTATTACTTCACCGAAAGCGGTAATCTGCATGATTACGTGACCTTTGCCGAAGGCCTGCTGCAGGTGGACGGGCCCAACAACCTCTCCACCAAGAACTATGCTTTCTATGGTCAGGCCGACTATAAGATCACCGAGCAACTGGGCATCACCCTTGGCGGGCGTTATACCCATGAAAGCAAGACGTTCGAGGGGTTCCAGTCGGACAATAACGGTCTGAACTACAAGCTGGCCCAGTTCTTCGGCGATCCCAATTGCGCCTCGCTGACGCCGATCTCGAACCAGTGCCGCATCGACAACAACTTCCCCAATCCGGGCCAGCCCCTGCGCTATTACATCGCGGGCGAGCAGCACAAGAGCTTCAACAATTTCTCGCCCAAGGTGGGCCTGCAATATCACCCCAGTGATGCGATCATGCTCTATGCCAGCTGGTCCAAGGGCTACAAGACCGGCGGCTGGACCACGCGCCTGTCCAACCCGCTGCCCTATGCCCCCGGCTTTGGTCCCGAAAAGGCCACGACCTATGAATTGGGCGCCAAGACCCAGTTCTTTGACCGCCACCTTCAGATCAACGGCGCGGTGTTCCAGACCGATTACGCCGGCATCCAGCTCAATTTCCAGCAGGGCGTTTCGCCCACCATCCAGAACGCGGGCGTTGCGCGCATTCGTGGCTTTGAGCTGGAAGTCACCGCCGCGCCTGCCCAGGGCCTGACGCTGACCGGATCGCTGGGTTATACCGATGCCGTCTATACCTCGGTCGACGGCCCGGCACAGGTGGCCGCCTCTGCCTCGCAGGCGGGCGTGTTTGCGGGCGCCAGCCTGCCCAAGACCCCGAAATACAAGATCAACATCAGCCCCCGTTACGAGGCCGATCTGGGCAAGCATGGCAAGCTGGTGCTGCTGGGTGATGTCACCTTCACCGACAAGATGAAGAATGACACCGAAGGCACCTTCCTGCTCGACCGCCCCGCCACCACCGTCATCAACGCCAGCGCCACCTACAGGCCGCCCAGCGGGTTCTGGGATCTGACCGTGGGCGGCACCAATCTGACCAACGAGCGCTATCTGACCACGGGTCAGGCGCAATATGCCGGTGGCCAGATCTACGGCACCTACAGCCGCCCCGCCGAATGGTACGCGCGGCTTGGCATCAAGTTCTAATCGAGACCCTGCCTTGCGCCGGGCGGGCCTCGTCCGTCCGGCGCCCTTTCCCTTGAAGGAGGCGACCATGCCCGAAACAGCGCACAGCGAATTCTGGAAAGACATCAAGCCGGTCGAAAAGGTCTTTCGCGAGGGCGGTCTGCCCGAAGTTTATCTGCCCAAGATCGCCGAGGGCGACGAACGCTACTGGGTGCCGATCAGCGAGACCGTCTCGTCCAAACCGGTGTGGATCAGCCCGTCCAAGAACATGTGGGCCGATGTGCTGATGAGCAAGCAGGCGGGGCTGGTGAACCGCCATTACCATCCGCACCCGATCTGGGCCTATACGATCAGCGGCAAATGGGCCTATCTGGAGCATGAGTGGACGGCCACCGCGGGCGATTTCGTCTATGAAACCCCCGGCGAGAGCCACACGCTGGTCTGCTATGAACATGCCGACCCGATGAAAGTGTTCTTCGTCGTCTCCGGCCCGCTGATGTGGCTGGATGAAGCGGGCAACACCACCGGCCACTATGATGTCTTCGACTACATCGCGGCGGCCCGCGCCCATTATGCCTCCAACGGCATCGGCGCCGACTATGTCGACACGCTCATCCGATAAATCTCCACAAGAGGAACAGCCCATGGGCACTATGAAAGCACCGCCATCTTCGGCCTATAAGATCGTGCAGGTCGAGGAACTTTACGCCGATCTGATCAAGAACAAGGGCGTGGAAGGCAGCTATGTCGGCCGCGAGGAGAGCGAAAGCCCTTGGGTGCCCTTTGGCGAGGGCGCGGCGATCCGCCATCTGGCCTTTGACGTCCGGCAAAACATTTATTGCAACATTTTGTGGATCAAAGGCCCCGGCGTGATCGGCACCCACAAGCATCGCGGGCCGGTCTGGGCCATCGGGCTGGAAGGCTCGTTCCGCTATCTCGAATATGACTGGGTGTGCCGCCCCGGCGATTTCATCACCGAAACCCCCGGCACCGCCCATACGCTGGTGACCGATGATCCGGACGGCATGAAGGCCCTGTTCTGGATGCAGGGCGCCAACGAGTTTTACGACGCCGATGGCAAGCATGTCGAAACGCTCGATGTGTGGTGGTTCATGAACCACTACCAGACCTATTGCCGCGAAAACAACATTCCCATCAACCCCGCGCTCTATCTTTGAAGGATCAGGCACAGTGGCAATTCTGGACAGATTTTCGGTCGCGGGCCGCAGCGCTCTGGTTACGGGGGGCGCATCCGGCCTCGGCCTTGCCTATGTCGAGGCGATGGCCGAGGGCGGGGCGGCGGTGACGCTGAGCGACATTGACTTGGCCGGCGCCGAGCGCGAGGCAAAGCGCCTGTGCGATGCGGGCCATGACGTGCGTGCGGTCGCGCTCGACGTGTCCGACAGCGACGCCGTGGCCCGCGTGTTCGACGAACACGCCGAGGCGTTCGGCGGGCTGGACATTTGCTTTGCCAATGCCGGGATCGACACCGGGGCGGGCTTTTGGAACCCGCAAGGCCATCGCAACCCCGATGGACAGGTCGATACCTATGATCCCAAACGCTGGGACAAGTCGATTGCGGTCAATCTGTCCGGCATGTTCTATACGATCAGCCATGCCGTGCGGATCATGAAGCAGCCGGGCCGCGCCAATGGCCGCGCCGGCGGCGCGATCATCGCCACGGCCTCCAATGCGGGCCTTGTCACCGAGCCGATTGTCGGCCTGCCCTATATGCCTGCCAAGGCGGGCATTTTGCATATGGTGCGGGCGCTGGGGCTGGAACTTGCCGAATTCGGCATCCGCATCAACGCCATCGCGCCGGGGCCTTTCGTCACCAATATCGGCGGGGGCTGGCTCAAGAAAGACCCTACGGTGCGCGCGGCATGGGACGCCATCGTGCCCTTGGGCAGCGTGGCCGAAACCGAGCAGATGAAGCCGCTGGCGCTGCTGCTGGCCAGCGATGCCTCCGATTACATGACCGGCGCCCATGTGGTGATCGACGGCGGCATGATGCTGGGGAGGTTCAAATGAGGCGCTGGGCATTGTTGCCGCTGATGCTGCTGGCGGCCCCCGCCTCGGCGCAAACGGGCCAGGCATTGGGCCAGACGCTGGCGCAGCGGCCCCCGGCCAAAACTTACGCCAGCGTCTGCGCCTATTGCCACGGCCACAATGTGGGGCCGATCATTTTGGGCCGCAAACTGCCGGTTGAATATATTCAGGCGATGGTGCGCGCGGGTCGCAACGGAATGCCCGCGATGCGCCCCACCGAAATCTCGCCCGGCGAACTCGACGCACTGGCCGCATGGATTTCCAAGGCCCCCAAAGACATCAAGGAGCACGGCCAATGAGCGGGGCGACCATCGACAGACGCGGATTGCTGGGCGCGGGCGTGGCGGCGACCATTGGTATTGCCGGACAGGCGATGGCGCAGGGCGCTGTTCTTGCGCCGGGCGTCAGCAAGGCTGATCTGGCCGCCGCGCTCAAGGCCATGCGCGCCGTGGTGGGCGATGCTTGGGTGGCGGGTGATGCCGAGAGCCTGCGGCCATGGTCGAAAAGCTATACGCCCGACCCCACGGGCCGCCATGCGCCGGTGGGCGCGGTGGCGCCGGAAAATGTCGAACAGGTGCAGGCGATCCTCAAAATCGCCAACCAATATCGCCAGCCTGTCTGGCCGGTCAGCACCGGCAAGAATATGGGCTATGGCAGCACCACGACAGCCGCGCCAGGCCAGATCATCCTTGACCTGAAACGCATGAACCGCATCCTCTCGGTCGATACCGAGCTGTGCACCGCGCTGGTCGAACCGGGCGTCACCTATCAGCAGTTGCGCGACTATCTGGACGAGCACAATATCCCGCTGTGGATCGATGTGCCCACGGTCGGCCCGATTGTCGGCCCGGTCGGCAACACGCTGGACCGGGGCGTCGGCTATACGCCCTATGGCGAGCATTTCATGGTGCAATGCGGCATGGAGGTCGTCATGGCCAATGGCGACATTTTGAAAACCGGCATGGGCAGCACCAAGAACCCCAGCGCATGGCAGGCGTTCAAATGGGGCTATGGGCCTTATCTGGACGGCATTTTCACCCAGTCGAATTTTGGCGTGGTGACGAAAATGGGCCTGTGGCTGATGCCCGCGCCGCCGGTCTATAAACCGCTGGTGGTGCGCCACAAAAAGATGGAGGATGTGGCGCGCATTACCGACGCCATGCGGCCTTTGCGCATTGCCGGAATTGTGCCCAATGTGGTGCTGATGATGGGGGCGGCCTATCAATTGGCCATGTTCCACCGGCGCGGCGAAGTGACAACCAAACCCGCACAGGTCAGCGATGAGGAAATCGCCCAATTCGCCGCAAAGCATGATCTGGGCATGTGGAACACCTATATCGCGCTTTACGGCACCCCCGCGCAGGTGGCCGAAAGCGAGCGCATCATCCGGGGCGCCTTTGCCGCCATCGACGGCGATGTGATGACGCAGGAGCAGATGAAGGACAACCCGTGGTTCCACCACCACGCCACGCTGATGCGCGGCGGCCTCAGCCTTGAGGAAGTGGGCCTTGCGCGGTGGAAGGGCGCGGGCGGGGGCCTTGCCTGGTTTGCGCCCGTGGCCCCGGCCAAAGGCAGCGAGACGCAGGGGCAGATCGATCTGGCCAAACAGATCCTTGCGCGTCACGGCTTTGACTATACCGCCGCCTTTGCCGTGGGCATGCGCGAATTGCACCACATCATCGCGCTGCTGTATGACAAGAGCGACCCGGCCGAGGAAAAGCGCGCCGATGATTGCTATCGCGAACTCGTCACCGGCTTTGGTGATCGCGGCTGGTGCTCCTATCGCACCGGGGTTCACGCCATGGATCTGGTGGCGGCGCAATATGGCGAGACCAACCGCGCGGTGAATGCCGCGATCAAACAGGCGCTTGATCCCAACCACATCCTTGCCCCCGGCAAATCGGGGATCGCATGATGGGCGCGCGGTTTGACGGCAAGGCCGTGCTGATTACGGGCGCGGCCACGGGCATCGGGCAGGCCACCGCGCTGGCCTTTGCCGCCGAGGGGGCCGGTGTGATGATCGGGGACATCGACCCGCGCGCGCAGGAAACGCGCGAAATGATCGCGGCGGCGGGGGGCAGAGCGGAGTTTTGCCATACCGATGTCCGCGATCCGGCGGCGGTTGAGGCGTTGGTCAAGGCTTGCCTGTCCCATTTCGGGCGGATGGATTGCGCGTTCAACAACGCCGGTGTTCTGCCGCCCCAGCGCCCGATTCATGAGGTGACGCCGGAGGAACTGGATCTGGCCATTGATGTTGATTTCAAGGGCGTGTTCTATGCTATGCAGGCCGAAATCCGCCACTTTCTGACCGTAGGCGGAGGGGCGATTGTCAATACGGCCAGCGTGGGGGCGGTGATCGCCGATCCCAATATGAGCGCCTATTGCGCGATGAAACATGCCGTGGCGGGCCTGACCAAGGCGGCGGCGGTGGAATATGCGCGGGTTGGCATCCGCACCAATTGCATCGCGCCCGGCTTTGTCGTCACGCCGATGACCCGCCATTGGGCGGAAAGCAACGCCTTTACCGACATGTTTTTCGCGCAAAACATCTCGGGCCGCGCCGCCCAGCCCGAGGAAATCGCCCCCACCGTCCTGCATCTGTGCAGCGATGGGGCCAGTTTCATCAATGGTGCCACATTTGTGATCGACGGCGGCCAGACCGCGCATTAGTATGTATCACAGACAAAATTATAAAGGAGAGAATTGCCATGGCCGTTATGACCGCGCCGCCTTCGAACAAGGCCGCCATTGTCGATGTGAAATTCCCCCACAAGGCCCTGGTTGATCGCCTCAGCCCCGGCGGGCGCTATATCGATGCGCAGACCGATGTGGACAGCCCCTGGGTGCCCTTTGGCGAACATGCCGCGATCAAGCATCTGGCCTTTGACGTGCGGCAAAATCTGTTTTCGAACATCCTGTGGGTCAAAGGGCCGGGGGTGATCGGCACCCATCTGCATCGCGGCACGATCACCATGGTCTGTCTCGAAGGCAGTGTGCGCTATCTGGAATATGACTGGACCGCCACGCCGGGCGGCCTCATCCTCGAAGTGCCGGGCGAAAGCCACACGCTGGTGACCGAGCATCCCGAAGGGTGCAAGCTGTTCGGCTGGATGCAGGGCCCGATCGACTTCTTCGACGATCAGGCCAATCTGGTCGACACCGCCGATGTGTGGTGGTTCATCAACCACTATGAGACTTATTGCCGGGACAATGGCATCGCCATCAATCCCAAGCTCTACGTCTAAAAGGGGCGTGGTCTGATGCGTGCAGTCGTGATGCAGGGGCTGCACAGGCCGCTGGCGCTCGAAACCTTGCCCGATCCCACGCCGGACGCGGGTGAGATTGTGGTCAAGGTCGGACGCTGCGGCATTTGCGGGTCGGATCTGCATATGACGGAGGACCCGGCCTATGGGATGACTGCGGGCAGCGTTCTGGGCCATGAATTCGCGGGCGAAGTCGTGGCGCTGGGCAAGGATGTCGAGGGTTTTGCCACGGGTGACCTCGTCGCGGTCAGCCCGCTTAAAAGCTGCGGCCATTGCCCCGCCTGCGTGGCGGGTGAGGTGGCGTGGTGTGAGCATTTCGGGCTGCAGGGCGGCGGCTATGCCGAATATGCCGTCACGCGGCCCAACCAATGCGTGCGCCTGCCCAAAAGCGCCAGCCTGGCCGATGGCGCGATCATCGAGCCATTGGCCGTGGCGCTGCATGGCATCAATCTGTCGGGGATGAAGACCGGCGACAAGATGCTGGTGCTGGGCGGCGGGCCGATCGGGCTTGCCGCCGCCTTTTGGGCGCGGCGACGCGGGGCGGGCGCGGTGTTGGTGCAGGATGTCGCCCTGTTTCAGGCCGAGCGCGCGCTGGCGATGGGGGCGACCGGCTTTGTCGCCGAACCCGACGATCCGGTCGGGGCGGCGGAGCGGGCGCTGGGCGGCAAGGCCGATGTGGTGATCGAATGCGTGGGCCGCCCCGGCCTGATCGCGCAGGCGGTTGAGCAGGTCCGCCCGCGCGGCACGATTCTGCTGCTGGGCCTTTGCACCCAGCCCGACACGTTCAATTCCTTTGCCATGCTGTCGAAGGAAGTGCGGCTGGTCACCTCGGCTTTCTTCCACCGGCAGGAATATGAGGCCGCGCTCGACGCCCTGTGCAGCGGTGCGCCCGAGCCGCGCCATCTCGTGTCCGACACGATTGCCTTGGCCGCCACGCCGGAGCGTTTCGAGGCGCTGCGGCGGCGCACCCATGACTGCAAGGTGCTGATCAACCCGTTTGGATAGCAGGCCCATGCGCAACATTGACTATTTCGACAAATCCGCCGCGCTTTATCCCGACCGCGCCGTGCTGGAAACCGAGCAGGGCGCGATCACCTATGCCGCGATGCAGCGGATGACGCACCGACTGGCGGGCGCCATGGCGGCGACGGGGCTGCAGCGGCAGGAGGCCGTGGCGATCATGTCGCCCAACCATCCGGGCGTGCTGACGGCGATGCTTTCGCTCTGGCGGGCAGGCGCGGTGTGGATCCCGGTTAACACCCGCAACGCGCTGCCCGATACGATTGCCTATCTGCGCTATGTTCGCGCGGGGTGGCTGTTCTATCATTCCAGCCTCTCGGCCGAGGCGCATGAGGCCGCGCGGCAGGTGCCCTCGATCCGGCATCTGATCTGTCTCGATGCGCCCGATGCGGGCAATCCCTCGCTCGACGGCTTCATGCTGCCCGCCGATGCGCCGTCTTTTCCCGATCTGGGCAGCCCGGATGGCGGTGACCGCGAACTCTGCGCGATCATCGCCACGGGCGGCACCACCGGCCCGGCCAAAGGAGTGCGCGCGCTCAACCGCAGTTGGGGCACGATGCTGGAAAGCATCGCCATGTTGATGGCGGTCGAAGATGTGCCGGTGTTCCTCGCCACCGCGCCCTTGTCCCATGCGGCGGGGCCTTTCGCGCTGGCGGGCATCGCCATGGGGGCAACGGTCGTGATGCTGCCCGCCTTTGACGCTCATGCGGTGATGGAGGCGATTCAGACTCATCGCGTCACCCATATGTTTCTGCCGCCCACGGCGCTCTATTCGATGCTGGCCCATCCCGAGGTGCGCGACTATGACTATTCAAGCATGCGCTATTTTCTGCTGGCGGGCTCGGCCTGCAGCCCGGAAAAGCTGCGGCAGGCGGTGGAGGTCTTTGGCCCTTGCCTGTGCCAATCCTATGGACAGAGCGAATTCCATCTCATCGCCACATGGCTGCCGCCCGAAATCGTGGCGGCCGCCGCTGCCGGCGATCACCCTGAGCGGTTGGCCAGTTGCGGGCGGGCCACGATGTCTGTGCGCGTCGAATTGATGAATGACGATGGCGCGTTATTGCCTGTAGGCGAGGTGGGCGAGATCGTCGGGCGCGGAGGCATCGTTTGCGACGGCTATTTCGAGATGGAGCAGGCCACCGCCGAGGTCCGCACCCATGGCTGGCATCACACCGGCGACATTGGCCGCCGCGACGAGCACGGCTTTTTCTACATCGTCGACCGCAAGAAGGACATGATCGTCACCGGCGGTTTCAACGTCTTTTGCAGCGAGGTGGAGGCTGTGGTGTCCGAAATGGCGGGTGTCCATGAATGCGCCGCCATCGGCATCCCGGATGAAAAATGGGGCGAGGCGGTCAGCGTGCTGGTGGTGGCCGATCCGGCAAAGGCGCCCGATGCCGCCGCCATCATGGCCCATTGCAAGGCGCGGCTGGGCAGCGTCAAAGCGCCCAAACATGTGTTCTTTCGCGAAAGCCTGCCGCGCACCCCGGTGGGCAAATTCGACAAGAAGGCGATGCGCGCCGAGTTCTGGCAGGGCCAAAGCCGCGGCGTCAATTAGGCCGCGCTTTGATCCCTGCGGCGATCAGGCCGCCCACCGCCTTTGGCGCTGCGCTTCGGCATGGGCGGGGCGTCCGGTGTGGAACTGCTGCAACTCGCGGATCAGCGTGTCGGATTGTTCGCTCAGCCCGCGCGCGGCGGCCGATGTCTCTTCCGACATGGCTGCATTGCTTTGGGCGATGGTCCCCATTTCCGCGACGGTCTGATTGGCCCTTTGCAGCTTGCCTGCCTGTTCATTCGTATCGCTGGCAATGGCGTTGACCATGCCGCTGATCGCTGATCTCGCCCACGCCCGATGCAATGCGCGAGAGGGCATTGCCCGTTTCCATCACCAGACGGACGCCGTTTTCCACCTGAACGGCCGAACCCTGGATGCGCGACTTGATGTCCTTGGCGGCATCGGCGCTGCGCTGGGCCAGAGCGCGCACTTCGGAGGCGACCACGGCAAAACCGCGCCCAGCATCGCCCGCGCGCGCGGCCTCCACCCCGGCGTTGAGCGCCAGCAGGTTGGTCTGAAATGCAATGGCGTCGATCACGCTGATGATGTCCGAAATCTCGCGCGAGGATGCTTCGAGCGCCCCCATGGCCTCGACCGCGCGCGATACGACATCGCCTGATTGCTCGGCGCTTTTGCGGGTCTGCTCGACCATGGCATTGGCGGTCTGGGCGGAACGCGCGGCCTGCGCCGGGCCGCCTACCAATCCCATGCTTGCGCAAATCCCTGCTCGGCCAGCCATTCCGGGACGTGACGCGCGGGGGTAAAGGCGCGGCCCGGATCGGCCAGTGCGCGGATGCGCCGCAATTTGTCGGGCCTGCCTTGAATGATCGCGGCCATGGCCACGGTCTGATATCTGTCGCAGATAACAGCGCCCAGTTCTACGGCGACGGCCCGGCGCGTCTGGTCGAGATCGTAATGGGGCCATGAGACAGCCATGGTCAGCGGATCCTGAAACCACCGCTGCTCGATCCCGATGCGTCGCGCCATTGCATGCAACGCGTCCAGATCCGGCGAGAACATATGACACATCAGCCGCCCGCGCAGGGCGTGAATGGCGCTGTCGACATAGACGCTCATGGCATCACCGGCGGTTGCACTGTTGTTTCCATCCATCTAGTCTGGCCTCCGGAGGCCAGAGCATGCCCGACCATCCATGGCTGATCACCGCTTTCGACCGGCTGAACATCGGCGGCAGGACCCGCGCGATGATCATCGACCATCATAGCGAACCGCATCGTCACTACCATACGCTTCGCCACGTCGATCTCATGCTGCGGCAAATCCCGGATGATCATGTCATGGCGCCCGAAATGACGGCTGCCACGCTGTTTCATGACATCATCTATGATCCGGCCCGCGCCGACAACGAGGAACAGTCCAAGGCCCTGTTCCAGTCGGTTGCCAACACATTCACGCCGCCCGGCGCGCTCGACCGGCTGCTGGTTTCAACCATGATCGCGGCTACCAAGGGCCACCATTTCCGGGACAGCGGGACGCCGGGGGACGAGGCCGTCAACCTTGTGCTGAAGGCCGATCTGAGCATCCTGTGGCATGACGATCCCGACATCTATGCGTGGTACGCCGCGGGCATCCGTCAGGAGTATGCCTTTGTGCCCGATGAACAGTATGGCAGGGCTCGCGCCGCCATATTGACGGGTCTGCGCGATGATCTGCTCGACAGCCGACAGCTTGTCCCGGCAGAGGCGGACCTGCTGCAACGAAACATCGGGTGGGAGCTGCAATTGCTGGCCTTGGCGCGCTGATGGGGGCGCTCACCGCAAGGGGCGGCGTAATCCGCGCCCGCCGCCGGGCAGGGGCAGCCTGTCCTCATCGACCAGCACGCCCTGTTTGATGACCGCCACGATGGCCTTGGCATTGTGGATGTCGCGCGCCGGATCGGCCGAGAGCAGCACCGCATCGGCCAGTTTCCCGCTCTCGACACTGCCCAGATCCGCCGCCCGGCCACGCAGCATCGCGGCGGGCGCGATGCCCTGCTGCTCAAGCAGTTCCATCTCGCGATGCACCGCCGGGCCAAACGACTGATCGGTGCCGATCGCCACGCCGCCGCCCGCATCATAGACCTTGCGGATGTTCTCGGCGGCCACCGGCGTCATCAGCTTCATCCACCATGTCCACGGGTAGGGCTCTGCGGGCAATGGGTATCAGGGCGGTTTGCCACGGCGCTGATGCTCAAGGACCTGAAACTGGCGATGGCCGCCGCGCCGCACGAGCCGCCAAGGCCCAGATGGCCAGCCCGGCCAGCGCCAGCCCCGACCCGACAAAGCCGGTCGAAGCCCAGCCATAGCCCGCCGCAATCGCCATCCCGCCCATCCACGGGCCCAGCGCATTGGCGATGTTGAAGGCCGAATGGTTGAGCGCGGCCGCCAGGGTCTGCGCTTCGCCCGCGACATCCATCAGCCGCGTTTGCAGCACCGAGCCAAGCGCCCCGCCGATGCCGATGGCAAAGACCACCACCGCCACCGCCCAGACGTGCCCCACGGCAAAGGGATAGATCGCCAGCCACACCGCGCTCCACACCAGCAGGCCGCCCGCCGTGGGCATCAGCGTCCGGTCGGCAAAGCGTGGCGCGATGATATTGCCCAGCGTCATCCCCGCGCCAAAAATCGCGAAAATCAGCGGGATGGCAGCTTTGGAGGCATGGGTGACCTCGATCAGCGTCGAGGCGATATAGGTATAGACGCAGAACATGCCGCCAAAGCCGATCGCGCCAATGCCCAGCGTCAGCCACACCTGACCCCGCGCCAGCGCGCCCAGTTCGCGCATCGGGCTGGCCCCGGCCGCGGGCCGGTCATGCGGGGCAAAGCGCGCCACCATCCCGGCGCAGAGCAGCGCCAGCACCGCCACTACGCCAAAGCCCCAGCGCCAGTTGGCCGACTGGCCCAGCACGCTGGCCGTGGGCACGCCGATGATCGTGGCCACCGTCAGGCCCAGCATGACATAGCCCACCGCCTGTGTACGTTTTTCCGGCGGCACCAGACTAGCCGCCATCAGCGCGGCCACGCCGAAATAGGCCCCATGCGGCAGGCCCGAGAGAAAGCGGAACAGCAGCATCCAGTGATAATCGGGCGCAAGCGCCGACAGCGCGTTGCACAGGCCGAACAGGCCCATCAGCGCGATCAGCAGCGTCCGCCGCGCCAGATTGGCCCCCAGCACCGCCAGCAGCGGCGCCCCCACCACCACGCCCAGCGCATAGGCGCTGATCACATGGCCCGCCGTGGGCGCATCGACATGCAGCCCGTCGGCCATATAGGGCAGCAGGCTCATGGTGGCGAATTCGGTGGTGCCGATGGCAAATCCGCCCATGGCCAGCGCCAGATGCACAAGGGCGACGGGCGAGGAACGGGAGGTGCCATCGGCCGGGACAAAGCCGATCGCGGCGGATTTCAGCGCAGGGGCGCTCATGGGTGGGGCCTTTCATCATGGGGGGCCGCAATGCAATGCGGCAAAGGCAAATCCCTATATAGGCGGGGACGGGCCTTTTGTCAGGCCCCAAAATGCTGCAATGCAGCAACCGCAGTCCTATGCGCGGGGCGTTTTACAGCCCGACGGTATAGGACAAACGCAGGGTCCGGCCCGCCAGCGCGCGGCCGACGGCATAGGGCCCCGCCGCGCCATCGCCGGCAATCGCATCGCCCTGCATCACGGCCACGGCATCGGTCAGATTGCTGATCTCGCCCTCGATCCGCCCGCTCCTTTGGCCCAGATCCCACCCGAACTGCACTCCCATCACCACATAGGGCGGCAGCCGCAGGCTGTTGGCGTCATCGGCAAAGCGCCGCCCCATCGCGGTCATCGCCAGCCCCAGATGCCACGGCCCGCGCGGCGGTGAGATGTCCAGCGCGCCATGGAGCATGATGTCGGGCACGCGCTGGGGCACATGGCCGTCGTAACCGGGATAATCCGACAGGCGCGATTGCTGCCATGTCATCGCGCCCTGTGCCTGCACCCAAGCGGTCAGCGGCCAGCGCGCCTCGGCTTCGATGCCCAGATTGTGCGAGGAAGCCTGTCGCGGCACCAGCGTGATTGCGCCCGATGCGGCGTCGATCATGCTGGCCGAAACATCCAGCCCGCGAAACCGGTTGGCAAATCCTGTCAGCCCCAGCCGGACGCGCCCCTGTGTGAGCACCACGCCCGCCTCGGCCTCGGCCACGTCGAGCGCATGGGCGGCCGCGGGCGCCGCGCTGGTGCGATAGGCGCCGACCGAGGGCAGGACATGGCCGATGCTGGCCCGCGCGAACAGGCCAAGCTGCTCGGGCCGGGCCTGCCAATGCAGGGCGATGGTGGCGTTGGTGGCGGCAAAGCTGTCAGCATAGGCGGCGCTCTGCCCGCTGTCGATCTGCGCCGCGCGGTTGGCGATGCCCGCAGGGGTGGAAAGATCCAAAGTGCGCGCGATGCCCACCGTGCCGCGCAGTACCTCCCATTCATGGCGCAGCCCCGCATCCACCCGCCATCCCGGCGCGATCCGCCATTCGTCGCTGGCATAGGCGGCAAGGCCTGCGGTGCGCCCGGTGGTCTGTTCCCATGTAGAAGCGCGCGAAAGATAGCCGCCATCGGTCAAGGCGGGGCCGCCCTGCGCGTCCAGCGCATCGACCAGCAGGCCCTGCGATCGCGCCTCGACCAGCGCCCGCGCCACGATGCGTTGATAGCGCCAGCGGTTGACCAGCGTATAGAGGCCGCCCGCCAGATTGTGCGAACCCCATGTCTGCGCCCGCTCGACCTGCACGATCATTTCATCCAGTTGCACCGCGGCGCTGGCGGGCTGCACCACCTCGACCAGCGCGGCGGGGGAGAGGAAGGCGCCATCGCTGCGGCGCAGGCTGTAATGCCCGCCCTGCGCCCCGACAAAATCGGCCGCGCTCACGGGCGGCCCGCTCGACAGGATGGCATTGCGCTGGGTATCCGACCGGCGCAGGCGCAGGCGCGCGGTCCATCCCCCCGAGGCCAGCGCGGCGGACAGGTCGAAGGCGCGGTTGCGATTGTTGCGCCCCACCGGGCGGATCACGCCGCCATCGGCTGTGATGAAACGGACATTGTTGAAATCCGGCCCGAACCATGACCCCCGCCTTGGGTCAAAACTGGGCAGCGCCGACCATTGCCCGTCGCGCAGCACCATCGGATAGGAGGATGTGTTGAGGCTGGCGTCATCCTGATAGCGCGCCGTCAGGGTCAGGCGGCCATGGGGCAGATCGCGCTCGCCGCGCAGGCGGAGCTGGCCGCCGCCCAGCGTTTGGGCGATATGGCGCAGCGTGGGATCGCGCGCGATATAGCCGCCCGCCATGCTGCGCCATTCCCCCAAGGGCGCGCCCACCCAGCCGTCCAGTCGGGCCAGACCGTAATCGGTTCCGGTAGCGCGCATTTCCCCCGAGGGATGATCGGGCGGGCGGCGCAGATGCAGGTCGAGAACGCCCCCCGGCGCATTGGATGCCAGCACGCCCGACGGCCCGCCGCGCACATAATCGACGCTTTCCAGCATGATGTCGGGCCGCATGAACTGGTCGATGTCGGTCCATGGCAGGCTGCTGTGCTGGATCGGCAGCCCGTCCTCCTCAACCGCCATGGCGGTATAGCCGTCCATCGGAATGCCGCGCAGCCGGGCGATATTGGCGCTTGTGCCCGCGCTGGTGTCGATCCACAGGCCGGGGATCGACACCAGCATATCGGCCATGGTCAGGGGCGGGCAGCGGCGCAGACTTTCGGGCGACAGGCGCGAGAGCGAGAAGGAGCGTTCGCTTTCCAGCATGACCCCCGCGCCATGGCGCCCGGTGACCAGGATCACGCTTTCGGCCGGCGAGGCGGGCGTGGGACCGGCTCGCGGGCGGGGCGGGGCAGGCGCCCGGCGTACCACCACGCCCATCGGCTCCACCCGGCAGACCAGCCCCGCCGCCGGACAGATCCGCGCCAGCGCCCGCCGCAAAGCCTCGCCCCGGCGCAGCGCGGGCAACTGCCGCCCCGCCACATCGCGCGGGTCCAGCGCAATCGCCACGCCCCCCGCCGCGGCCGCCTCCACCAGCACCTGCGCCGCCGGGCCCGCCCGGACCGCGCGTTGCAGGACCGGCCCGCCACTCGTGACGCCGCCAATCCCGACGCCGCCACCGGCCGCCATGCTGGCCAGCAGCAGCCACATTCAGGGCGTCATGCGCCAGCCCGCGCCATCGGGCATCACCCGCCAGCCATGCGCCAGCGCGATCAGGCGCAGGCTGCCCAGCGGATCGTGGCTTCTGTACCGCCCGCTGATCGGTTCACCGGCCAGTTGCGGCGAAAGCACCAGCGGCGCGGCGCTGTGGCGCTGAAGCCGGGCGACCAGCGCGTCGAGTCTTTCATGATCGGCCACCAGCCATTGCGGGTCGGCGGCCTGCACCGGATCGGGGCGAAAGGTGAAGCGCAGCACATGATCGGCCCTGTCCAGCATCAGCCCCTGACCCGCGCCGACCATCAGCGGCTGCTCCAGCCCCTCGATGACGACCCGCACCCGGCCCTGTTCGACGCGCAGGCCCTGACCCGCCGGGCTGTTGTCCACGGAAAAGACTGTGCCGATGGCGGTGACGGCCATGGGGCCGCTCTCCACGGTAAAGGGCCTTTCGGGCGCATGGGCCACCTCGAACAAGGCGCGGCCCTGCGCCAGATGCAGGCGGCGGGCACCGGGTGACATACGCACGTCGAGCGTGGTGGCCGGATCAAGATGCAGCACCGATCCGTCGGACAGGTGCGATGCCATGTCCTGACCAAGGCCGGTGGCGAAATGCTGCGGCGGCGGGGCGACGGGCGTCAAGCGCCATGCGCCCCATCCGGCCCCAAGGCCAAGGGCCAGCGCCGCCACGCCGGCCGCCATGGCCGCCGCCTTACGCCCCCGGCCATGGCGCCGGCCGGGCGTTTCGATGTCATTGGCCGGAAAGGCGGGCAAGGCCTGCAAAGCCTGCGTCGCGGCCGGATCATCCATCACCCGCGCGACCGCGCGGGCCGCCTCGACATGGGCCGGATCGCGCACCAGCCAGTCGAGGAAACCGGCCCGGCGGGCATGATCCCAGCTGTCGGCGTCATCCAGCCAGTCGGCGGCCTCCTCATAGGGATCGCGGCCGTTCATCGGGCATCCTCCACCTCGGACCTGCCCAAATCGGTCTCCGCCTCGGACAGGGCGCGCGCCAGTTGCGCCATCGCGCGGTTGATATGCTTCTTGACTGCCTCCGGCTGAAGACCCAGCGCCTGCGCGATATCCTCGCGGCTCTGCCCTTCCAGGCGACGGCGGCGGAACACCTCGCGGCGCAGCGGGGGCATCGCCTCCAGCGTGGCAGTGAACAGGGCCAGCCTCTGGCGGTGCTGCAGATGCTGGTCGGGCAGGGGGGCGGCGCAGGGCATGGCCTCGTCGATCGCGCATTCTCCGGCCATGGCAGCATGGCGGGCATGATCGGCCATCAGATTGCGCGCGATGCCGATGGCGTAATGGTCGGGGCGGGCGATGCCCTGTTCGCCAAGGCCCGCCTCGCCCGCGCGCCGAAGGGTTCGGGCCAGACTTTCCTGCACAATATCCTCTGCATCGGCGCGGTTGGCCATATGCGCGTGAACATAGCGGCGCAACCGCGCCATGGCATGCGTGATCGACCCGAGCAGAGCGCCCGCGCCGTCACCTGCGCCATATCTGTCCGCGCCGCTTGCCATATCGACCCTTGCTGGCGGCCCCTGTTCCGGGCCGATGCCGCTGTTGGGGCGCGGCTATCGGGGATGTGTTTCAACTGTATGAAACGGGGCGGACATCACCGCCCCGCCCTATCCCTTACATGGTGATGCGCGCGCCCACCATCAGCGAGCGGCCGCTCTTCAGATAGGTGTAAACGCGGTTCGAATTGTCGGCCACATTGCCGACATATTGCGAATCGGCCGCATTGTTCAGGTTGACCGCATCGAGCGTGATCGCCGCATTGGGCGTGATGTTGTAGCGCAGCGATGCGTCGATCTGGGTGCGCGGATTATAGCCGCCCAGATCATTGGCATTGGCCGCGGGCAGATCGGTCAGATAGCGGCCATGGTAGGACACCGACACGCGCGCGTCGAATTTCGCATCGGTGTAATAGATGGTCGCATTGGCCGAGTGGCGCGTCAGTTGCGGCAATGTGGCCATGAAAGGTTTGCCGGTGGTGGCGTTGGTATAGGTGGCCGTGCCGTCGGCATAGGTGTAATTGGCCAGAAGCCCGGTGTTTTTCAACAATCCGGGCAGGAAGTCGAAACCGACATTGGCGGTCAGTTCGACGCCCTTCACATTGGCCTGTTGCCCGTTCGAATACCATTGGCGGGTAAAGACATCGCCGGGCGAATTGCTGGTCGTGGCCACGTTGAGCAGGCCAAGCGGCAGGCCGGTCGAGGCATAGGTCGGGTAATCATAGCTGCTGATGATCAGGCTCTCGATATGCTTGTAGAACGGCGTGACGGCCAGCAGCGTGCGGGCCGAGAGGTAATATTCGGCCGAGAGCGAGAGCGAATCCGCGCGGAAGGGTTTGAGATTGGGATTGCCCTGACGGATGATGCGGTTGTTGGCATCGACCGAGCCGGAGATCATCAGATTGCCCAGCGTCGGCCGCGACAGGTTGCGATCGGCGGCAAGGCGCAGCTGGAACCTGTCGCTCAGCCCCCAGACGGCGTTGAGCGAGGGCAGGAGATCGGTATAGCCGCTGCCCTGCGAGACCCAGAGTCCGCCGATATAGCCCCGCGAGGTGATCGCCGTATGCATCACGCGCAGGCCCAGATTGCCGCGCAGATCATGGCCCAGCAGGCTGCCCCGGTAATCGCCCTCGACATAGCCGCCCGAAACCTTTTCGATGATCCGCGCGGTGCTGGCCTGATCCATGGCAAGGGCATAGGAATCGGCATTCATGCTGGAACGCGCATTATTGAGATCGGGCGCCGCCCACGTCGCGGGCAGGCCCGACACGCCCAGCCCATCGGCATAATTATAAGGCATGGTGGTCAGCGCCGTGGCGGGCGCGGAATTGGCTACGCCGCTGGTCACATCCAGTGTGTAATAGCGCTGGTTCAGCATCTGGCGCGTGTAGATGCCGCCGAAATGCAGCTTGATGTGATCGTTGACGTCAAAGTGCAGGTTGAGCTTGGCCTCGGCATTGTTGTGCAGAACATGCTGGGTCTGCAAACGCAGCAGGTTGAAGATATAGCTGTTCGGGCTGGTGATGTCGAAACCATAGGTCAGCACCGGCAGATTGGGGTTCTGGCTGAAATCAAAGCTCAGGGCCGATCCGCCGGCGGTATGGGTCGTGTCGCCGCGGGTGTAATAGATCTCGGTGCGCTGGTTGTCATATTGGGCCATCTGATAGCCAATCAGGGCATCGGCGGTCAGGCGGTCGGTGATGCGCGCCTTGGCGTTGAAGGCGGCCTGATAATAATCGTTGCGTGCCTCATAGCGGCCCGTGTCGGAACGCACCCAGACATTGCCGAAAGTGCCGCTGGTGATCTGATTGCCCGTCACGCCCAGTGCCGACACTGTGGTGCGGCCCAGCGCCCCGCTGTTGTTCCACGAATTACTGTCGAGGTGATATTCATCGCGTGTGTTGCGCAAACGGCCATAAAGCAGGTCGAGATCGAATTGCAGGTCGCTGCTGGGATGGAACTGGAAGGCCGCCGTCACGCCCAGCCGCTTTTGCCGGATGGCATAGAGATCATAGCGCAGATAGCGCGGGAAATAGAGCGTATCGGGATTGGCCGCCCCGGCATTCAGCCGCGAGGTGATCGCCGGATCGACGGAAGGAGAGACATTGTTGAGGTTCCACCCGCCCGTGGCCCAGCGCACGGTCGAAAAGCCCTTTTCCACCACATTGCGCTGTGAATAGGCGACCGAGACGAGCGCGCCCAGCGTGCCTTCCTCGTTGCGCCAACTGGCAAGGCCCGCCACGCGCGGCGCCACATCCTTGGCATAGCTGTTGTAGAAACCCTGACCCGAAAGCGCGAAACGCGGCTTGGCATAATCGAGCGGGCGGGCGGTGTGCAGATCGATGGTGCCGCCGATGCCGCCTTCCTCGACGCTGGCTTCGGCCGATTTGCGCACGTCGATGCGGGTGAAGAGTTCGGAGGCAAACAGGTTGAAATCGAAGGCGCGCGAATTGGATGTGCCCCCGCGCGAGTCAATCGAACCTGAGGTGGAAATGGCCGTCATGCCCGCAACGCGCACCAGCGTGTAATCGGGCGTGAAACCGCGCAGCGAGACCTGCCGTCCTTCGCCGCCCGCATCGCGGGTGATGGCCACGCCTGGCACGCGCTGAATCGCCTCGGCCAGATTGGTGTCGGGAAAGGAAGCGATGTCGCTGGCCAGAATGGAATCGAGCGATACCGAGGCGCGGCGCTTGATATCGATGGCATTTTTTACCGACTGGCCAAAGCCGCGCACGACGATGGTGCCCGCCTCATCGGCTGAGGCCTCCTTGGCCGCGGCTTCTTCGGCAGACGCGGCGGCGGGCATAAGGGCAAGGCCCAGAGCCGCCGCGATGACCATTTGGGAAGGACGAGGAAGATGGTGAACCGAACGCATTGCAAAACCCCTTGCACGATAGTGACGTTGGGGAAGACGCAAGGAGCGGGGAAAGGGGGACAGGGCGCGCGCAAAAATAAATTGCGCCGGATTTCAAGAAATTGTCATGAAATTGCAATAATATAGGTCGGTGTGGCGCGCCCTATCGCCAATGCATGTTGAACAGTGCCAGTACGATTTCAAACGCGATCAAGGCGATGATCGCCAGTTCCAGCCGGAAGGCCCGCTTGTCCTGAATGATGTTGAGCAGCACTTCGGCAAAATCGCCCAGTGCCACGAATTTGCGCTCCAGCACCTCGGCGCGGTCGTCCAGTTCGTGTTCGGCCTCCAGCCGGGCGTAGAGCCGGTCCAGTTCTGGATTGTCCCATAGGACATCGGGGCGCTCGTCGGCCTGCACCTTGGCCATGACCCGGTGGCGGGCGGCCAGAACCTCGCCCACCAATTGCATCGCCTGGCGCACCGGCGCGCGCGTGCGCCCCGTTTCGCGCAGGTCGGACACCAGCGGGGCGATGCGGTCAAACGCCTGCGAAACCAGCACTTCATCGCGCGACAGCACCACGCTGCGCGCCAGCACGATGGCCACCAGCGTGAGGCGCGCCTCATCCCCATCGGCCAGCAGGATCTGCCCATCCTCGCCGATGCGGTCGGTGCCGTGCCGGGTAAGGTTGATCTCGGCGGTTTCCACCTCGATCATGCCCGCCGGATCGCGCAGATAGCGGCCCAGCGCCGCATCGATCCGGTCCGATGGCTCTCCCTTGGCCGTGATCGACACCACCGCGCCATAGCGGAACACAAAGGTCAGCCCCTCGCCCGCCCATGGCGGCAGGCGGCGATTGTCCTCGACCAGCGCGCGCGTGTCGATGCGCCCGGCCAACACTCTTGCGCTGGCCACCAGCCGCCCGGAGGTGGGCAGCGCGCCCAGCATCACGAAATCGGGATGGCCCAGATAGCCGGAGGATGAGGTCGGAAACTCGTCAGCGTTGGCGATCATGCTGTTTTCCCGTCGGGATCTGCGAAAACTGGTGCAAGGATAGGGCCGGAATATAACACTTCCTGCGGCCGGCGCGGATTTATATCCCGGTCCGCGCCGCTCTTTCCATTGGGGATAGAGCGGAAGGCGCATTGTCACCAAGTTTTCGCAAAAGCGCCCTAGCGGCTGCGGTCAGGAGATTGCGCCATGCCCTGTGCCCCGCCCGCCGATGGTCCAGCCGGGGCCGACCTGCCCCCGGCCTGTCGGGTCCGGCGCGAATGCTATGGCACGCTGCTGCGCGGCGGCGGCCAGGTGCCTTTAAAAACCGGGAAACAGGATTGATGCGCAATATGAAGATCGCCGCCCTTGCGGCACTGGCATGGGCCGCCCCTTCGCAGGCTGCGGCCCCCGTGGTGGAAAACGTGGTGGTGCTGATGCGCCACGGCATCCGTCCGCCCACCAAGGACCCCGCCATGCCCGCCGGAACCGCCGCCGCGCCATGGCCGCGCTGGGATGTGCCGCCCGGCTGGCTGACCGCGCATGGGGGCGAAGCGGTGGAGCGGCTTGGCGCGCAGGATGGCGCGTGGCTGCGGCGGATCGGCGTGTTGCCCGCCGCGCGATGCCCGGATGCGGGGCGGGTCCATATCGTGGCCGACAGCGACCAACGCACCATCGCCACCGCCCGGCACTGGGCCAAGGGGGCGCTGACCTCATGCGCGCCTGTCGTCGACCATTTGCCGCAGGATCAGGCCGATCCGCGCTTTGGCCCGCTTTCGGCAGGGCTGTCGCGGATTGATCCGGTCGCGGCGGCGGGCGCGGTCGAACAGGCGGTGGGGCCGCAGGGTCTGGCCGGGATCGACCGCGCCATGGCCCCGCTCTATGGCCGGTTAAACGCGATCCTGTGCGGCGGCGCGACGCCCTGCGGCCTTGGGGCCGAGCCCACGCAGATCCGCCCCGCCACCGAGCAGATCCGCCCCAAATTGTCGGGCATGCTCGACCGGGCCTCGACCGCCGCGCAGATCCTGCTGCTGGAATATGCCGATGGCAAGCCGATGGGTGAGGTCGGCTGGGGCCGGGCCGGGGCGGGCGATATTGCCGCGCTTTCCACCTTCCATGCCGAGGAATTCCGGCTGCTGGCCCGCCCTCGGCCGATTGCGGCGCCCAATCTGGCAGGATTGACGCCGGTCCTGCGCGAGGGGCTGCAAGGGCGCGTCGGGCTGACGCTGATCCTTGGGCATGACACGAATATTGCCAATCTGGCCGGGGTGCTGGGCCTGCACTGGCGGGTTGAGGGGCTGGCCGCCGATGATCCCGCGCCGGGCGGGGCCATCGTGCTGGAGGTGCTGCGGATGCCTTCGGGGCGGCGTCTGGTCCGGGCCGTCTATCGCTCGCAATCGCTGGAGGCGATGCGCAGCGGCAAGGGCGCGGCCCGGCGTCAGCCGATGGATATCGGGGTCTGCCGTCATCCGGTTCGGGGCGGCCTTTGCCCGCTGGGCGAGGTTCTGGGCGCGCTGGAGCCGTAAGCCCGGCGGGCGGCCCTTATAGGTCTGGGGGAGCAGCCCATCGCGCGATGGACTGCTCCCCCCAATGCCGACAGGGTCGGCCCGATGCCTCAGTGGTTTTCCGTAGGTGCCGAGGCGGGCTTTTCCGGATGCGCCGCAGGAGCGCCCACGAAGGTGATCTCGACCCGGCGGTTCTGCGCCTCGCGCACGCCCGGCGCGGTGGGCACCCGCGGCGAACTCGCGCCGAAGCCCTGAACGCTCATGACCTCGCGCGGGATGCCATGGCCGCTCAGATAGGCCTTGACCGATTCAGCCCGGCGCAGCGAAAGTTCCTTGTTATAGGCCTCCGAGCCGCTGCTGTCGGTATGGCCGGCCAGTTGCAGGCTGGCATAGCCGGTCTGCTGATAGGAACTGGTGGCCTTGTCCAGCGTTGCTGCGGCCTCGCTGGTGATGTCGGCCCGGTTCCAGTCGAAGAAGACCAGATAGGGACCGGGATTTTCAACTGCGGCTACCGGCGAATAGGCCATGCTGGGCGGCGGAGGAGGAGGGGGCGCGACATAGGCCGGGTTGACCGAACCATCCGGGCGCAGGCGGCAGGGCCGCCCAAGGGCGTTGTAAACCTTGAAGACTTCCTCGTCCGAGCACATCAATTCGCGCGCGGCATCACGGTCGCCGATGGTCTGGGCCAATTCGCGGGCGTTCAAGCGACGCACGCAATGATGGTCCTGCCATGTCGTGCCGCCCGATGCGCCAAAGCCCAGCACCGAGACGCCCATCGAACTGGAACCCATGCAGGTTTCCGTCAGCGTGGTGGTCAGCGCGGGGGCCATGACGGCCGGTGCGGTCTTGATCGTCTGATTGGCCGGATAGACCGAATTGTTGTTGATGGTCTGGCTGTTGCCTTGGGTCGACTGGTTGGTCGACTGGTTCGAGGAACTCGAACTGGTGGTCGCGTTGGAACTTGACCCAGAGGTGGAATTGGTGCTCGTGATGTTGATCGGATTGGACACCGAATTGGAATTGGAATTGGCGCCTGAGGTCGATCCTGACACGGACCCCGATGTGGTGGTGGTGTTCTGAACCGGATTGGCATTGGCGGCGGCATCCGAACCCGAAACCGCCCCGGCGTTCGAACCCGATGTCGAGGTGCTGGTCTGCGCCAGCGCCATGGTTGGATGGATAGCACCGCTGATCAGTGCGACGGTGCTGATTGCTGTCCAGAGCCTATGCATAGTGATCCTCCTGACTGTGGCTCCGAGCGCCTGGCGCCGCCGGATCCCCCATGAAAGCAAGCGGACGATGATCGGGCAGGCTGCTTGCCCCCCTGCTCGAGCGAACATCGCACAGCGGGGGAGGAGCCAAATCCTCCCCCGCTGCATCGTTCAGACTTAGTGGTGGCCGCTGCTGTAAGCGATCGCACCGGCGCCATAGAGGCCCACCGCGCCGCTGGTCTGGCTGGCCGTGCCATGATAGCCGCTGGTCGACGAGCCGCCGCCCTGCACCACGCCGCCCATGCTGCCCGACGAGGTCGTGGTCGTGGTCGTGCCATGATGGTTGGACAGCGAGGCCGACGAACCTGCTTCACCGCCAGCCAGCACCGCGCCGCCCGCCATCGCACCGCAATGCGAGCCGCCGCAGGAGGTCGAGCTGCCGGCGCCCACGGAGGTCACCGAGATGCTGCCCGCGCCGACGCCCGACTGTGCCATGGCAGGGGCAACGAAGGCCAGGCTTGCGCCCACAGCAAGTACATAGTAAATACGCATGAGGTATTCTCCATATTTGCACGCCATTATTGCGGATGGCGCGCTACCCGCTTCATCCCCTGTTGGGAATTTCTGAAATTTGAGATTTTTTTCTGATCGTGATCGATTTGTTTATTTTTCGACCGATGTCTGGAAAATAGGCGTTTCTCGAAGGGAAGTAATAAGTTTTTCATCCTAAGGGATAGTACGTAGTTAACCTTGGCGGCCGGATGCCCGGCCCGGCCCGCAGGGCGGCGGCTAAATATTCACCATGCTTTGGAAAGTCGGCGGGGCATGTCCGGTTTGCCTTCTGGTCTGGACGGTGGCGGTTCGGAAACGGCCGCGCCGCCGCCGCCAAAATCGGAGTCGCCGATCTTTTTTCGTTAGTCCCGATCGCCAAGAAGGGCGCGCACTATTACTGGGTGATCGACCCGCTGCGCCAATGATCCGCAACATTGCGGAGAGCGGCGCGCGCCAGACTGCTGGCACATGGACGATGATCAGCAAAAAGGACTCGCCATGAGCCACGCACTCATCATCGACGAAAACATGCTTATCAGCCGCGCCATTCAGCGCAGGCTCGAGATGCTGGGCTTTGAATCCTTCGATCTTGTCTGGACCCAGCAGCAGGCTCTGGCCGCAGCCGGGCGCCACAGGCCGGATCTGATCGTCATTGGCGATGATGTCGAAACCGGATGCGCGGTCGAGGCGGCGCGGCGGATCACCGACCATCACGAGGTGCCGGTGTTGATGGTGACGGGCGATTATGCCCGCGCCAGAGAGCGCCTTGAACAGCAGGAGGCGCTGGTCGGCCCCTTTTTGCTCAACGAAATCGAGGCGGCGGTGGAACTGGCCAATACCGGCTGATCCATCCGTCGGGTTCATGCCTGTCATGGAATTGACAACCCGCGGGGGCGAGGAGTTTTCGCATGAACAGTCGCGACAGGAACAAAGGCTTTGCACACAGGCCGTATCCATGGCCGGCCGGATGGTGATCGGCGTGATGCTTTCGGCCATTCCCCGCTATGTCAGCGCCGGTGCCGGACTTGTGCTGGAGGCGACGCTGCATGTGCCTGTTCTGGCGCGCGGCCTTGTCATTTTCGCCCATGGCGGGGGCAGCGCGCGTTTCAGCCTGCGCAACAATCATGTGGCCGCCCGCCTGCGCGCCGATGGGCTGGCCACGCTGCTGCTCGATCTGTTGACGGTTGAGGAGGAAGAGGACCGCAGGCTGGTCTTCAACATTGACCTGCTGGCCTATCGCCTGCGCCTTGCCACCGATTGGGCCGCGCTTCAGCCCGATACGCGCCATCTCCTGCCCTGCTATTTCGGCGCCAGCACGGGCGCAGCCGCAGCCTTTCGCGCCGGGGCGCAGGACGGGCGCATTGCCGCCATCGTATCGCGCGGGGGGCGCCCCGATCTTGCCGGAGCGCGCGCCCTTTCGCGTGTGACGGCGCCCAGCCTGCTGATCGTGGGCGGGGATGACGAGGCAGTGGCCGATCTCAACCTTTTTGCCTTCAACAGGATGCGCTGCAAGCGGGACATCCAGATCATTCCCCGGGCTGGCTATTGCCTTGATGAGACCGACACGCTTGAACAGGTGGTGACGCTGGCCAGCATCTGGTTCCGCCATCACCTTGGGGAGAAGCTGTGACCGGCCTCAAGGTCCTGATGGCTCAGCGGAACGTGTGGCGCAGGATCTGAACAATGGCCCCATTGCGCCGGTTCACCAGCAGCGCATCATTGCCGTAGCGCACCCAGACACATTCCCATGGCGGCGTTCTTAGCGCGAACATCCAGTAATTTTCGACCCAATAACCGCGCGCCCAATAGGCCCGGGGCAGGACATTGCCCACCGCCCAGAGCTGATAATGAAATCCGGGGGGAGGGCTGTAGGTCGAACTCGTGGCCCAAGTGGATGGGGATTGTGAAGTATAGGTCGTGCGCGGCGAGATCCCGGCATGGCTTTCCGAAGTAATGGGCGGCGTCATCGTCTGATGACAGCAGGCCTCATTGTTTCTTTGCGGCGCCGGGCGGCTCGGTTCAACCGTGGATGGCGGCGGGGGCGGCGCGGGGATGGCGGGCCGATAGGTCTCGCCGCGCGGCGGCTGCGCCCAGAGCGGGCCGGAAAACAGCATCAGCCCAAAGGCCAGCGCGAAGGAATAGAGCGAAACCCCTTCCGGTCGCAGATCGCGCTCCGGCCCGGACATGATGATGGATAAAGGCTGTTTCATCGCAGGCATTCCTATCGGGTTGGCCTATTGGGCTGGTGCGTCCACAAACATTGTGTCGCATCAGACTGCCCAAGAACGGAGGTGGGGGATATTGGGAATGTCCCCGATAGGCGGCCGGAAAACCGGCGCTTTTATTTGGCGCGCGGCAGGGTGAAATGAAAGCTGGTGCCGCGCCCTGCGCGGGTTTCCAGCCAGATCTTGCCCTCATGCGCCTCGATGATCGTGCGGCATATCGAGAGGCCCAGCCCCATGCCGTCCTGCTTGGTGCTGTAAAAGGCCTTGAACAGCTGGTCATGCATGCCGGTGGGAATGCCGGTGCCCGAATCGCTGATCGTGACGCGGACAAAGTCGGTGCCGTAGGGATGCGTCTCGATCCGCAGGCGCCTTTCGGGACTGTCGGTCATGGCCTCGCAGGCATTGCGGATGAGATTGACCATCACCTGCTGGATCTGGATCCGGTCGACCAGCACCGCCAGCGCCTCGGGGCCCAGTTCGAAATAGGTGTGGATGCCCTGTTCGCGCGCGCCCATCAGCGCCAGCACGCAGGCCTCGTTGATCAGCGCCGACAGCGTTTCGACCGTGCGTTCGATCGTACCCAGCGTCACGAAAGCGCGCAGGCGCCGCACGATCTGGCCCGCGCGCAGGGCGTTGCGGGCCGCATCATCCAGCGCCTCGCGCATTGCGGCCAGATCCCAGTCCTGCGGCCCGCCCATCAGGTTATGCGCGGACTGAACATAATTGACCACGGCGGCGATGGGCTGATTGAGTTCATGGGCCAGCGTCGAGGCCATCGCCCCCATCGCGCTGACCCTTGCCACATGGATCAGTTCCGATTGCAGCGTTTCGAGGCGTTCCTGCACCTGATGCCGCTCGGTCAGATCCTGAAGGAAGCCGGTGAAAATATGCTGTTCGCCATCGCGCGCCTCGCCGATGGAGAGGGCGACGGGAAAGGTGGTGCCGTCCTTGCGCTGGGCGAAAACCATGCGGCCCTTGCCGATGATCCGCTTTTCGCCGGTCTCCAGATAGCGGCGCAGATAAAGGTCATGGCGATGGG
Organism: Novosphingobium humi; assembly: GCF_028607105.1. Taxonomy (GTDB): domain Bacteria; phylum Pseudomonadota; class Alphaproteobacteria; order Sphingomonadales; family Sphingomonadaceae; genus Novosphingobium; species Novosphingobium humi. The sequence continues at coordinate 1,072,768 of NZ_CP117418.1, read as the reverse complement.
AATCGGGGGCGGGCATCAACATGCTGATATTGCGCCCGATGACTTCGCAGGCATCATAACCGAACAGCGTCTGGGCCGCATCGCTGAAGGAAAGGACCACCCCGCAGGCATCGATCACCACCATGGCGTCGGGCACGGTGGAAATGATTGACGTCAGCAGGCTCTCGCGCGCCATCAGGGCCTTTTCATCGGCCCGCCGCTGCGTGATGTCGGACACGATCTTGGCAAATCCGCGCAGTTTGCCCTGTTCGTCGTAAAGCGTGGTGATCGAATGGGAGGCCAGAAAGGTGGTGCCGTCCTTGCGCTGACGCAGGCCTTCGCCTTCGATGCGCCCTTCGCTGCGGGCCAGCGACAGATCGACCTGACACTTGTCCGTGGCGGGATAGAGGATCGAGGCATCCGCGCCCAGAACCTCCTCCTCCCTCCAGCCAAGGAGCCGCTCGGCCCCCTTGTTCCAGATCGTGATGCGCCCGTAGGGGTCGAGCATATAGATCGCCAGACCGGGCGAGCCGTCGATCAGCAGGTTGAGCTCTTCGGCGGCCAGCGCGAATTGCGCGGCGCGTTTTTGCGCCTCCTGATGGCTGCGGATGAGTTCGCGGCGCAGCGTGTTGGCGATTTCGCCCACCGTGATGATCCCGCCCGCCGTGACCAGAAACACCACCGACTGGGCAATCTCGCCCAGCCCCACGCTTTCATTCTGCGCAAAAAGGAAACCAAAGCCCAGTGAGAGCAGGCTGGCCATGATCGCGGCGCCCGGCCCGCACCACAGCACCGTGATCAGCACCACCAGCGTAAAGGGCGTATAGGCGGCCCTCTCGCCGATGAACGGGTCCATGATCGCGCGCAGCGCAGCCGCGAAGAGCACGCCGATGACCGCTATGCCATAGCGAAACCGGACTGAGTTGTCCCATCCTCCCATTGCGACAGCATCGTCCCCCGATGGGCCGGGCCATGCGGTGAACAGGGCGCAGCGTTTCCGTCCATTTCGGTGAAATTTACATCCGTTTCGGAATTGTATCAATGCCGCGCCCGGACATGGTGGATCGAAACAGGACAGGGCGCCTCTATCGCTGCGGAATTACGCCATCCACCACCGCCGCGCCCTGCGCCAATCGGTCAAGGCATCCTCGGCCTGCCGCAACAGCTTTTTGCGATTCACGCCATCCGCGCGCAGCATGCATTCGAGGTCCGCTGCGATTTGGGCGGCCAAAATGGGGTCCGACTCGGGGGACAGCAAATCGGCAGCCCGCGATGCGACCGCCAGATCGTGGAGTCGGCCCAGCCTGTCCTGCAACTCTTCGAGGCGGGAGGTGAAGGTTTTGCCGCCCGAACGGGGCCAAAGTGAGCGGAAAAAGGCGCAGGAATAGCGCAATTCCTTGGCTTGAATGCGCAGGCGATGGATTTCGCGCCTGCTTAATCGGTCGAGTCGCGGATCAGCGTCCAGCAATGGCGCGTGGCGCTGCGACAGGATGTCGGCCGCAAAGGGGCGCAGCGGCCCGTCGCCGGTCTGGTCCGGTCCATGGTCGACCTCGATCGCATGCGCGGTTTCAAACAGCAGGCGCTGAAACGCGGATGATGCCAGCATGTCTCCGGCCTGATGCGTGGCCTGGGCGAGCGCGCGTTCGACAGCGGCCAGCACGGCCTGCGATCCGGCAAAGCCATCGGCGTCCCGCAGCCGTTGTTGCAGGACATGCAGATCGCGCGCGCGGCCCAGAATGCGCCCTGCCGCTTTGATGCCGGCGTTCAGGCGCGGTCTCTGCGCTTCGGGCAGGCATGGCCTGAAAATCCTGAAGGCAATCCGCATCCTGCGGATAGCGATGCGGCATTGGTGGACCGCTTCGGGATGACCGGTGGCGATCACCAAGGGATAATTGGCCAGCAATTGATACAGGCAATTCCAGCCGATCGCGCGAAAACCCGCCGCCACATTCATGGCCTTGGACAAGACGGGGGGCTGTGCGGCCCTTGCCAGATGGTCGGCCGCGGCGCTGCGCCATGCGCATCGTTTCGACTTGCTGACCACCGACCATTGCAGATCGGGGCCAAGCGGCAGGTCAAGCGCCAACAGCAGCAGATCCGGCAGCCGTCCCTCGACGAGTTCCAGTTCCAGCTCGCACACCGTTTCGACCTGATCCCCGGCGCGCAGGGTGCCGGTATCGAAATCCGCCTCCAGCACCGAGTCGCCCGCCGTCACGGATCGCCGCAGCCGCTTGATCTGGCTGATCGAGGTGGGGGCGATGGTGGCCAGACCCAGAATGTGGTGCAGTCGCGCGCGGATCGGATCGGGAAAGCGTTCAATTTGCGGCAATTTTCCGGTGAGCGGGGTCGTCCATTCCTCGCGATGCACCGTGCCGCAGGGCAGCGACATGGCCTTGGCCGTCTGCTCGTTCTTGCCCGAAGCGGACCGGATGCGCAGGCTGACTCCGGCCTGTTCCAGCAACCTGTCCTTGGTGTCGAAATAGGTGCTGATGAATTGCGCGCTGCGCCCCTTTCCGGCGAGGCGAGGGTGGCTTTGCAGATCCGCCAGCATGGCAGGCGTCGCGCATAGTTTGATCTCGATCTCGACAGGGGCGTTTTTCATGGATGGTTTCGCAATCTCGGGAACGGGGCAGCCGTCTCGTAGGGTCGCGCCTGCACATGCCTTTCAAATAACAGCCGATTTGTCCTTAAGAACCCCATCCGCGACAGGATCCTGTGGGGGCCGGCTTTGGGCGAGGAAAGCCGTTGGCGGTCGAGCGGTAGCAGGCAATCCGCATGGCGGCGGGGGTGGGGGCGATACGAATTACCTGCCGCACGCAATGTGCCCGGCCCTATCATGCGGAGCGATCCGCAAACATACGAGGGGCGCAAAAGCGGGCATCGGGCGGTCAACGGCGGCAGAAAATTTTGTTGCAATGTCCCACTTTGACTACTGACGCTTTTCGCGCGGCGCTGAGGCGATATCCGATAAGCGGATAGATCATCTTGTCGGGATTCATGATGTCAGCGCCGGGGCTCAAGATGGAAAATGGATGAAAAATAAGATTTTGTTGCTCATCAACTTGATGGCAGCGTGCATGGATTGCCAAAGAACACGCCCTGTTGCGATCCGCAAAGGATAGGCGCTGCGATGAATCTGGACCTTGATGGTTAATTCTACTATTGATTGAACCTAGCATTAATACGGATAGCCTTACGCCCCTCCGCGTTTCACCGGTTATATCCGCATTCGGTTGATCGGCGCTTGAGGAGGCCCCGATTGTCCGGCTGGGGCGGCGTCTTTGAAAATGAAGGTGGAGATTGCTCGAAAAGCCCGGACGAACGGGCCTCGGAGAAAAAGCGGGGGGGCAGCGGATGGTTTTGGGAAACCTTGAGATTGCGAGACCTACGTGGGCGTTGTTTCTTGAACATGTTCCCGCCGCCGTGGCGATGTTTGACCGCGACATGTGCCTTATCGCCTGCAGCCGGCGCTGGCTGGCCGATTATGATCTGGAAGGACAGTCGGTAATCGGGCGCTCCTATTACGCCGTTTTTCCCCAAACCGACGATCAATGGCGCGATATCCACCGCCGCGCGCTGGCCGGTGAAACGCTGCATTGCGATCTGGAACGCTTCAAGCGCGGCGACGGCTCATCCGACTGGATCCAGTGGGAGATCGTTCCCTGGCACTTGCCCGAAGGCGGGATTGGCGGCGTGATGCTCTTTACGCAAAAGCTGACCGGCATCGTGGAAAATGACGAGCGCGCGCGCGCCGTCAAACGGCAACTCGATCTGCTGATCGACAATGTGCAGGATTACGCGATCTACATGCTGGACCCGGAAGGGCGGGTGTCGATGTGGAATGACGGGGCGCGGCGCCTGTTTGGCTGGCATGAGGAGGAAATGCTGGGCCGCCATTACGAGCGCCTGTTCGATGCGCTCGACAATGCCGCCGGACGGCCGCGCATGCAACTGTCCAGGGCTGCGCGCGAAGGTTCGTTCCGCGATCGCTCGCTGCAGTTGCGCAAGGACGGCAGCCACTTTCTGGCCGATGCCACGCTCTGCCGCATCCGCGATGAACATGGCGTGCTGATCGGCTTTGGCCGGGTGGTGCATGACATCACCGACGAGGCCGAATGGCGGCGCATGATCGCGGCCAATGAAACCCAGATGCGTCTGATTCTGGAAACCATTCCGGATGCGATGGTCGTGATCGACGAAACGGGCGCGATCCAGTCCTTCAGCGCGGCGGCCGAGAAGCTTTTCGGATATACCGTGCCCGAGGTGCTGGGCCATGATGTCGGCATCCTGATGGTCGAGGCCGATGCGATGCGTCATGGCGATGATCTGGCCCGATATGGGGCAACGGGGCATGGGCATGTAGTGGGCCATTCGCGCCGGGTGATCGGGCGGCGCAAGGATGGCTCGACATTGCCCCTCGAACTGGCCGTGGGCGAGGCCAAGCTGGGCACCCGGCGGGTGTTCACCGGCTTCATGCGCGATCTGACACGGCGCGAGCGGGCCGATGCGCAACTGCGCGAATTGCAGAATGAGTTGTCCCGCCTCGCGCGCATCTGGGCGGTGGGCACGATGGCGACGGCGCTGGCCCATGATCTCAACCAGCCGCTGGCCGCGATCACCAATTATGTTCAGGCCTGCGCCCAGATGGCCGAACAGGGCGAGAGCGGAGCGGCAGGAGCGATGGGCGATGCGCTGGCCGCGGCCGGACAGGAGGCGTTGCGCGCGGGCGCCATTGTCCAGCGCCTGCGCGAATTCATCGCGCGCGGCGAATTGGCGCTCAGCCGCGAACAGCCCGATGTCCTGGCCAGACAGTCCTGCGCTCTGGTTATGGCCGGCAGCGCGCATGCCAATATCGCATGCCGCGTGATCATGCCCGATGATGTCAAACCGGTGCTGATCGACCGGGTCCAGATCCAGCAGGTGCTGGTCAACCTGTTGCGCAACGCGGTCGAGGCGGTGGGGGTCCATGGCTCCATCACCATCACCGCCACCGAGCAGTGGGACATGATGCGGATTTCCGTGATCGACAATGGCCCCGGCATTGCCCCCGACATTGCCGGCGCCCTGTTCGATCCTTTTTCCACGACCAAATCGACGGGCATGGGGCTTGGCCTGTCGATTTGCCGCGCGATTGTCGAAGCCCATGGCGGCATCCTCTGGCACGAGGCCGTGCCGGAAGGGGGAACCGCGTTTCATTTCACAGTTCCGATGGTGATACGGGGTCCGGAGGAGTTCAACAATGACTGAGAGGCAGATCGTTCATGTTGTAGATGATGAGGATTCCATGCGGCGATCGCTTGATTTTCTCTTGCGCAACGCCGGTTATGCGGTCGAACGCTGGCCCGATGGCGAGAGTTTTCTCAAAGGCGTCTCGCGCGAGGCGCGCGGCTGCGTTCTGCTCGACATCCGCATGGTCGGGATCGACGGGCTCGAGGTTCAGGCGCGCATGGCCCGCGAGGGGCTGGATTTTCCGGTCATCATGCTGACAGGGCATGGCGATGTGCCTTTGTCGGTGCGGGCGATGAAGGCCGGGGCGATCGATTTTCTCGAAAAACCCTGCGACCGTGAAAAGCTGCTTCAGGCGATCCGCAGCGGTTTCAGCTATATGCAGGATCGCGAAACGCGCGCGGAACAGCAACTTTTGGCCAAAACGCGGATCGCGGGCCTGACCGAGCGCGAGCGGCAGGTGTTGGACGGCCTTGCCTGCGGCTATCCCAACAAAACCATCGCTTTTGATCTGGGCATCAGCGTCAGGACGGTCGAGGTGTACCGCGCCAATCTGATGAGCAAGCTGGATCTGACCAATTTTGCCGATACGCTGCGGATTGCCTTTGCCGCAGGGCTGGGGTCGGATGACGTGTGGCAAAGGACCTATCGGATCGCCACAAAACGGGGGCTTGCGCCGGTTCGGGCGGCGGCTTCCGAGGCGTTTCATGACCGCTGAACGCGGTCTTGACAGGCTTTTTCCCGCTTTACGCAAGCCCCCTATTGGGAATGTTACGAATGGCGCCGGGAGTCGCGGCGTTGTCAACAGGTTGGACAGGCCGGTTTCGGGCGTGAATCACCGCTCGGGGCGGGCCAAGAACAAGAACGGGTCTGCACGGACAACTGTCATGATGTATTTAAGCGGCATGGCACGCCGATGAACAACATGAGTGATCCGATTGCTTTGGGCGATGACAAGGTCATGCGCCACAGGCTCATGGAAGAGGCCATCGAGCATATCGATGAGGCCCTGATGGTGTTTGATATTCATGGGGTGGCGGTGGACTGCAATTGGGCCTGCGCCCAATTCAACCGCTTTCCCAACAAGGGGGAATGGAAACTCGCGCTGCAGGAGGGATGGGGGCCGATCGAACGGGTGGCGCTGGGCGAGGGGCTGCCTGATGACAGTTATGAGCTGGTGAAAAGGGCTCTGGCCGGGGAAACCACGCGCGGGGCCGATTACCGGATGCGCCGCATCGACACGGGCGAACAATGGCTGGGCCGCTATACGATCGGGCCGGTCCGCGATGGCGACGGGGCGATCATCGGCGCCTTTGCCGTGGCGCGCGATGTGACCGCCGAGCAGGCGCTGATCGAACGGCTGACAGTCAATATGCGCTATCACACCTCGATCCTTGAAAGCGTGCCCTTTGCCACGACGCTGGTCGATGATGACTGGATCGTCACGGCGGTCAGCCGCAAGACCGAAGTGTTGTTTGGATGGAGTGCGCAGGATCTGATCGGGCAATCGGGCCTGCTCCTGCTGACCGAACTGTCGCGCCTGCTGATCAGGCAGCGCTATGGCCATCTGCGCGGCACCGCTTTTGAAGGCACGATCGAGGTGGGCGCGCTCGAATTCCTGCGCAAGGATGGATCGACCTTCACCGGGCGCACCCGCTTTTCACGGCTCTATTGCGATGGCGGCGCGATCTACACGATCTATGTCGAGGATATTACCGAACATCTGGCCGCGCAGGCGACGATGGAGCGGTTGCAGGCGCAGGTCACGCATCTTTCGCGCGTGAATGCGATGGAAACCATGGCCAGCACATTGGCACATGAATTGAACCAGCCTCTGGCCGCGATCCTGCTCAACAGCCAGACCGCGCGCGCGCTGCTGCCGGGGGGCACGCGCGAGGATGTGGTGGCCTCGCTTGACGAGGTGGCCCATCTGGCTGCGCGGGCGGGGGATATCATCCGCAAGATGCGCTCGTTTATCCGCCATGGCGAAATCGAAAAAGTGCCCGCCCGCCTTGACGCCATCGTGCAGGAGGCGCTGGCGCTGGCCGAGCCCCATGCCAGGGAGCATGAGGTGCTGGTCGGCGCGGCGCCCTATGAAGGCGAGGCGCGCGTGCTGGTCGATCCGATCCAGATCGCGCAGGTTCTGGTCAATCTGATCAGCAATGCGGTCCATGCGGTGTCGGGGCGCAGTTCGGCCTATGTCGACGTCTGCATCAAGGATCATGATGACCACTATCTGCGCGCTGTTGTCACGGATAACGGTCCGGGGCCACATGGCGATGGGCGCCATGTGCTGGCAGGTTTTGCGGGCAAGCCGAGTGCGTTGGATCAGGGACTGGGCCTGTCGATCTGTCGCACCATCATCGAATCGCATGGTGGCCAGGTCTGGCTGGATCATGTTCCCTCGGGCGGTTGTCTTGCCTGTTTCACGCTGCCCAAGATGAAGGCGTGAGCCGCCGACGGCCGCCGCCTTGGCTTTGGCCGGAAACCTGCCCTCGCCCTCAACGGGCATATGGCGCCGCAGCCCGCCCTCAGGCCGGGGGGGAATGGCAGGCTCGCTCGATCGCGCGTGCCGTATCGCGCAGGGCCTTGACGATGCGCGGATCGGCGCCGCCGGGGCCGATCCGCGAGAGCGAGATCGCGGCGGCCACCGATCCGTCGGCCTGATGCACGGGCACGGCGATGCAGGAGAGATCCGCCGCGATCTCGCCGCGATCGAGTGCATAGCCCTGATCGGCAACACAGGCCAATTCGCGCGCCAGATCGACCGGATCGGTGATCGTATTCGGCGTCAGGGCGACAAAGGGCCCGCCCGCCAGATAGGCCTCGCGCTCGCGGACCGGCAGATGGGCCAGCAGCACCTTGCCCATACCCGAGCAATAGGCCTCAAGCTGCATCTCGACACGGGTGAACAATTCGCCTGCGTTCTCGCCGGTCTTGACGCGATAGGTCACCATATCGTTTTCCAGCGTTCCCATCTGGGCCACGCCGCCAAAACGGATCGCCAGGCGATGGAGCAGCGGCGCGGCGGCATGGGCCATCACCTGCCGATCATCGACCTTGCCCAGCATCGCGCGCAGGCGCGGCCCGGCGCGATGCCTGCCCCCGCCCATCGGCGCCAGAAAACCCTCGGCCACCAGCGTCGCGATCTGGCGATGGGCCGTTGCCGACGGTATGCCCTGCGCGCGGGCCAGAGCCGAGACCGTGGAAAGGCCGCCATCGGCAATCACGGCCTCCAGCGTGGCCAGCGCTCGGCTGGTGGCGGAAAGGGTTGGCGTTCCATTTCTCATATGGTGAGAAGATAGCGCCGACCCGCTCTGGTGCCAAGACCTCATGCGGCCTATCTGCGAAAACACGGTCTGGAAGAGGACGATATGAGCGACAATCATCAAGCTGCGGCGCGTCTGCTGCGCGAAGCCTACAGGGGCGGAGCGGTGCCTCCGCTGCGCGATTATCTCGAACCGGTGGACATTGCCGGGGCCTATGCGGTTCAGGAGATCAACACGCGTTTCTGGCAGGAGCAGGGCCGCCGCATCGTGGGGCGCAAGGCCGGATTGACGGCCAAGGCGGTGCAAAAGCAACTGGGCGTGGACCAGCCCGATTTCGGCGCGCTGTTCGACGATATGCAGGTGGCCGATGGCGGCTTCCTCGATCCGGCGCGCTGCCTTCAGCCCAAGGCCGAAGCGGAAATCGCTTTTGTGCTGGGTGCCGATCTGCTTTCGCCCGATGTCACGCCCGATGAGGTGGCCGCCGCCGTATCGAGCGTCCATGCCGCGATCGAAATCGTCGATTCCCGCATTGCCGACTGGACGATCACCTTTTCCGATACGGTGGCCGACAATGGCTCCTCGGCCTTCTTCGTGCTGGCCGGCGAGGGGCGGGGGCTGGAAGGCACCGACCTTTATACCGCGGGCATGGTTATGGAAGTGAACGGCGAAATAGCCTCGGTGGGCGTGGGTGCGGCGGCGCTGGGTCATCCGCTCAATGCTGCGGCATGGCTGGCGCGGACGCTGGCGGCGCGGGGCGCACCCTTGCGCGCGGGCGACATCGTGCTGGCGGGCGCGCTGGGGCCGATGGTGGCGCTTAACCCCGGCGATCATGTCGTGGCCCGTGTGGGCGGCATCGGCGCCTGCAGCTTTACCTATTCAAAGGAATAGAACTCATGGCAAAGACGAAAGTGGCCATCATCGGATCGGGAAACATAGGCACCGATCTGATGATCAAGATCATGCGCCTGTCGAAGGTGCTGGAAATGGGCGTGATGGTGGGCATCGACCCGGCCAGCGACGGTCTGGCCCGCGCCAAACGGATGGGCGCGGCGGTAACGCATGAAGGCATTGACGGTCTGATCGCCATGCCCGAATTCGCCGAGATCGGCATCGTGTTCGACGCCACCAGCGCAGGCGCGCACAAGCGCAACAACGAGATCCTTCAGGCCCACGGCAAGCGGGTGATTGACCTGACGCCTGCGGCCATCGGCCCCTATACGATCCCGCCGGTCAACGGCGAGGCCAATCTGGATGCGCCCAATGTCAATATGGTAACCTGCGGCGGTCAGGCGACCATTCCCATCGTCGCGGCGGTCAACCGCGTGGCCAAGGTGCATTACGGCGAGATCGTCGCCTCGATTTCATCGAAGTCGGCAGGGCCGGGCACGCGGGCCAATATCGACGAATTCACCGAAACCACCAGCGAGGCCATCATGAAGGTGGGCGGCGCCACGCGGGGCAAGGCGATCATCATCCTCAACCCCGCCGAGCCGCCGCTGATCATGCGCGACACGGTCTATTGCCTGTGCGAGGAGGCCGATCCCAAGGCCATCCGCCAGAGCATTCACGACATGGTGGCCGATGTGCAGGCCTATGTGCCGGGCTATCGCATGAAGCAGCAGGTGCAGTTTGAGCATATCGGATCGAACGCGCCGCTGCGCATTCCCGAAATGGCGGGCACCGGCCAGACCGAGTTCACCGGCCTCAAGGTCACGGTGTTTCTGGAAGTCGAGGGCGCGGCCCATTATCTGCCTGCCTATGCGGGCAATCTCGACATCATGACTTCGGCGGCGTTGAAGACCGCCGAGAAAATCGCCCTTCGGCATTTCGCGGGAGAACCGGCATGAGCTTTGATCCCAAGAGCCAAAAGCTCTATATTCAGGATGTCACCCTGCGCGACGGGATGCATGCGGTGCGCCATCAATATGGCCTCGACCATGTGCGCGCCATCGCCCGCGCGCTGGACCGGGCCAAGGTGGACGCCATCGAGGTGGCCCATGGCGACGGGTTGCAGGGTTCCAGCTTCAACTATGGCTTTGGCGCCTATACCGACTGGGACTGGATCGGCGCGGTGGCCGAGGTTTTGGAGCACAGCGTGCTGACCACGCTGCTGCTGCCCGGCATCGGCACGGTGCATGATCTGAAGCATGCCTATGAGATGGGCGTGCGCAGCGTGCGCATCGCCACCCATTGCACCGAGGCCGATGTCAGCCGCCAGCATATCGAGGCGGCGCGGGGGCTGGGCATGGATGTTTCCGGTTTCCTCATGATGAGCCATATGACGAGCCCGGAGGCGCTGGCGGTTCAGGCGAAAATGATGGAGGATTACGGCGCGCATTGCGTTTACGTGACCGACAGCGGCGGGGCGATGAACATGGATGATTATGCCGCGCGCCTGATCGCCTATGACCGCGTGTTGAAGCCCGAGACGCAGCGCGGGGTTCATGCCCATCACAACCTCTCGCTGGGCGTGGCCAATTCGCTGATCGCGGTGCAGAACGGCGCGGTGCGGGTTGATGCCTCGCTGGCGGGCATGGGGGCCGGGGCGGGCAATGCGCCGCTCGAAGTCTTTATCGCGGCGGCCGATCGCTATGGCTGGAACCATGGCTGCGATCTCTATGCGCTGATGGATGCGGCCGACGAACTGGTGCGCCCGCTTCAGGACCGCCCGGTGCAGGTCGACCGCGAGACGCTGACGCTTGGCTATGCGGGGGTCTATTCCAGCTTCCTGCGCCATGCCGAAAAGGCCGCGAAGGATTACGGCGTCGATACACGCAGCATCCTGGCCGAAGTGGGCCGCCGCAAGATGGTCGGCGGCCAGGAGGATATGATCGTCGACATCGCGCTCGATCTGGCGGCGGCGCAATAAGGAAAAAGGCCGGCCTTTCCCTTGAAAGACCGGCCTTGCCCTTCATCGGTTGAGGAAGTTCAGCACCATTTCGTTGAACACATCGGCATGCTCCCATTGGGCCCAGTGGCCGCAGCGGGCAAAGACGTGAAGCTGGGAATTGGGAATGCCCGCCAGTAGGCGCAACCCCACATCCATCGGCACAAAGCGGTCATCGCGGCCCCACACGATCAGCGTGGGCGCGGAAATTTCATGCAGGCGTGCGTTCTGATCGGGGAACTGGCGCGGATTGGCGGCCAGACTTTTCACGAAATTTTCCAGATGGTCGAGGCGCGAGCGCATATTGTCGAGCCGCATCTGCATCTGCGCCTCGGTCAGCGCGCTGGCGTCATAGACAAAGACATTCATCATCGCCTTGAGCTTTTCGATGGTCGGGTCGCGGTAAAGCCCCTGCAGCAGCTTGATGCCTTCGGTGGGCATCGGCGCGTAAAGGCTGGGGCCGCCCGTGCCGCCGCCCATCAGCACCAGTTTGCCCACGCGCGCCGGATTGGCCAGCGCAAAGGCGACCGCGCTGTGTCCGCCCATCGAATTGCCGACCAGATCGGCCTTTTCGATCCCCAGCGCATCGAGCACGCCCTTGACCGCTCCGGCGTTGAGTTCCGAACGCGATCCGGTGCAAACGACCGGGTCGCTCTGGCCCCAGCCGGGACAGTTGATGAGCAGCACGCGGTATCCGGCGGCGACAAAAGGATCGATGTTGCGGTTGAAATTGGCCCAGCCCGTCGCGCCGGGACCGGAGCCGTGCAACATCACAACGGCGCGCTCGCCGCTGCCGATGTCATTGTAATGAATGCGATAGGGTGCACCCTCCACGCTCACGTCAACAAACTGGCTGGTGGAAGTCTCGCTATAGGCGGGGGTCATGTCCGGATGTTCCTTTGCTCAAGAGCATCCCATGGTTTTTTCCGTGCTGGTTCTCTCTCCCGTCACGGCTGTCCGCAAGGGATCGCCCGTGGGCGCTGGCATCCGTCAAAGGCCGGGGCGGTTCCAATACGAATTTGCGATCAATTAAGATGCAAAACCTATAGTTCGTGATCCTGCATTTCCTGCAGCCTGCGCACCAGCGCTTTCACTTCAGGCTTGGCATTGTCGCGCCGCCATGCCGCCATCAATTCGGCCCTGACCGTCGGCCCGGACAGCGGGCGGGTGACGATATTGCGAAAACTGAGCTGGGCCACATAATCGGGCATGATGCTGAAACCCACGCCAAGGCTGACCAATGTAAGCAGGGTCAGCACATTCTCGACCTCCTGCACGGCGTTGAGTGTGACGCCTTCGCGCCGCGCCAGATCGTCGATTACCTGCCCCAGATTGCCCGCGTGGCGACTGGCGATGCGCAGAAACGGCGTGTCGGCCATCGCGCTCAGCGACACCTCGCTGCTCCAGCAGGAGGGGTGGTCGGCGGGCATCAGCAGCACCAGCGATTCGCGCAGGATCACCATGCTGTCGATGGACGGATCATCGACCGGAGGGCGCAGAAATCCAAAGTCAATGGCCCCCGATGCCAGCGCCTCATGCTGTTCAAACGTGGTCAGCGATTGCATGACGATTCGCGTGGCGGGAAATTCCGCGCGCAGCATGGTCAGTGTCTGGGGGAAAATCTTGACCTCGGCGGCCGGGACAAAGCCGATGGTCAGCGTGTTGCCGATATCCTCGCCCGCGCGGCGCGCCAGCAGCTTGGCCCGCTCGGCCTGGGCCAGCACCAGCCTGGCCTCGTCCAGAAACACCTTGCCTGCCGGGGTCAGCGCGACATTGCGCTTGTCGCGGTAGAGCAGGGGCGTGCCGATTTCATATTCAAGATCACGGATTTGCTGGCTGAGCGAAGGTTGCGCGGTGCGCAGCGTCTGGGCCGCGCGGGTAAAGCTGAGCGCTTCGGCCACGGCGACGAAATAGCGGAGATGGCGCAGTTCCATATCCGACACTTATAGGTAGGGCCTATAAGTTGGCAAGAATTAAGTATTTCAGCGGTGCGCCTCCCTCCGTTAATTCCATGCGCAGAGAGCCGGCCCGTCCGGCCCCATTTTCGGGGAGAGTTGCAGCATGGACGACGATCAGATCCGATCGCTGGTGGATTCGCGCAATGGCACCGTCAAACCCGCCATTTACAGCGATGCCCAATTGTATGAACTGGAACTGGAGCGCGTGTTCGGCCGCACATGGCTGTTTCTGGCGCATGAAAGCCAGATCCCCAAGCCGGGCGACTTCTTCAACACTTTCATGGGCGAAGACCCCGTTCTGGTGGTCCGGCAAAAGGACGGCTCGGTTCAGGTGATGATGAACCAGTGCCGCCATCGTGGCATGAAACTGTGCCATGCCGACAGCGGCAACACCAAGGCTTTCACCTGCCCCTATCACGGCTGGGCCTATCAGGTGGATGGCGCGCTGCAATCGGTGCCGCTGGAAAAGGAAGCCTATCGCGGCAAGCTCGACAAGTCGAAATGGGGGCTGATCAAGGCCCCACGCGTCGAGAGCTACAAGGGCCTGATTTTCGCCAATTGGGACGAAAGCGCGCCCGATCTGGTCACTTATCTGGGCGACATGGCGTGGTATCTCGACGGTTTTCTCGACCGGCGCGAGGGCGGCACCGAGGTAGTGGGCGGCGTCCATAAATGGATGATCGACTGCAACTGGAAATTCGCCGCCGAGCAATTCTGCTCCGATCAGTATCACGCGCCCTATACCCACGCCTCGGCCATTCAGGTTTTGGCGCCCACGCCCCAGAACAAGCCCGATGGCAGCCCGCTGGGCGATGGCCAGACCGAGCGCCCGGCATGGGCCAACGGCCTTGGCGGTGTGCAATTTGCCGGCAAGGGCCATGGCAGCGCCTTTTTCTTCACCGAAAACGCCGATGCCAATGTCTGGGTGGGCGGCGAGGTCTCGGCCTATTTCCGCGAAACCTATCCTGAGGCCGAGGCGCGTCTGGGCAAGGTGCGGGCGCTGCGTCTGGCCGGGCATAACACGATGTTTCCGACGCTCTCCTGGCTGAACGGCACCCAGACGCTGCGCGTATGGCATCCGCGCGGGCCGGGGCGCATCGAGGTCTGGGTGTTCTGCATCGCGGACAAGGCCGCCCCGCCCGAGGTGAAGGAAGCGCTCAAAAAGAGCCATGCGCGCGCCTTTGGTCCGGCGGGTTTCCTTGAACAGGACGACTCGGAAAACTGGATCGAGGTGCAAAAGGTGCTGCGCGGCCACAAGGCCCGCCAAACCGACTTCTGCATGCAGATGGGCCTGGGCTTCGAGGAGCGCCGCGAGGACGGCATTCCGGGCATCACCAACGGCACTTTCGCCGAAACCGCCGCGCGCGGTTTTTACCAGCGCTGGGTCGATCTGATGACCGGCAAGAGCTGGAACGAGATCGAGGCGGCGGGCGCCGCATGGGAGCAGGAGGTGATCGATGCTTGATGAACTGACTCGTCCGCTGCGCGTTTCGGCCGATCTTCAGCATGAGGTCGAGCAGTTTCTCTATCTGGAGGCCGCGCTGCTCGATGAAAGGCGGCTGCGCGAATGGCTCGACCTTCTGGCCGATGACATCGAATATACGCTCGACACCAATTCGCTGGCGCAGTTCCGTGATCGTCGCCGGGGCTGGGCGCCGCCCACGACCTATATTTTCCACGAGGACAAATATCAGCTCGAACGCCGCGTCGCCCGCGTCGAAACCGGTCAGGCATGGGCCGAGGAACCGGCCAGCCGCACCCGCCATTTCGTCACCAATGTGCGCGTTCTGGCTCAGGCCGATGATGAGCTGGTGGTGGGCTGCAACTATCTGGTTCATCGCGCGTCCAAGGCGCATGACCACCACAGCTTCATCGGCACCCGCCGCGACACGTTGCGGCGCATTGCCGCGCCCGATGGCGGCGAAACCTTCACCATCGCCCGCCGCCGCCTCGAACTCGACGAGTTCACGCTGATGTCGGCGAACGTGTCGATCATCCTCTGATTATCCGAGCCCCCATCATGACCAAATTCCACGTCTGCGCCGCCGCCGACCTTCCCTCCGGCGAGGCAAAGCGCATCGAGAGCGAGCCTGCCGTTTCGGTGTTTCACGTCGGCGGCGAATATTTCGCGCTGGCCGATCTTTGCACCCATGGCGATGCCTCGATGGCCGATGGCTATATCGAGGATGACTGCACGGTCGAATGCCCGCTCCATGCCGCGCGCTTCTGTCTGCGCACCGGCAAGGCCTTGAGCCAGCCCGCCTATATCGATCTGGCCACCTATCCGGTGAGCATCGAGGACGGGGAAATCTACGTCACGGTGGAGAGCGCGGCATGAGCCGCCTTGCCGGACAGGTCGCGCTGATCACCGGGGGCGGATCAGGGCTGGGGCTGGCGATCCTGCGCAGGTTCGTGGCCGAGGGCGCGCGCGTGGGCGTGCTGGAGCGCGATGCGGGGCGCGTGGCGATGCTCAATGCGCAATATCCCGATGCGGTGCTGGCGGTGGAGGGCGATGTACGCTCCTTTGCTGACAATGCCCGCGCGGTGGAGGCGGTGCTGGCGCGTTTCGGGCGGCTCGACTGCTTCATCGGTAATGCAGCCATCTGGGACCATGGCGCAACACTGGTGGGGCGCAGCGGTGAGGAACTGGAGCGCGGCTTTGACGAGCTCTTCGCCATCAACGTGAAAGGCTATCTGCTGGGCGCCAAGGCGGCGGCGCAGGCGCTGATCGAGAGCGAGGGGTCGATCATCTTCACCCTGTCCAATTCGGCCTTCTATCCCGGCGGCGGCGGCCCGCTCTATACCGCGTCCAAACATGCGGGCGTGGGTCTTGTGCGCCAACTGGCCTATGAACTGGCGCCGCGTGTGCGCGTCAATGCCGTCGCCCCCAGCGGCATGGCCAGCGACCTGCGCGGCGCGGCCTCGCTGGGCCAGCAGGATCAGCGCATCATGGACACGCGCAGCCCCGAGGCGATCAGCGCGATCCTGCCGCTGCAATTCTTTCCCGACCCTGAGGATTTCGTCGGCCCCTATGTCATGCTGGCCAGCCGGGCCGACAATCGCACGCTGAGCGGGGTGTTCATCAACGCCGATTGCGGGCTGGGCATCCGCGGCATCCGCCATGTGGCCGGAGGGCTGGATCTGTGAGCAATGTCCGTCTGATCTGTGCCTCGCACACGCCGATGATGGAATTCATCCATCCCGCCCCCGAGGTCGAGGCGGGCGCCCGCGCCGCCTTTGCCGATCTGGCGCGCGAGGTGGAGGCCTTTGATCCGCAATTGATCGTGATGTTTGCGCCCGATCATTTCAACGGCTTCTTCTATGACCTGATGCCGCCCTTCTGCCTTGGCGTGCGGGCGTGCGGGGCGGGGGACTGGGATTACTGGGCCGAAGCCCTGCCCGTGCCCGAGGCGCTGGCGCTTGATCTGGTTCGCCATGTCCAGAATGAAGGCGTGGATCTGGCCTATTCCTATCGGATGCAGGCCGACCATGGCTTTACCCAGCCGCTGGCGCTGCTGACCCGTGACGTGACGCGCTATCCGGTGCTGCCGATTTTCATCAATGGCGCGGCCCATCCGCTGCCGCCGGTTCATCGCGCGCTGGCGCTGGGGGCTTCGGTGGGGCGCTTTCTGGCCGGGCGTTCCGAACGGGTGTTGATCATCGGTTCGGGCGGGCTGAGCCATGATCCGCCCACGCCGCAGATGGGGCATGTGGGGCCGGAGGTCGAGGAATTCCTGATCGCCGGGCGCAATCCCGCCCCCGAGGCGCGCGCGCGCCGTCAGGCCAATGTGCTGGCCAAGGGCGAGGCTCTGGCGCGCGGCGAGGCCAAGGGCGAGACGCTGCCGCTTGATGCCGCATGGGATGAAGGGCTGATCGAGGACTTTCTGGCCGGGCGTCTTGGCCGCTTTGAAACCATGCGCGATGCCGAAATCTCCGCGCGCGGCGGGCGCGGCGGGCATGAGATCCGGGCCTGGATCGCCGCTTTTGCCGCGATGCGCACGATTGGTCCCTATGCCGCCACGCGCCACTATTACCACCCGATCGACGAATGGATTGCGGGGATGGGCATGGTTTCGGCGCGCGGTGTCGGAGAGACGGCATGACGGTCCCCTGCTTCCTCATTCTGGGTGCTGGCCATGCCGGAACGGCGGCGGCATCGGCCATGCGCGCGGCCGGTTTTGCGGGCCGGATCGTGATGGTCGGCGATGATCCGCATCTGCCCTATGAACGCCCGCCGCTTTCCAAGGAAGCGCTGCGCGGCGCCGATGGGGCCGCTCCGCCGATCTATCCGGCCAATTTTTACGCCGACCGCGCCATTGAACTGAAACTGGGGCAGGCCGCGACTGCCATTGATCCGGGCGCGCAGGTCGTTACACTGGCCAGCGGCGAAAGCATCGGCTTTGACAAGCTGCTGATCGCCACAGGGGCGCGTGCGCGGCGCTATCCTTTGCTCGACGGGTTGGGCGATGCGGCCCATGTCTTGCGCAGCGCCGATGATGCGCGGCGCCTGCGCGCAGAACTGGTGCCGGGCCGCCGCCTGCTGGTGGTGGGCGGCGGGGTCATCGGGCTGGAAGTGGCGGCCACGGCCTGCGCTCTGGGCCTGTCGGTCGAGGTCATCGAGCGGGCGCCGCGTCTGCTGGCGCGCGGGGCACCCGGGCCGCTGGCCGATCTGCTGGCGCTGGCGCACCGCGATCATGGTGTGGCGCTGCATTGCGGGGTGGAACTGGCCAATGCCGCGCGCGATGGCGGCAATGTCCGCCTGACCTGTGCGCAGGGGCGCGATTTCACCGGCGATCTGGTGGTCTACGGCATTGGCGTGACGCTCAATGACGAACTTGCCGCCGCCGCCGGGCTGGCGATGGAGGACGGCATTCTGGTCGATGCGCAGGGCCGCACCAGCCATCCCGCCATCTATGCCGCAGGCGATATTGCCCGGCAGGATCATGCCTTCATCGGCGGCGCGGTGCGTCAGGAGACATGGGCCAACGCGCTGCATCAGGGCGCGGCGGCGGCGCGCGCGATGGTCACAGGCGAGGCCGCGGCCCATGAGGTGCCCTGGTATTGGACCGATCAGTTCGGCGTCAATTATCAGGTCGCCGGGCGCACCACGGCGCAGCGGTGGATCGCCCGCAGCGGCCCGGACGGCCGCCCGCGGATGATCTTCGGTTGGAGCGAGGGCGTGCTGACCGGCGCGGTGGGGGTGGACGCGGGGGCGGATATGCGGATCGCGCGCAAGCTGATCGGGCAGGGCGCGCGGGTCGATCCGGCGGTTCTGGCCGATCCGGGCGTGGCCCTGCGCAAGGTGGGCAGCCACATACAATCGGCCTGAGCCGGGATGAGGGGAGAGATCACGACAACAGACACAGGGAGACAAGCCGCATCGGGCCAATGGGGGCGATGATGTCGGCATAGGCCGGGCCGTTGATGGCGGGACCGGAGAAATTCCATGCATCACAGGCAAAGCGGCAGGCGCCGGATGCGGCGCTGGGCCGAACGCCCCCGCACGCTTTGCGAACACAGGGCCGGATGGGCCGAAACAGGGGAGAGCATTCATGAAGACGCTATTGATGAAATCGACCGCCGGCCTTGCGCTGGCCATGACGGCCCATGCCGCGCCCGCCATGGCGCAGGAGGCCGCTCCCGGCGCGCAGGCCGCCGATATTGTCGTTACCGCCCAGCGCCGCAAGGAAACCGCGCAATCCATTCCCGTGGCCCTGACCGCTCTTGGCGGCGACCAGATCGCCAAGACCGGCATCGTCAACCTCGGCAATATCGCCACGCAAGTGCCCAATTTCTATTTCGGCAGCTTTGGCGCGGTCCGGCCCCAGCTTTATATTCGCGGTATCGGCACCCGCTCCTTCGATCCGGGCTCGGAAAGCTCGGTGGGCGTGTTTGCCGATGATGTCTATTATGGGCGCTCTTCGGGCAGTTTCGGCGCAATGAAGGATGTGGAGCGCATCGAGGTGCTGCGCGGGCCGCAGGGCACGCTCTATGGCCGCAACACGATCGGCGGCGCGATCAATGTCATCACCAAGGCCCCCACCGACCACTTGACGGGCGATTTTGAGGGCGGCGTGTCGAATTACAACGGGTGGAACCTGTTCGGCGCGGTCGGCGGGCCCATCGTGGGCGACAAGGTGATGGCGCGCGTGGCGCTCTGGACCACCCAGCGCGACGGCTATTCGACCAATCTGACCACGGGCAACCGTTTTCAGGGGCTGGACAACACCGGCGGACGGATCCGCGTGACGCTCAAGCCGGTGGACGGGCTGAAAATCGACCTTGGCGCCGATTTCATGGTCGATGGCAACAAGGCCGCTTTTGCCGGGTTCAATCAGGGCACCTCGACCAACCCGAACGCCGTGTTCTTTGCCGGGGCGGGCTTTACCGCCACCCCGCCCAAATCGCTCTACGAAGGCTATCTGGTCCATGACCCGGTGCTCAGCCGCCATGCCCAGACCTATTCGGCCAAGATCGATTATGCGCTGGATGATCTTTCTATCACCTCGATCACCGCGCTGCGCCATCTCGACAGCTATGACGGGCGTGAGCTGGAAGGCTCCTCGCTGGACGTGCTCCAGCAATTGACCAATGAGCGTTCGAACCAGTTCACGCAGGAATTGCGCCTCACCTCGGCGCCGGGAGGCGGCCTGTCCTTTGGCGGCAAGGTGGACTGGATCCTGGGCGCCTATTACTATCACGACGGCTCCAGCCGCATCGACACTTTCCCGATGGGCAAGAACTGGGCCTATTACACCGTCACCACCAGCGCGGTGGACGTTTCGGCCTCGACTTATGGCGCCAATGCCTGGGCGGTGTTCGGCCAGGCGGCGGTGCATATCAATGACCGGCTGACGGTGACGCTGGGCGGGCGCTATTCGAACGACACGAAATGGGCCAACCAGTCGGGCACCAACACCAACCCCGGCCTGCCGCTGATCGCGGTGCCCTTTGCCACCACCAACCACCTGTCTTCCTCCAGCGCCGATCCGCGCGTGGTGGTCGATTACAAGCTGAGCCGCGACGCCAAGGTCTATGCCAGCTATTCCACCGGCTATAAGGGCGGCGGGTTTCAGTATATTCCCTTTACGCTGGCCGTGGCCAATTCCACGTTCCAGCCCGAATATCTGACCGCCTATGAGGCCGGGTTCAAGACCGACTGGCTGAACCGCGCTTTGCGCGTCAACGGCGCCTTCTTCTGGTATGATTACAAGAACCTGCAGGTGGCGCGCATCATCGGCTCGGTCAGTTCGGCCACGCCCCTGATCGCCAATGCGGCCAGTTCGACGATCAAGGGGCTGGAGCTGGAAATCACCGCGCATCCCACCGCGCGCACCACGCTGGGGCTGGCCTATGGCTATCTGGACGCCAAGTATGACCAGTTCATCTATAATGCGACCACCGATTTCTCGAACACGACAATGGTGCGCGCGCCCAAACATTCGCTCAGCCTGAATGCCGAACAGCGCATCGCGCTGGGCGCAGGCCGCGAACTGACGCTGCGGGCCGAATACAGCTATATGACCCGTTTCTTCCACGAGCCGGGCCAGGGCAATATCGCCTATGGTGCGGGCATGCCGCTGACCGAGGAGGCCGCCTATGGCCTGCTCAACCTGCGCGCGGGGGTGGATATCGGCGCGGTGCGCGTTTCGGCCTATGTCACCAATCTGGCGGACAAGGCCTATCGCCGCACGATCCTCTATCTGCCCAATGGTTCCTCGGTCGGTTTTTCGGGCGAGCCGCGCCTTTACGGCGTTTCGGTCGGTTATCACTTCTGATGGCTCATCTGGCCGCGCTGATCATCCCAGCGCGGCCTTGCCGCCTTTTGAAACATTCACGAAATTTCGTCGAAACAGCCCATCCCTAATCCCGACAGGGCGGGGGTCTGGATGGCGGTATGACGGAATTTTCAAA
This sequence comes from Novosphingobium humi, assembly GCF_028607105.1. Lineage (GTDB taxonomy): Bacteria > Pseudomonadota > Alphaproteobacteria > Sphingomonadales > Sphingomonadaceae > Novosphingobium > Novosphingobium humi. The sequence continues at coordinate 1,051,535 of NZ_CP117418.1, read as the reverse complement.
AAGGATGCTGGTTCTTGCCATCCTGATCGCGGCCCTCTGTCTGAGGCTGAATCATATCGGTTTTGGACTGCCCGCGATCAACGATCCCGACGAACTGATGTTCGAACTGGGCGCTTTGCGGATGCTGCGCAGCCATTCCCTCAATCCGGGCTGGTTTGGCCATCCGGCCACGACGACCATGTATCTGCTTTCGCTGATCAATATGGCGGTCTATCTGGTGGGCCATGCAATGGGCCGGTTTCTAACGGTCCGGGATTTTGCCGCCGCCGCCTTTACCGATCCGGGTCTGCTGATCCTGCCGGGCCGGGTGGCCATGGCCCTGTTCGGCACGGCCAGCGTGGCGCTGACCGCGCGGATGGCGGGCGCGCTGTTCGGGCCGGTGGCGGCCGTTCTGGCCGCGCTGCTGCTGGCGGTCAGTCCGGTGGCGGTGGGCTGGTCGCAGATTGTGCGGTCGGATGTGATGGCCACCGTCTTCATGCAATTGGGCCTGCTGGCCTCGCTGCGCTATTATCGCGATCCCTCGCGCCGCGATCTGATCAAGGCGGCCATGTGGCTTGGCGTGGCGGTGGCCACCAAATGGCCTTTTGCGATGGGCGGGGCGGCCATGCCGGCCATCCTGATCGCCCAAACCGCGCGCCGCCGCCTGGCCATGGCGCAGGCGATACGCGCCATGATCGGCTTTTCCTGCATGGCGCTTGTCACCCTGCTGCTGGTCTCGCCCTATCTGGTGCTGGCCCATGATGTCGTAATCCGCAATCTGGCGGGCGAGGTGCAGGTGCGTCATCTGGGCGCGACGGGCGGAACGCCGTTGGAAAACCTCCTGTGGTATCTTGGCGGGCCCTTGCGGCGCGCGATGGGGATTGGCGGGCTGGCGCTGGCGGCGGCCGGGATCGCCTTGTCGGCGCGCTCGGTTGAGGCGCGGCTGCTGGTTTTGCCGGTGCTGGCCGGCTTTGTCGCGCTGCTGATATTTCAGCATCTTGTATGGGAGCGTTGGGCGCTGCCCCTGCTGCCCCTGCTGTCGCTGGCCGCGGCGCGCGCGCTGACGGCCTTGGCCGAATATGGCGTGGCAAGGTGGCTGCGGCCCGGATCATCGTGGATTTTGGCGGGCATCCTTGGCGGTGCGCTCGCCTTGCCGCTGGCCGCCGCCGATCTGGTGCAGGCGCGCGCGCGGACCCATGACACAAGGCAGCAGGCATCGGCCTGGGCGATCCGCCATATGCCGCCCGGCTCGACCGTGATGATCGAGCATTTCGGTTTCGATCTTTATGCTCAGCCTTGGCGGCTGCTGTTCCCTTTGGGCAAGGCCGGTTGTCTGGATGCCAAGGGGCTGCTTCACGGCAAGGTGGACTATGGCGCAATCGAACAGGGCCGGGCCGGGCGGTCCAATGTCGATTACGGCACAATGGCGCCCGCCCGCGCGGCGACATGCAGGGCCGATTTCGCCATCCTGTCGCAATATGGCCGCTATGCCGCCGAAAGCGCCGATTTTCCTGAGGAATATGCCGCCTATCGCCGCCTTTTGGCGCAGGGGCGGATTGTTGCCATATTTCGCGCGGAGCCGGGAAAAAGCACCGGCCCTGTAATTCATGTCCTGTCCTTTGAAAAGAACATGATAAAAATGTGAATTTCTCAGGAAAATTCCGCCTGATATCCACTTTACCATGAAATTCCACAAGCGCTTTGGCGTGACGGAAAAGCATTGTCTGGAAAATGCGGTGACAAAGGCGGTAATTCTTGCAGGAGGTCTGGGCACGCGATTGGGCGAGGAGACCTCGCTGCGTCCCAAACCGATGGTGGAGGTCGGCGGTATGCCGATCCTCTGGCATATCATGAAGATCTATGCGGCCCATGGGATCAGCGATTTCGTGATCTGCCTCGGCTATAAAGGCTATGTCATAAAAGAGTTCTTCGCCAATTACTTCCTCCATGCCGCCGATGTGACGATCGATCTGGCCCGCAACGGGGTCGAGGTCCATGAGGCCAAATGCGAGCCCTGGCGGGTGACGCTGGTCGATACCGGCCCGGATGCGCAGACGGGCGGGCGCCTGTGGGGCGTGCGCCGCTTTCTGACGCCGGGCGAGCCTTTCTGCTTCACCTATGGCGATGGTGTCGCCGACATCGATATCACCGCGCAGATCGCCTTTCACAAGGCCCATGGCAGACAGGCGACCGTGACCGCCGTCACCCCGCCTGCGCGGTTTGGTGCGCTCGAGTTTGCCGGCGATGCCGTCACCAGCTTCAAGGAAAAGCCCGCCGCCGAGGGCGGGTTCATCAACGGCGGGTTCTTTGTGCTGGACCCTGGCGTGATCGACCTGATTTCGGGGCCGCAGCAGGTGTGGGAGGATTATCCGCTCGAAACACTGGCGGGCAGCGGACAGTTGATGGCCTATCGCCACGAGGGTTTCTGGCAACCGATGGATACGCTGCGCGACAAGCATTTGCTTGAACGCCTGTGGGCCGAAGGGCGCGCGCCGTGGAAAATATGGTGAGCCGCGCCGCGCCCCACGATCCCGCCTTTTGGCGCGGACGCCGCGTGCTGCTGACCGGCCATACCGGCTTCAAGGGCGGTTGGCTGGCGCTGTGGCTGGAGGCGATGGGGGCCGAGATCACCGGGCTGGCGCTGCCCGCTGAGGATCCCAGCTTTTTCCGGCAGGCCCTGATTGCCGAGGGACTGACGCATATCGAGGGCGATATTCGCGATCAGGCCGTTGTCGAGGCCGCCATCGCCCTTGCCGCGCCCGAGGTGGTTTTCCATCTGGCCGCGCAGCCTTTGGTGCGCCTGTCCTATGACATGCCGGTCGAAACCTTTGCCGCCAATGTTCAGGGCACGGTCCATGTGCTGGACGCCTGTCGCCGCGCGCCTGATCTCAAGGCCATCGTCTGTGTCACCAGCGACAAATGCTATGACAACCGCGAATGGATCTGGCCCTATCGTGAGGGTGATCCGATGGGCGGCCATGACCCCTATTCGGCCAGCAAGGGCGCGGCCGAACTGGTGATCGCGGCCTATCGGCGCAGTTTCTTTTCGGCACCGGGTGCGCCTCTGCTGGCCTCCGTGCGGGCGGGCAATGTCATTGGCGGGGGCGATTGGGCCAAAAACCGGCTTGTGCCCGATATTGTGCGCGCGCTGCTGGCCGGCGGGCGGCCCATGATCCGCAACCCCCGATCCATGAGGCCATGGCAGCATGTGCTGGAGGCTTTGGGCGGCTATCTGCTGATCGCCGAGGCGCTGGCGCGCGGCGAGGCATGGGCGGCCACCGGCTGGAATTTCGGCCCGGTCGAGGAAGACGCGCGGCCCGTGGGCTGGATCGCGGATCGCCTGACCCACGTCTGGGGCGCGCAGGGGTGGGACAGGTCGCCTGATGCCGAGGGGCCGCATGAGGCGCATATGCTCAAGCTCGACTGCTCCCAGGCGCGCACCATGTTGGGCTGGCGGCCTGCATGGGGCCTTGGCGAAGCGCTCGACCGTATCGCGGCATGGCACAAAGGGGTGGCGGCGGGCGAAGACCCCCGCGCCTTGAGCCTCATACAACTGGCCGCCTATCGCGTCGCCTTTCAGGCGGCCCTTTCGCCAACGCACCGGCCATGGCCGGCGTGACCTGTCCCGCACAGCCGGAGCAATCCCATGAACAGTTACGAAAAATCCATGCTGCGCATCCTTTCTGAAGGCAGAAAATGCCACGGTTTTGTCGCGGTGAAGGCCGAGTTTGAAGCCGAAGGCACGCGCGGCGATGAATTCCTGCGCCTGCTCGAACTGGCGCGGCGGGCCGGGCTCAAGGTCGCGCTCAAGATCGGCGGCTGCGAAGCTGTCCGCGATCTGATCGAGGCGCGCCAGTACGGGGTGGATCACATCATCGCCCCGATGGTCGAGACGCCCTATGCGCTCTCGAAATTCATCGCGGCCAAGGACAAGGTGTTCCCCGCCGACGAGCAGAACGACATGTCATTCCTGTTCAACATCGAAACCCGCACCGCCTTTGCCCATCTGGCCGATATGAGCGAGACGGCGCAGCAGGGGCGGGTCGGTTTCGTGTTCGGGCGCGTCGATTTCGCAGGCTCGATGGGCCACGACCGGGGCTTCGTCAACAGCCCGGACATGGCCCGCTATGTCCGACAGGTTGCCCATGTCGCCAAGGCGCGCGGTCTGGAACTGGTGGTGGGCGGCGGGGTTTCGCCTGATTCCCTGCCTTTGCTGGCCGGGGCCAGACAGGCGCGGCTGGACCGTTTCGAAACCCGCAAGGTGGTCTTTGATGCTGCCGTGCTCGACGATGGGCGCGCGCAGGCGGGGATGGAGGCGGCCATCGCCTTTGAGCTGCTCTGGCTCAAGAACAAGCGGGATTTCTATCGTGGCATTGCCGAGGAGGACGCCGCCCGCATCGCCATGATGGAGGCGCGCAGGCACGGCGCGGCCAAAGTCGCGGCCGCGGTCTGAACCGGGCCGCATCCTGTTTCTGTTGAGAAAGTTTTCCCCCATGACGATGGCCGGAGCAAAGTCCCGGAAAATGATGGGCGCCATGGAAGTGGCGGGCCTTTGCCTTTGCGTGGCGGCGGGCCTGATCCAGCCGCACAGCGCGGCGGCCCAGTCGGGCACGGCATTGGCGGGCGCGCTTGCCAGCGGCGCGGTCAGCGGGGCTTCTGGTTCGGCGGCGGCCTCGGCGCCTGCGGCCACGGCATCACCGAGCGGGCCGGGCTATGAACCGGTGCAATTGGGCGGATCGTCCGGCCTTTCGGCCGCGATATCCCCCGTGGCCTCGCCCGCCGATCAGGCCGATATGCGCGCCAATGCCACGCCGCCGGTTCGTCCTGCCGCCGGCGCGTCGGGCGAATTCGAGATCTGGCTGCAAAGGATCACCGGCCATCCGATCCACCGCTTCGGCGCCAATCTGTTGGTGCCCTCGGCGCATGATTTCATGGCGCCCGCCACCACGGCCATCCCGCCCGATTATGCGATCAATGTCGGCGATGTGATTGCCGTTGCCATGACGGGATCGGTCGAGGGCAGCGCGGAATTCACCGTCGACCGCGAGGGCCGGATATTCCTGCCCCATGTGGGGGCGGTGCAACTGGCCGGGGTGCATTACCGCGATCTGAAGGAACGCGTGGCCGCCGCCATCGGCACACAGTTCCGCGGCTTTGACGCAACCGTCAGCATCCGGCGCCTGCATGGCATCCGGGTCTATGTCACAGGCTTTGCCCAGACCCCCGGTGTCTATACCGTTTCCAGCCTCTCGACCCTGCTCAATGCCGTGCTGGCGGCGGGCGGCCCCAATGCGGGCGGCTCCTTCCGCAGCGTCAAACTCTATCGCAACGGCCAGGAACTGCGTGATTTCGACCTTTATGACGTGCTGCGGCGGGGTAGCCGCGAGGGCGATGCCGTGCTTCAGAACGAGGATGTGCTGTTCATTCCGCCGGTCGGGCCGCAGGTGGCCGCCATCGGCAGCATCAATGAGGAGGCGATCTATGAGATCCGCCCCGGCGAAACGCTGGAGCAGGTGCTGGCCATGGCCGGGGGGCCTTCGCAACTGGCCGATGATGGACGGGGCGTGCTTTATCGCCTGTCCGACAGGGACACTGTGGGCAGCCGCACGCTGGATCGCGCCGCGTTGGTCGCGACCCCGGCTGTGGGCGGCGACATCCTTCAGATTGTCAACAAGGGCGCGCTGGTCCGCCCGGTCGAGCGCCAGTCGGTGCTGGTGCGGCTGGAGGGCGAGGTCAATCATCCCGGCAATTATTTCGTCGCTCCGGGCACCCCGCTGGCGCGGGTGCTGGACATGGCAGGCGGCCTGACGCCCAAGGCCTTTGCCTATGGAACCCGGCTGACCCGCCTGTCGGTGCGCGAACAGCAGCGCGAGAATTATCAGACCGCGCTCGACCAGATGGAGACCTCGCTGGTGTCCAGCGCGTTGGCTGCCGCGGGCGACAAGCAGGCGCAGGTCGCGGCCGTGCATACGCTGGTCCAGCGCCTGCGCCAGACCGAGCCGGACGGGCGGCTGGTGCTCAACCTGCCGGTCGGCGCGCAAGGCTTGCCGGGCGATCTGACATTGGAAAACAACGACCACATCCTGATCCCGGCGCGGATCGACACGGTGGGCGTGTTTGGCGCGGTCTATCGCCCGGCATCCTTCTCGCTGCATGGTGAACCGCCGCAAACGGTCCGTGAATTCATCGACCGGGCCGGGGGCGCCCAGCGTCTGGCCGACAGGGGCGGCATTTTCGTCGTACGCGCCAATGGCGATGTCCTGTCGCGGCGCAAGGGCGTGCTCCATGCGCAGGTGCAGCCCGGCGATGTGATTTTCGTGCCGGTGCGCGCCATGCCTTCCACCGTGCTGACCAAGATACGCGACATCACCCAGATGGTTTTCCAGATGGGATTGAGCGCGGCGGCGGTGGCGGCGCTGTGAGCATGGGCAAGGGCTATGGTCTTGTCGGATCGCTGGCGCGGCATCGCTGGGCGCAGGATGCCTTGCGCCGCCGTCTGGTGCTGGCCGGGGCGGTCGGCGTGCTGGGGCTGCTGGCGGTGTTTCCCGCCAATCACCGCGCCGCCGTTACGCTTACACCCGTCGATCCAGCGACGATGGGGGTCAATCAGGCGGCCAGCAGCACGGGTCTGGGGGCGCTGTCGCTGCTCGGATCGGGCGGCGGGCTCAGCACCCAGACATTGATCGAGACAAGCCTTCAGGTCGCCCACAGCGTCTATGTCCGCCAGATCGTCGCGCGCCGTCTCAACCTGCCCGCGCGGCTGGGCAAGGGCGAGCAGGCGACCTTGCGCTGGCTGGAGCGCGAGGTGGATGCAAGGACGCTGCGCGGGGGGATTATCGAGATCGATACATACCAGCATGACGATGCGCTGGCGTTGGACCTGATCCGGGCCTATGCCGATGCGATCCGCCAGCAGATGGCCATCGTCAACCGCGACCAGAACATCGCCCGCCGGGACGCGCTGGAACAGGTGTTGGCGCAGGCCGACGCCCGACTTGCGCGGGCGCAGGCTGCCTATGACGCCTATCGCCTGCGCACAGGGACCGGCGACCCTCTGGTCAATGCGCTTCAGGCATCGGGGCGCGTGCCCGCGCTGGACGACATGATCGCGGCCAAACAGGCCGAGATCGAAGGGCTGCGGCATTTCGCCACCGAAAGCAATTTTCACCTGCGCAAGGCCGAGGCGGAACTGGCCGCCCTTCGCAACCGCGCGAGTCAGGCCGGATCGAATGCCGCGCAGGCCAAGGGTTCGGTCGGCAATATCGTCGCCCAGACCAGCCAGGGCATGGCCCTGCGCCGCGAACTCGAACTCGCCCAGATGATGTATGACACCTATAAGCGCAATCTTCAGGGCACGCTGGCCGAGGCGCTGGTGGTATCGGTCAATATACGGCTGCTTGAGGCACCCTATCTCGATCCGGCGCGGCAATTCAACACCTGGGCGCTGGCGCTGCTCCTGCTGGTGCTGGGCGGCGGGGGGGCGATCGAACTCTATCTGGCCTGTCCGCCATCGGCGGCGCGCAAGGCCGTGCCGTGAAGCGGGCCGTGCCCGACATTTCGGTGGTCATCCCCTGTCATAACGACGAGCAGCATGTCCTTGCCGTCGCCGAGGCGGTGATCGACCAGATGGAAAGCCTTGGGGCCAGTTTCGACCTCATCTTCATCGACAATCGGTCCACCGACCGCACGGCGGCGCTCATCCGCGCCTTGTGCGCGGCCGAACCGCGTATCCGCCTGATCGCCACTACGCGCAATTTTGGCCGGATACGTTCGCCCGCGCACGCGGTTCTTGCCGCAGCCGGGCGGGCGGTGATCGTCATGGGGGCCGACTTTCAGGATCCACCCGACCTGCTGCCCCATTTTGTCCGCCGTTGGCAGGCGGGTGCCGATATCGTGCTGGGTGTGTGTGAGAAAAAGGAAGGCGGGCGGCTGCGCGGGGTGGTGGGGGCCATATTCCATGGGCTCGCCGCCGGTCCCGACGTTTTTCCGGCTATCCCCAAGGCTCCCCGTTTCGGCCTCTACAGCCGCCGCGCGGTTGAAGCGATCAGGGCGCTCAACGATCCGGAACCCTTTTGTCGCGGACTGCTGGTGGAAACGGGGTTTGCGCTTGAAACAGTTAACTATCGAGGGTGGGCGGGCAGGGCGAAGTGCCATCTCTTTGCCTTGCCTGATTGGGCCGTGGCGGGATGGACAGGATCGTCCAAACGCCTGCTGCGCTTTCCGCTTTATCTGGGCTTGGCGGGGGCCTTGGTCGCGCTGTTCATGATGCTGGGCGGGCTGGGCGCCTTTTCCACGGGGCGCCCGGTGGCAGGCTGGCTGATCGGCGCGGCGCTTCAGATGCAATTCGCGCTGATTTTCGGTTTTCTGGGCCTGATGGGCGACCATGTCCGCCTGATCTCGGAAAGAACCCGCCGCATGCCTCTGGTGATCGAGAGTGAGCGCGTCAATTTCCCTGAAGCCTGTTGATGGCCGTCGATGAAACCTGGCGTGACGCGGGGGCCGCCCGGCCCCGCGGCCTGTTGGGCGAATGGCTGCTGGCGGCCTGTGTCGCTCTGGCCGGGCTGTCCGATCTCTGGCGGGCTTGGCATCTGGGCTATCTGCCCCAGCCGTTTTTCTATGAATCCTCCGATACCTGGATGGATTGGTTCAACACGGCATGGTGGGCGCATGATCGCGGCATCTATGACAGTTGGGCCTCGATCTATCCACCGCTCAGCTTTGTGATCCTCAAGGTTCTGGGCCTGCCGCAATGTTACAGGGGGCCTTTGCCCGGCCCGGAATTGCGCTTGTGCGACTGGGTGGGGGTTGGGGCGATCCATGCCCTGTATCTGCTTGATGCGGTGCTGGTCGCATGGGCATTTGTCAGGATGGACCGGCGCACCGCTCTGCCGCGTGCCTTTGCGCTGGTGGCCGGGATGCCGCTGCTTTATGGCCTCGAACGCGGCAATCTGGTGCTGTTGGCCTTTGCCTGCATGGTTCTGGCCTTTGGCCGTGTGCTGCGCTCGGCGCGGCTGCGCTGGCTGGCGCTGGCGGTGATGATCAATCTCAAGGTCTATCTGATTTCGGCGCTGGCGGCGCAATTGCTGCGCCGCCGCTGGCGCTGGTTCGAGGGGGGGCTGCTGGTTACGGTCCTTGTCTATCTTGCCTCCTACCTGCTGCTGGGCATCGGCACGCCCGGCGAGGTTGTCGCCAATGTTCTGGCCTTTGCGCGTGGGGGCAACGCCGCCGGGGTGCTGGACGTGTGGTATGCCGCCTCCTATGCGCCGCTCGCCACGCTGCTGGACGGCAAGGATTTTCCGATTTCCACCTTGATCGGTTCACAGATCGTCGAGACGGGCGGCAGGATCGTGGCGGTGGCGGTTCACGGCGGACAGGCGATCATTCTGGCGGGCGCGGCCGCGACATGGCTGCGCCCCGGTCTGGTGCCGCCCTTTCGCGCCACGCTGTTTGGGGTGGCGCTGGCGCTGATCACCTCCGAAGCGGGCGGATACACGATCTGTCTGATCCTGTTTTTCGTGATGATGGAGCGCTGGCAAGGGCTGCTGCGTCCTGCGGCAATCATCATCGCCTATTTGCTCTGCATCCCCGGCGACATCGTGCTCAGCACCATTGCTCCCATGGTTCAGGACAGTTTTCTGGCCGGACATACGGTGTCGGTGCAGCATGGCATCGGGCTGGGCATGTTTTTGCGGCCCTTGCTGGTCATTCTGGCCCCGGCTTTGCTGGCGCTGCATACGGTGGGGGTGGTGTGGCGGGATCTGCGCTGTGGCGGGGGTGTGGGGGCAAGCACGAATGGTGGGAGGCGGCGGTAAATATATCCACTTCGGATATAACGGCCTGCGCGCTTATGGTAATATCAAGCGGTCTGATTTACCACTTACCACTCATGAATGCTGATTGCTCCCCTTCTCCCGATCGGGCTCCCAGCTATATGCGCGCGCTTTACGTGGGCATCGCCTATTTTTGTCTGGCGGCTTTGACCCTCCGTTTGACCAGCGACGGACGCAACCATGCCACGATCTGGATCGCCGACGCCGTTGTCCTTGCGCTGCTGCTGCAATTGCCGCGTTCGCAATGGCGCCCTGTGCTTGTCGCGGGTCTGATCGCCAACCATCTGGCCAATGATGTGGTGCGCGGTTTTGCATGGGGCCACATCCTTTATGGCGCGATCAACATCGGACAGGCATGGGTGGCGGCCATTTTCCTGCAACGCCGACTGGCCACGTCCAGCATCCTGTCCGACATGCGGACGCTGGGTCTTTTCGTGCTGTGGGGCGGGCTGATCACGCCCGCCGTTGGCGGCCTGCTTGGCTCGCTGACCACCATGGCCCTCTATCAGCAGCCTTTCACGCCCTCCTTCACGCGATGGTTTTTCAGCAATGCTCTGGGCATTGTGGTGGCCACGCCTTTTTTCAACTCGATCTGGGACGGTTCCTATGCCCGGTTCCATCGCGGCAAAAGCGTTGCGCAGCGGTGGAAAATGTTCGGGCTGCTTGCAGGCTATGCCGCGCTGGTCCATCTGGTTTTCATGCAGGGCGAGATGCCGCTGCTGTTTTTGCCGGTCTGCGCGCTCGTCCTGCTGACCTTTCCGCTGGGCCGCCATGGCATCAAGGCCGGCATACTCATCACGGCCATTATCGGCACGCTGGCCACCATCGCGGACCGGGGGCCGATTGCGCTGATGGATGGCGATCTGTTGACCAAGTCGGCCTTCTTCCAATTCTATCTGATCATGACGCTGGCCACCTGCCTGACCGTTGTGGCGATCATCACCTCGCGGGCGGAATTTTCGGCCAAGCTTGACGACCGCGACAAATCCATCCGGATGATTCTGGCCAATAGCCCCGATGCCGTGTTGGGGTTCGACGGGCATGGCTGCTGCATTTTTGCGGGCGGGCCGACCCAAGCCATGCTGGACATGGCAGCAGACCGTCTGGTCGGCGTCACGTTGACGCAGCTGACCGAAAAATGGCCCGAACTCGAAGGGTTTCTTGATGGCCGCGACACGGTGGTCGAACTGCAATCACGACAAGGTTTTTGCGTAGAGGCTTCCTTTGCCCTGCTCGACCCGGTTTCCGCCGGTTCGGGGGCGGTGATCACTTTCCACAACATCACCGCCCGCGCGTTGCGCGAAAGGGAACTGACGAGGAAAGTGTTTACCGACGATCTGACACAGATTCTCAACCGGGCCGGGTTCCATCAGGGTGTACATGAGGTGCTCAAGGAGGGCGTCACCTGCTCTTTGGCGTTGATTGATGTTGATTATTTCAAGGAAATCAATGACCGCTTCGGCCATGACAGGGGCGATGAAGTCCTCTCCCGGATCGGCCAATTCCTGCGGGCGGAGACCAGGGCGACAGACCTTGTGGGGCGCATCGGCGGGGATGAATTCGCGATCCTGTTCCGCGCCGATGCCACCACGGCGGCCAAGGTCTGCCGCCGCATTCTGGACAGGTGCCGCCAGCTCAACGGCCTGATCGAGGGCGGACATCCCGAGCATGTGACGCTCAGCTGCGGCATCGCGCAGATGATGCCCGGCTGGGGCAAGGCCCAGTTGTTCCGCACCGCCGATGAAGCGCTCTACGAGGTCAAGGCGCAGGGCCGCGATGCGGTCCGCCTGCGGGCATGAACCGGCCCGCCGGGGCGCAGGTCAGCGCGCCCTAGGGCCTGTCGCGGTCGGATGCGGGGCCAAACAGCCTCCTTCGCAAATCGGCAAAGCGTTGCCAGCGCCACAGCAAAAGCGCGCCCGTGCCCAGCACCGCCCACGGCAGACCATAGGCCAGACCCAGCAGCACCATGCTGATCATGGTCGTGACGCTGATCCATCCGGCATGGGCGGCATCGCGGATGGGGTTGCCGCCAAAGCTAAAGCCGTCCTCGCCGCGATAGTCGAAACGCATCGGCGTATTGGCCAGCAGGTCCGCGCTCTCGATCTGGGCCGATTTTTCCTGCGTGATCCGCTCGCGCAGATCGGCGATTTGCGAGCGCAATGCCTCCTGCCCGCGTTCATTGGGCTTGAGCGCGGCCAGTTTGCGCTCCGATTCCGCGATCTGCCTCTGAATTGACTGGCTGCGCTGCTGCGAGGCCGAGATTTTGGCGGCCGCGTCCTCGCCCGTGATTTCGGAATCGACCAGCCTGCCTGACGCCCTCTGAACAGCGGCAATGCCCTCCTTGCCAAAGCCGCGCGCCAGAGCGGGGGCCAGTTTGAATTCGAGCGAGGCCGAAACCCGGTCATTGTCCAGCAATTGATACCGCATCCCGGTGATGCGGCACTGGCCCGGCCCCAGTTTTTCGCAAGCGGCGGCATGGGCCTCCTGCACCGTGGCAATCGCCGCGTCGGGCAACAGGAAGGTGTAGCCATAACGAAAGGCCACGCCGGGCGCGGCGGCGGGATCGATCCGGGGGCCGGACAGATCCTCGGCCTTGCTGTCCGACGGGGCCGGACCGGTGGCTTCCTCCTGCTTGCTGCAACCCGCAACCATCGTCAGCACCGTCGCCGCCAGCAGCAGCTTTCTGTATCGGGTCTTCATTGCCGCCCCATCACCTTTGTCTTTGCATGGTCGCCCACAGTTATCCGGCGCGCGATCTGGCCCGTATGTGTCGCCTTCTTCTATCAATAGACCAGCCCGTGGCGCTTGTATTCATTCTCCACATTGGGCAGGAGCCGCCGGGCGCTGGCGAGTTCTCTTTGCGCCTCGGCCATGCGGCCCAATTTCTTGAGCACGATGGCGCGCACCAGTCTGGTTTCCCCCTGCGAGGGATTTTGCAGCAGCGCCGCGTCCAGATCGCTCAGCGCCGCATCCAGCCGGCCCATGCGCAGCCATACCACCGCGCGGCTGTCGAGGATCGGGGCCGAATTGTCGGTCAGCTCGATCGCGCTGGTGCAATCCTTGAGTGCGGTGTCGATCTGGACCTGCCTTGAGGCCTTGGCCCAGCATCGCGCGTTCAACAGTTCGGGATTGCCCGGCTTTTTCGCGATCAGCGTGTCCATTTGGGCCAGCCCTTCCTGAACATCGCCATACGATGCGATCAGCATCGCCCTATCCAGCAGGATGCCGTCCTTTTCCTTTCCGGCCAGCGAAATGCGCTCGTCCAGCATGGCCACCCCGCTGGTCAGATCGCCGCGCCGCGCGGCAATGTCGGCGGCCAGATTGAGCGCGCCGACATCGGAAGGATCGAGCGCCCTGGCCGCTTCGGCATCCTTGGCCGCGGCCGCCAGATCGCCGGTCTGGACCTCAAGATTGGCGCGGTTGACATAGTTTTCGGCCGCAGGCGCCTTGGCGATGGCCTGCGTCCAACTGGCGATGGCGCCGGGATAGTCGCCGATGCCTTTGAGGAAGCTGGCTTGTCCCGCCAGAGCCGATATGTCCTCAGGCTCGCTTTCGCTGACCGCCGCTTTGAAAAGGGTCGTGACCGCGGCAAGCTGGGTGCCCGGCGCCTTGGCGGCAAGGGGCAGATCCCATCGCCGCAATGCATCCTGCGGGGCCAGCAGGCGGGGGCCGGCCGACAGCGCCTGCGCGGCCAGCGCCCTTTCGGCAGGGATGCGCGCGGGGGCGATTTCGGCCGCGCTGCTGCTCAGGCTTTCGTCCAGAATGACCTCGTCACCGGCCAGGGTGGTCTGCCGCTCCATCCTGTATCCGGCCACCTCGCCGGAAAAGGACGCGCTGCCCTCCATCGTATAGCCGCGCCCGCCGTCCGGCAGGCGCAGGCGGGCGTGAATATGGGCCTTGTCCGGGGCGGCGGTGGCCACCGGGATTGCGGCCCATGCGGTTCTGGCGCGGTCGGGCGTGAACGAGATCTTGTCCAGAATGCGGGAAAGATTGCGCTTGCGCCGGTTCTCATCCTGTCGCCATGGCGTCGAAACCAGCCCGCGCCCGGTGACGGTCACGGTCGCCTCTTCCTTGTTTTCGGTCAGCGCGAGTTTGGTGAACTGGCCTTCGCCGACCATGTTGCTCATCAGACCGTGCAGCAACTCGAACTTTTCCTTCTCGCCGATCTGATTGGCCATCAGCCAGAGCGCCGTCGCGTTTCGGCCGCGCAGGGTCAGACGGGCGTCGATGACGCTGGGCAGATCAATGCTGGAGCTTTCATCGATCACAAGATCCATATCGGTGGTGGCGCGGGCGGGCGCCTTGCGCACCACTTCCTCCAGATCGGCCCCGTCCTTTCTGACGGGCAGGACATAGCGCATAGCGGGCGTATCGCGCAGATCGGCCAGACTGGTGCCTGCCGCCGTGCCGTCGAGCCAAATGCTCTGACCATCAACCCGCGCGCGGACAAACACATGATTGAACGCGGAGAGCGCGGGCAGGCGGTCCTTGACCAGATCATCCAGCCCGACATGGGCCAGCACCGGCTCGGCCTCGATCCGCATCGCATGCAGCATGGTCAGCAGCAGCAGCGTCTTGGCCTTGCAGTCGCCATAACGCACCGCCCATGTCTTTTCGGCGGGTTGGGGGATGTAATTGCCGCCATCCATCGACAGCGCAAGATAGCGAATGTCATCCTGAACCACGCGCAGGGCGGCCGCGATGCGCTCGACAGGGTCGGTCGTCCGCGCGGTGATTTGCGCCACGGCCTTGCCCAGCGCGCTGTCGGGCAAGAGCGGGCCATCTGTCGTGTAGAGCGGGGCCACCGTTTGCGACACATCCGTCCAGGAGGCAAAGGAGGACACCTCGATCATCGCGGGGTGGCGATAGCGGCCCGGTGCGTCATCGGGCATTTCCGGGGCCTTGGGCGCGGGAAGGGTGATATTGAGCACCGTGTCGCCGCCAAGGCTGGCGGTGCTGGTTGCGGCATTGTTGGCCATCAGCTTCCAGTGCAGCGCCTCGCCCGCGGGCCAGAGCACGCGCATGCCGGCCTTGCTGGTTCGCGCGGGCAGCGAAAGCAGCGGGCTGACCCATTGCACATGGCCACCCAGCGCCGGATCGTGCATTGTGCTGGACAGGCGCAGCCGCAGCGTATCGCCGATCCGCAGCCCCTCCACCGCCAGCGTCGCCGTCAGCACGCCGGTCAATTGCTGCTGTTCAAGGCTTTGTTCGCGGCGCAGGACGGTGAATTTCTGGCCCTGCGCCAACAGGTCGATCTTTTCGGCTCCGCGCAGGATGCTCAATTCATGGATGATCAGATCGCCCTTGTCCGGAAACCACGGCAGCGCGATCATCGAATTTTGCGTCAGTTGTTCGGGCGAGGAGATCCGGTTGGCGATATCGACATAGTTCCACGACTGGCCCTTGCTGAAACGCTCCTGAAAATCAAAGGCGCTGGGCGGAGCGCCGCCGGGCGTGGTCAGTTCCTTGGGCAGGCTGCTTTCCACCACCCATGCGGGCGCGGGCTGATAGAGCGGCTGATCGGCGGCAAGGGCGGGGCAGGAGTGCAAGAGTGCAGCATAGGCGGTGGCAACGAGCCATCTTTTGCGCATGGAAATCCCTGAATGATGCCTGCGGAACCGGAACGGAATCGCATGTTGCCGTGCCAGAGTGACCGAGATGGGATTGGGGATCAAGGTGGAGGGGCGCAAAAATTGATCCGGCACAGAGCAGAAAAAAAATTCGTACCGCGCCGCTGCTGCAAGAAGCCGGGCGCATGGGGGCGGGCCTGTTGTTGCCGTTACTTTTGCGGTTCGTCGATGGCTGGCCTTGCCATTCCCGATTCTACCTTCGGCCTCTCTGCGCGACAAGTGGTGCAGGGGTCATCGGGTCATGGCCAACTTTGGCAAGAAGCATGCCGCAACATTTATACGCCCCGTTCCATCAGGCGTCATGGTTTTTGTTCGGGGGGAAAGATCCTGTCGCGCCCCGATGCCTGTTCGGCGGCCCGCAGGCCCCTAGACGACCAATGAGACTTCGATCCTGCTGCCTTCCCCGATCTTCTCGCGTTTGCGCAGTTCCGCCTTGAGCGGCAAAATCCACCCGCCGGTTTCACGCTGAGGGAAAATCGAGGTGTGCCATGTGGTCGTGCCGATCGTGGCGCGCACGGCCAGCGAGCCGAAACCGGCCGTCAGCCCGAGCGAAGCCAATTTGAGTTCGGCAGCCGGCGCGCCGGTGATGCTCACAAAGAACCAGCGCGTGGGTTTCCCGCCGCGATGCGCCTGCCATACCCAGACCGTGCCGGTAAAGGTCACTTCCCCGCGCTCGCTCATGGTGCGGGCGGCTTGCTGGTCTGGGGCAGGAATCGCCATGGCATGGTCGCATAATGACGCCGCCGGGCCATCATGCCAAGTATCTGTCCTCAGGTGATCAGGCGATAGCCGATCCCCGGCTCGTTGCGGATCATGCTCTGTTCGACCGGCACATCCTCCAGTTTGCGGCGCAATCCGCGCGCGGCCACGCGCAGATATTCCACCGCCTGCTCCTGCCCCGGCCCCCATACGGCGCGCAGGATCGCCGCATGCGAGACAACCCGGCCGGGATAGCGCGCCAGTTCGGCCAGAAAGCCATATTCCTTGGGGCTGAGATGCACCTGCGCCCCGTCGCGCCGCACGATGCGCGCGGCCAAATCGATTTCGACCGTCCCCAGCCGGACCAGCGGCGCGGCATTCTCGGCCAGCAGCCGGTTGCGCAGCGCGACCCGCACGCGGGCAAGCACCTCCTCTGTGTCGAAGGGCTTGGTGACATAATCATCGGCGCCAAGATCGAGCGCCGCCACCTTTTCCCCCGTCGCATCCCGCGCCGAAACCACCAGCAGCGCGGTTTTGGCGGCCTTGATCGGGCCGATCAGCTCCATCCCGTCGCGATCAGGCAGGCCCAGATCAAGCAGCACCAGATCGGGCTTGTCGATGCTGAGCGCGGCCAGCGCCTCGCGCGCATTGGCCGCCTCGACCACATCCAGCCCCGCGCGCGTCAGACTGCCGCGCAGCAGGCGGCGGATCGCCATTTCATCGTCCACCACCAGAATTTTCGCCCCACCTGTCATATCTTGCCCTTCATGGCTGATCGCTTTCCTTCCATAATAACGCGCCGGGCATGTGCAGCGTAAAGCAGGCCCCGCTGCCGTCCGTGCGGTTGGCCGCGCGCGCCTGCAATCCCATCGCTTCGGCAAAGCCTTTGACAATGGCAAGGCCAAGCCCTGTCCCGCCCTTGCGGTCCGATCCTTCCAGACGGGTGAAGGTTTCAAACACGCGCGCCTCGGCGCCGGGCGGCACTCCGGGGCCTTCGTCGATCACCGCAAGATCCAGCCCGTCGGCATCGGGCCGGGCCTCTATGCGGATGGGGGTCTCGGCGGGGCTGTAATGGGCGGCATTCTCGATCAGATTGATCAGGCAATGATGCAGCAGCCTTGGATCAAGCCTTACGAGGGGCAGATCGGGGGCAATGCCGATGAGGAGCGGCCGCGCCCCCAGCAAATGGCGCAGGTCATGCACCGCGCTGCTCACGGCCTCGGCCAGATCGACGGGTTCGGGCCGCCATTCGACTGCCCCCGTCTCGATCCGCACCATATCGAGCAGATTGGCGACAAAGCGCTGCAGCCGTTCACCTTCGGCGCGGGCGAGGGTCAGCACGCGCTCCTGTTCGGGGTTGGCGGGCGTGACATTGCCCAGCAGGCCGATGACCGCGGTGAGCGGCGTGCGCAGATCATGGCTGACCGAGGAGAGCAGGGCGGCGCGCAAGGCATCGCGCTCCTCCAAACGCCGCATCTGTCCGCGCTCGGTCTCCAGCCGGATGCGGTCGAGCGCAAGGCCCGCCTGATCGAGAAAGCTGGTCAGCATCGGCAGCAGGTCGGCCCGCACCGGCTGCGCCGCATCGGGATGCGCCACGCCCAGCACCGCCAGCGCCTGGCCCCCCGCCTCAACCGGCAGAAACAGCCATTCGGCCGCCGAGAGCGTATCCGATCCGCGCCCGGCCGGTCTGCGATTGTCAAAAGCCCATTGCGCCACCACCCGGTCCAGCGCCTGCAAGGCGGTGTCGGGCGGACTGGCGGCGATTTCGACCAACGCCCCATCCTGCGGCATCAGCAGCACCGTATAGCACCCCAGTAGCCCCGCGCCTTCCTCGCACAGTACACGGCCCAGATCGCCCGCCGCGCCGATCCCCGTCAATTGCCGCGCAAATCCGGCCAGCGCGCTGGACCGCACCGCGCTCGCCCGCGACAGCATGGCCGTATCGCGCAGCCGCCCCGCCATATGGCTGACCACCATCGCCACCGCCAGCAGCACCACCACCGTGATCAGATTTTGCGGATCGGCAATGGTGAAAGTGTGGACCGGGGGGATGAAGAAGAAATTATAGGCCAGCGAGGAGAGCAGCCCGGTCACAATCCCCGTCCACAACCCATAGCGCGTGGCCGCCAGCATCACCGGCAGCAGATAGAGCAGCGCGATATTGGTGACGCTGCCCAGCGCGGCGAACATCACGCCTGCCAGCGTGACGCAGGCGATCAGCGCGCCCGAAATCAGCAGGCCGGGGGGCAGGAGCCATGCCGCCAGATCGAACTCTGTACCCCGCGCGCGCGACGGGCGGCGGGGCGGCGCGGCGCGCGGCACCACGTGCAGCGCCGCGCCCAGCCCCAGCCCCGCCAGTTGCGCCGGGAGCGGATCGCGCCGGAAAAGACCTCTGCGCGCGCTCTGCCCCATCACCAGAATGGTCGCGCGCAGATCGGCCGCCATATGCGCCAGCCCTTCGGCAAGCCCTCCTGCCGGAACGGTCGCCACCTGCGCGCCCAGTTGCGAGGCGAGGTGGAGCGCGGCCGAGAGCATCTCGCGCGATGAAGCCGTGGGGGCGCCATGGCCGGTTTCGATATGCACCGCCGTCCATGGCGCCGAAAGCGAGTCCGCCAGCCTTTTGCCCGCGCGCACCACCTCGAGCGCCCCGGCATCCGCGCCCACGGCCACCAAAAGACGCTCACCCGCCGCCCATGTGCCCTCCAGCGCATGGGCGCGCAGATAGTCGAGCATCTGGACATCGACCGCCTGGGCCGCACGGCGCAGCGCCAGTTCGCGCAGGGCCGTCAGATTGGAATGCGAAAAGAAATGGGCCAGCGCTCGGCTCGCCTCCTGCGGCACATAGACCTTGCCCGCTTTCAGCCGCTCGATCAGCTCGCCGGGGGGAATATCCACCACTTCGATCTCGGCATGGTCCAGCACCCGGTCGGGCAGTGTCTCGCGCACGCGCAGCCGGGCAAAGGAGGCCACAACATCGTTGAGGCTCTCCAGATGCTGGACATTGAGGGTCGAATAGACGTCGATTCCCGCGTTCAGCACTTCCTCAACATCCTGCCAGCGCTTGTCATGGCGGCATCCGGGCGCGTTGGTATGGGCCAGTTCGTCGATCAGCACGAGGGCGGGATGACGCGTGAGAATGGCGTCAAGGTCCATCTCATGCAGGGTCTGGCCGCGATGGCCGAAGGCGCGGCGGGGGATGATCTCAAAACCAGCCACGCGCTGCTCGGTTTCGGCGCGGCCATGGGTTTCGATCACGCCGATCACCACATCCTCGCCCGCATCGCGGCGGCGCGCGGCCTGTATCAGCATTTCATAGGTCTTGCCCACGCCCGGAGCAGCCCCAAGGAAAACCTTGAGACGGCCGCGGGCGTCATCCTGACGGCGCAGCGCGCGCAGCAGGGCGTCGGGATCGGGGCGGGCCGTGTTCACCGCGCCATCATGCTCCCTGACCGGCGGCCGCGTCGAGGGCCAGATTGAGGCGCAGCACATTGACCCGGTTTTCGCCCAGCGCGCCCGCCAGCGGGGTTTCAATGGCCGCGCGCACCAAAGCCTCGACGCGGGCGACGGGCATATGGCGCGCCTGCGCCACGCGGGGGGCCTGCAAAAGGGCCGCCTCAGGGCTGATATGGGGGTCAAGCCCCGAGGCGGAGGTTGTCACCATGGCAGGCGGGACATGGGAATAGCCTTGGGCGCGCAGGGCGGCGGTATCCTTGGCGATGCGCTGCGCCAATGCGGTGGATGCGGGGCCAAGATTGGACCCGGCCGAGGCGCCGGCATCATAATTGGCCGCCGAGGGGCGGGGGTGGAAATAGCCGGGCGCGGCAAAGCTTTGCGCCAGCAGGTCCGATCCGATCACCTGCCCGTGGCGCCGGATCAGGCTGCCGTTGGCCTGACGCGGGAAAAGGGCCTGCGCGGCGGCGGTGATGGCCAGAGGATAGGCCCCGCCCAGCAGCAGGGCAAAACCGGCGGTCATCATCACCGCGGGGCGCAAAGCGGAAGCAAAGGTCTTGAGCATGGTTCGTCTCCCTCAGGCCAGATTGAGCGCGGCAACGGCAAGGTCGATGGCCTTGATGCCGACAAAGGGCGCGATCAGTCCGCCCAGCCCATAGATCGCCAGATTGCGCGCCAGCATCGGCCCGGCCCCCATCGGGCGATAGGCCACGCCGCGCAGCGCCAGCGGCACCAGCGCCGGAATGATCAGCGCATTAAAGATGATGGCCGACAGGATCGCGCTTTGCGGAGAGGCCAGACCCATCACATTGAGAGCGCCAAGGCCGGGATAGAGCACCACGAACATGGCCGGAATGATGGCGAAATATTTGGCCACATCATTGGCCACGCTGAAGGTGGTCAGCGCGCCGCGCGTCATCAGCAATTGCTTGCCCAGACCCACGATCTCGATCAGCTTGGTCGGGTCAGAGTCCAGATCGACCATATTGCCCGCTTCGCGCGCGGCCTGCGTGCCGGTGTTCATCGCCACGCCCACATCAGCCTGCGCCAGAGCGGGCGCGTCATTGGTGCCATCGCCGCACATGGCGACCAGACGCCCGCCCTGCTGCTCCTGCCGGATCAGGGCCAGCTTGTCCTCAGGCGTAGCCTCGGCAAGGAAGTCATCGACGCCTGCCTCGGCGGCAATGGCGGCGGCGGTCAGCGGATTGTCGCCGGTGATCATCACGGTGCGGATGCCCATCTGGCGCAATTGGGCAAAGCGGTCGCGCACGCCCGATTTGATCACGTCTTTGAGTGCGACCACCCCCAGCAGGCGGCCATTTTCCGCCACACCCAGCGGGGTCTGGCCAAGGCGGGCGATGTCGTCGGCCATGCGGCGCAGTTGCGCGGCGGCGGTTTCTTCGGCTTCGGGATGGGCGCGCAGCAGCGAATCCACCGCGCCCTTGTGGATCAGGCTCTGGCCGGTGCGAATGCCCGACAGGCGGGTCTGGGCGGTAAAGGGGATTACCTGCGCATCCCGCGGCAATTCGCCCTGCGCCAGATAGGCGGCGCGGGCCAGCACCACGATGCTGCGCCCCTCAGGCGTCTCATCGGCCAGACTGGCCAGCAGCGCGGCCTGCGCAAGGCGCTCCATCGCCACGCCAGTCAGCGGGCGGAATTCGCAGGCCGCCCGGTCGCCCACGGTAATCGTCCCGGTCTTGTCCAGCAGCAGCACATCGATGTCGCCCGCCGCCTCGACCGCACGGCCCGATTTGGCCAGCACATTGAAGCGCACCAGCCGGTCCATCCCCGCAATGCCGATGGCCGAGAGCAGCGCGGCAATCGTGGTGGGAATGAGCGTGATCAGCAGCGCCGCCAGCACCGCCACCGGCACGCTGCCCCCCGCATAATGGGCAAAGGCGGGAATCGTGGAGACCGCGATCAGGAAGATGATCGTCAGCCCCACCAGCAGGATCGTCAGCGCGATCTCATTGGGGGTCTTTTGCCGCTGCGCCCCCTCGACCAAGGCGATCATACGGTCGAGAAAGCCTTGCCCCGGCTCCTGTGTCACGCGCATGCGGATATGGTCGGAAATGACGCGGGTGCCTGCGGTGACGGCGCTGCGGTCGCCGCCCGCCTCGCGGATGACGGGGGCGCTCTCGCCGGTGATCGCGGCCTCGTTGACGCTGGCCACGCCCTCGATCACTTCGCCATCGGCCGGGATCAGATCGCCGGTTTCGACGATGACCTCGTCGCCGCGCTGCAACTGGCTGGCCGGGATGGTGCGGCCATCGGGCAGGCGGGCGACCAGATCGGATTTTGCGGCGCGCAACGAGGCCGCCTGCGCTCGCCCGCGCCCTTCGGCCAGCGCCTCGGCAAAGGTGCCGAACAATACGGTCAGCCAGAGCCAGGCGATAAGCTGGAGCTGAAAGCCCAGCGACAGGCCGCCATCGCCAATGATCAGCAGCACGGTCAGCAGCGTGGCGACAACCGCCGTGGTGAACAGCACAGGATTGCCGATAAGCTCACGCGGGGCCAGTTTGCGCAAGGCATCGCGCATCGCGGGCAGCACCAGTTCGGGCGCGAACATGGATTGGGGGGTGGACATCTCTATCGTCCTTCAAAACGCGGTATGGGCCAGCACCGAAACCTGATCGGCAATCGGGCCAAGCGCGAGGCTGGGCAGGAAGGTGAGGCCGCCAAGGATCAGGATCACCCCGATCAGCAGGCCCACCCACAGCGCCCCGGTGGTGGGAAAGGAACCGGTCGTGGCGGGCGTATGCCGCTTGGCCGCAAGGCTGCCCGCGATGGCCAGCACGGGGATGATGACGAAGAAGCGCCCCACCCACATCGCCACGCCCAGCAGGCCGTTATAGAAGGGCGTGCCTGCGCTCAGCCCCGCAAAGGCCGAACCATTGTTGGCCGTGGCCGATGAGAAGGCGTAGAGGATTTCGGAAAATCCATGCGGGCCTTTGTTGAGCGGCCCGGCCAATCCGGCGGGCAGCACGGCGGCCAGCGCGGTGAAGCCAAGGATTGAAAGCGGCAGCACGGCAATCGCCAGCACGGCCAGCTTGACCTCGCGCGCCTCGATCTTCTTGCCGACATATTCGGGTGTGCGCCCCACCATCAGCCCGGCCACGAACACCGCCAGCAGCGCAAACAGCAGAAAGCCATAGATTCCCGAACCCACGCCGCCGATGACGATCTCGCCAAGCTGCATGTTGAAGAGGGGGACAAGGCCGCCGATCGCAGTGAAACTGTCATGCATGGCGTTGACCGCGCCGCAACTGGCGGCCGTGGTGACGGCGGAGAACAGGGCGCTGGCGGCGATGCCGAAGCGCACTTCCTTGCCCTCCATATGGCCGCCCGCCATGGCCAGAGTGGCGCCATCGGCCTCCTGCCAATAGGCGATGCCGGCGCCCGCCACGAACAGGATCAGCATCGCGCAAAGGATCGCCCAGCCTTGCCGCGTGTTGCCCACCGCCCGGCCAAAGCACCATGTCAGGCCCGACCCGATGGCAAAGATCGAAAGCATCTGGACGAAATTGGTCAGCGCGGTGGGGTTTTCGAAGGGATGGGCCGAATTGGCGTTGTAAAAGCCGCCGCCATTGGTGCCCAGCATCTTGATCGCCTCCTGGCTCGCCACGGGGCCAAGCACGATGGTCTGGCGCGCGCCCTCCAGCGTATGGGCTTCGACCAGACTGGCGAAGGTTTGCGGCACGCCGCAGGCCACCAGAAACAGCGCGTAGACCACGCAGAGCGGCAGCAGCAGATAGAGCGTCACGCGGGTGCAGTCGGCCCAGAAATTGCCGACCGTCTTGGCCTCGTGGCGGGCAAAGCCGCGAAACAGGGCAAAGGCGATGGCGATGCCTGTGGCGGCCGAAAGGAAGTTATGAATCGTCAGGCCGACCATCTGGCTGAAGTTCGAGAGCACGCTTTCGCCCGCATACCATTGCCAGTTGGTGTTGGTGACAAAGGCAATGGAGGTGTTCATCGCGCCATCCGCGCCGATCCCGGCCAATCCGCGCGGGTTCATCGGCAAGACGCCTTGCAACCGCAGGATCGCATAGGTGAAGAGCGTGAGCACCACCTGAAAGGCCAGCATATGCAGCCCATAGGCCAGCCAGCCCTGTTCGCGCGCAGGATCAATGCCCGATGCGCGGTAAAACCCGCGCTCGACCGGGCCAAGCAGGCGATGCAGCGGCGTGTCGCGTCCGTCATAAAGTGCAAAGAGCCATTGCCCCAAGGGCCTGGCCAGCAGCGCCACCAGAGCGGTGAAGACGAGGATCAGGCCCCAGCCCGACATGGTCATGCCATTCGTCACAGGTGCCTCCTTTCTAGAATTTTTCGGGCCGCATCAGCGCGACCACCAGATAGGCGAGCAGGCCCAGCGCGGTGAGCGCGGCCAGCCAGAGCGAAAGGGTCATTGCCGTTTTCCTTGAAGATCAGGCGCGCTCGGTCAGGCGCAGAAAGGCAAGGCTGGCCAGCACGAGGCCGGCCAGTAGGCCGAGCCAGACAAGGTCGTTCATCGCATGAGCATCCTTTGCGGATCGAAGGATGCCGCAGGGCAAGAGACCCTTGCGGCACAGCCGGGATGCCGCAGATGCGCGCTAAATTGCCATGTGAGGCTGGGGCAGGCGGCGTGAAATCTTCGTAAAATCCGCTCCGGCTTCGGGATCGTTCCGGCCCGCGTGGCGCATGAACACCATCTGACGGTTTACGGCGATGCGCTGGGTATGGGCGGGGGGAAGACCTGTCGCGCCGATGCGGTCCTGCGGCCGTCGGGGCCGATTGGCCCAGCGCGTCTGATTTCGCGCGACATGCGCGGATTTTTGCTATGGTTAAGTGCCTTCGGAGTCTCCATCCATGAAACGCCTTATTCCGCTTCTGCTTTCCGCCCTTGTTGCCACCCCTGCGCTGGCGGCCAGTCAGGGGGCCGATGTTGCCCGGATCGAGGCGGGCACCTATGCCGCCGATCCGACCCATACCGCTGTTGCCGCGCGGGTCGATCATCTGGGCTTTTCCAAGACCACCCTGCGCTTTGCCAAGGCGGGCGGAGAACTGACCTTTGACCCGGCCAGGCCCGAGGCGGCCACGCTCGATGTTTCGGTCGATGCCGCATCGCTCAGCACCGACACGGAAGCGCGCGACAAGGAATTGCGCGGCCCCGGCTTCTTCAATGTCGCGGACTTTCCCGCCGCGCGCTATGTTGCCGCCGGGCTGGTGCGGGTCGATGCCACCCATGCGCGGGTCAATGGTCGGCTGACCCTGCTGGGCGTGACGCGCGAGGTGCCGATGGAGGTCACGCTGATCGGGGTCGGCACGGGGCTTGCCAATGACAAGCGGATCGGCGTGACCGGCCATATGCAGATCAGGCGGTCGGATTTCGGCATGAAAACCTTCCTGCCCTTTGTCGGCGACGAGGTCAGCATCGACATTGACGCTGAATTTTCGAAGAAGAAGTAAATTATGAGCAACACGCCCCTCCGCTATCGCCCCATGGCCATCATCCTGCACTGGGCGATTGCCGCGCTGCTGCTGTTCCAGCTTGGGCTGGGCTGGCATATGGCCGACATGCCGCGCTCGGCGGTGATGTTTGCCGCGTTTCAGTTCCACAAGAGCATCGGCATGGCCATTCTGCTGCTCTCGCTGCTGCGGGTGGCGGTGCGGGTAGCCTCGCCCCGGCCCGCGCCGGTGGAGGGTCCGCGGTGGCAGACAAGGCTGGCCTCGGGGGTGCATGGGCTGCTCTATCTCTTCATGATTGGCGGGCCTTTGACGGGATGGGCGCTGGTGTCGACCGCGTCGGTGGCGGTGCCGACCTTGCTGTTTCACACCGTTCCGCTGCCGCATCTGCCGATCAGCCATGGGTGGCATGACGGGATCGAGGCGGGTCATTCGCTGCTGGCATGGCTGGGTGCGGGGCTGATTGTTCTGCATATTGGCGGGGCGCTGAAACATCAGTTGGCGGCTCGGCGTGAGGAATGGGTGGTGCCGCGCATGATGCCCGCGCATGTCCGCTCTGTATGGGGCGCGGTGGTGCTGGCGCTGGGCGTTCTGGGGATCGCTTTTGCGCTGCCGTGGGTGCTTTATCGGGCGCCGTCGGCGGCGGCCGCGCCTTTCGCGCCCGCTGCGCCTGCGCCTGCCGCTTCTGAAGCGCCGCCTGTCGAGGAAACCCCGGTGGCCACCGCTTCGGCCGAGCCGGACAAACCGCTGACCCACGATTGGGCCATCGAGCCGGGCGGGCGTCTGGGCTTTTCCGCCACGGTCAACGGCGGGCCTGTCGAGGGCCGTTTCGGCAAATGGACCGGCAAGGTCACCTATGACCCCGATCATCCGCAGGCGGCGAAACTGGCCGTCACGGTGCAACTGGCCAGCGCGTCGAGCGGGGATCAGACGCGCGATTCCATGCTGCAGGGGCCCGAATTCTTCGGCTCATCCCCGATGGGGCGGGCGGTGTTCACGGCCTCCGGGTTCAAGCCTCTGGGCAGCGGCAAATTTTCCGCCGACGGCGCCTTGGCCATCAATGGGGTCAAGGTGCCGGTCACGCTGAACTTCGACCTGAAGATAGCCGAGGACAAGGCCACCGTTAAAGGCAGCGCCCGGCTCGACCGGATTGCGCTGCATGTCGGCACCGGGCAATGGAGCGCGACCGACCAGATCGGCGCCGAGGTGGGCCTGTCGTTCAGCCTGAAGGCGCATCGACTGTAAAACAAGAGAGGGAAGGGCATGAAATCATACGTTCCGGGCGCGCTGGCGCTGCTGATCGCCGGACAGGCGCAGGCGGCCGAGCCGCAGTTGGAATTCGCCTTTGAGGAGGTGGTGACGCTGGCGGGCAATGTGCCGGTGGGGACAACCGCGCTGGGCGGGCGCAACATCGTGCCGATCACCGGGGGCACGTTCAGCGGTCCGGGGATTTCGGGCAAGGTCATGCCCGGCGGCTGGGACTGGCAATTGCGGCGCGCCGACGGCTGTTTGCAGATCAAGGCCGATTACATGCTGCAAACCGACGACGGCATGATCATCAATGTCCTCAATCAGGGCGTGTCATGCCCGCCCGAGCCGGGCCGGGCGCCCGGTGTGCGGACGTTCCCGGTGTTCGAGGTGCCGATGGGCAAATATGGCTGGCTGGCCAAGGAAGCCTTTGTCGGCATTCTGGTGCCCGAAACCCAGCCGGGCGGGGTCCGTTCGGTGCGGATACGCTTTTACCGCGTGAAGTGAGGTTGCCAAAGGGGGCGGATCGCGCCTGCCCCCTCAAACAAACGGTCGAAACAGCACCTTTAGGCAAGCCGAGGTCATGCGCGAGGTGACGGACGCGATGATTGCTGCCATCATCGGCGGCAATGTCTGAGAATCTTTCCCTGAGCGATACCAAGGCCCGGGCCATCCTGCGCGCGGTGCATGGTGCGGCGATTGAGGCCGCGCTGCCCGGCCTGGCTATACGCGCCCATCTGCCGCCCGCGCCGCGCGGGCGCTGTGTGGTGGTGGGTGCGGGCAAGGCTTCGGCGGCGATGGCCGCCGCGCTCGATCAGGCCTTGCAGGAGGCATGGGGGCCGCAGGTTTCCGTTTCGGGCGTGGTGGCCACGCGCTATGGCCATGGGGTTGCGGCAGGGCGGATCGAGATTGTCGAGGCGGGCCATCCGGTGCCCGACGCCAACAGTGTGATCGCGGCCCGGCGCTTGATGGAGGCGGTCGCGGGGCTGGGGCCGGATGATCTGGTTATTGCGCTGGTGTCGGGGGGCGGGTCGGCCTGTATGGAATGGCCGGTCGAGGGCATGGGGCTGGACGATCTCCAGACGCTGGGCCGCGCTTTGCTGGCTTCCGGCGCGGGGATCGGCGAGATGAACACGGTGCGCCGCCATCTCTCGCGCGTGAAGGGCGGCAGATTGGCCGCCGCCGCCGGGCCTGCCCGGGTCTATACTCTGCTGATCAGCGATATTCCCGGCGATGATCCGGCCGCGATCGCCTCAGGGCCGACGCTGGCCGATGGCACAACGCCCCGCGATGCTCTGGCCATCATCGAGCGCTATGGCCTGCCGGTGCCCGAGGCGGTGCGGCGCGCGATGATGGAGGCCCCGGCCTGCACGGTGGCGGGCGAATATCGGATGATCGCCTCGCCGCAGCAGGCGCTGACGGCGGCGGCGGACAAGGCGCGCGAACTGGGCTTCATGCCGTTGATGCTGGGCGATGCCATCGAGGGCGAGGCGCGCGAATTGGGGCGGGTCATGGCGGGTATCGCCCTTTCCGCGCGCCAGTGGGGCCACCCGGCCCCGGCCCCCGCCATCCTCCTGTCGGGCGGCGAGGCAAGCGTGACCTTGGCGGGCGCATCCTTTGGCAAGGGCGGGCGCAACACCGAATTTGCCCTGTCGCTGGCGCTGGCTCTGCAGGGCGCGCCGGGCATCTGGGCGCTGGCCGCCGACAGCGACGGCATAGACGGCAGCGATGATGCGGCCGGGGCGATCATCGCCCCCGACACGCTGGCGCGTGGGGCCGCAAGCGCACTCGAGGCCAGGGACTTTCTGGCCCGCCATGACAGCTACAGCTTTTTCGCCCCTCTGGGCGATCTGCTGATCACCGGTCCGACGCTGACGAATGTGAATGATATCCGCATCATTCTTGTGGCGTGAGGGGCAAAGGGGCCGAACTCCTTCCTGCGTGTTCCGGCCCCCTTGCACTGACAGCCGTCCTGCAAGCCCGGCAATCAGGCCCGCGTGATCGATGCGCCCCTTCGCGCAGCGAGGCGCCGCCGCTGGAGGCTGCGCCCGCGCCCGATTTTCGCTATATGGCCGATGCGCAGCGGCGCCGACCTTCGACCAGGCTGCGCCGCTTGATCAAGCATCTGCGCATCAGTTTCGGCGATCCGCCCTATTGGGGTTGAGCCTCAGCGCGTCATGACCCGGCCAATGCCGCCGCTTCGGCATCCATCCGCGCATAGAGGATGTTGCGCGCCCGCGCCCCGGCGGCGTCGCCCGGCAGCCACCCCAGTTTCACATCGCGCAGCGACCGGCCCGCCAGATTGCGCTGCTGTTCCTCCAGCATGGGCAGATCCTCCGTCTCGAAGGGCATTTTCAGAAACTCCACCTGCGTTTGGGCCAGCATCTCGGCCTGCGGGCCGATGGCGCGGGGAAAGGCGATGGAATAGAAATAATGGGTGCTGCCCTGCGTGGCCGGGGTAAAGAGATGGGCGGTCGGCGTGCCGCGCGCGCCGTTGCGGTCCTGCCCCGCCGGAACCGCTCCGGCAAAGATCGCCAGATTGGCCGGAGCATCCCAGCGCGTGTGGATCCAGCGATCAACCGGGCGGTCCGAAGGCACGCCCATCGGCCCGGCCAGTTCGGGCCGCATCATCTCGCCATAGACATCGCGGTTCGACCAGATCTGATCGCCTTCCTGCCGCCATTCATACGCGCCGTTGGCCACCTCGCTGCTGCCCAAAGTGGTGGGGTGGAGGAACTGGATATGGCTCAGATCAAGGATATTCTCGACCTCCAGCTCCCAATTGGCCTCAACCAGCAGATAGCCCTGGCCCACGCAATGATCGGCCGGATCATTGAAGGAGAAATCGGGCAGCAAGGCAGGATCGGCCGCATCGGGATCGCCCATCCAGATCCAGATCGCGCTGAACCTTTCCACCACCGGATAGGACCGCAGCCGCATCCCTTTGGGCGGCGCGCCAAAGGGATTGTGCACGCAGGCCCCCGTCCGGTCAAAGCCCAGCCCATGATAGCCGCAATGCACCGTGCCATCCTCAAGCCGCCCCATGTGCAGCGAGGCATAGCGATGCGGACAAACGCCGCTGAGCGCGGTGACGCTGCCGTCGGCCTGACGGAAGAAGATCAGTTTTTCGTCCAGAATGTGGCGCGACAACATGCTCTGGCCCGTAACCTCGCGGTCCCATGCGGCGACATACCAGGCGTTGCGGATGAACGGCATTGCTTGCTCTCCCATGATTATGTGTACCGATGGTACATTTTATATGGACCAAGTCAATGCTGATGTGATGACCGCGCGGCCTGATCGCGCTACAGCCTTGCCGCAACACCTGCCGACCCTCTACGGAGCCCGTCCTTGTCCCAACCCACCGAACCCAAGGCGCCCCCCGCCGCCCGCACCCGCAAGGCCGATGCCGCCCAGACGCGCCGCGCCGCGCTGATCGAGCACACGCGCCGACAGATGCTGCTGCACGGGCCGCATAATGTCAGCCTTGCCGAGGTGCTGCGTCTGGCAGGCGGGTCAAAGGCCACGGTGGTCAAATATTTCGGCGGCCGGGACGGGCTGATCGCAGCGGCCATGCTCGATACGGCCCAGACGACCATGCAGGAACTGACGCTGGGCGAAAGGGGCGGGTCGGTGGCCGAGGCGCTGGAAAATCTTTTGGCGGGCGTCCTGACCTTCTATCTCCGGCCCGAGGCTTTGGCGGTCTATCGCGGGGTGATTGCCGGCGCGGGCAGTCCGGAAGGGGCGGGGCGCATCTTCTATGAATCCGGCCACAAGAAAATCGTTGAGGAATGCGCGGCCTTTCTTGATCGGTGGAAGGGGCGGGGCCTGCGCGAAGATCTGTCCTCGCCCGAGGTCGCGGGGCAATTGGTGCATGCGATACGATCGGGAATTTATGAAGAGGCGCTGCTGGGCCTGCGGACCATCCCGGTGGATGCTTCATCCATCCGGGAAAAGGCCCAATCGGTAACGCGGCTCTTTCTGGCGGGGGTGGCTTCCTAGGGGGCGCTGCCTGCCTTGTCGGGGCTGGGGATCATCGTGGCGGGGTAAAGGCGGCCCGGGCCTGCGCCACGCGCTCTCTTGCCACGCATCCGACGGCGTGATCATTGACCAGCCCCATCGCCTGCATGAACGCATAGGCCGTGGTCGGCCCGACAAAGGACCAGCCGCGCTTTTTTAGATCCTTGGAAAGGGCGACCGAGGTGGGGGTGGTGGAGACGACCTGCAAGGCGGCGCCCGGTTCGACCGCCTGTTCATAGCGCCAGAAATAGGCGGCCAGCGAGCCCTCCTGCCGGACCATCTCCACCGCGCGCCCGGCGTTTCTGATGGTGGCCTCGATCTTGCCGCGATGGCGCACGATGCCCTCGTCATGCAAAAGGCGCTCGACATCGGCCTCGTCATAGAGGGCGATGCGGTGGAAGTCGAAACCGTCAAAGGCGGCCCGGAAATTGTCGCGCTTGGCCAGAATCGCGCGCCAGCTAAGCCCCGACTGGAACCCTTCCAGCGTCAGCTTCTCGAACAGGCGGCGGTCGTCGGCCACCGGAAAGCCCCATTCGGTGTCATGATAGGCCATATAGTCGGCCGTTGCCGCGCACCAGTGACAGCGGTGATACCCGTCGGGGCCGGGGACGGTTGCGCTCATCAATCAGGCCTTTCGGGTTTTCTGCTTGGTCATGTTGAAGGCGACCGCCGCCTTGATCAGCGCATCGAAAGCCGCCGCATCGACCATGTCGCCTTCGCGCAGGTCGATCGCCCGCCGTGTACCACCGCCAAATCCGGCATTGAACAGCCCGGCCGGATCATCCAGCGCCGCGCCATGCGCAAAGGTGAGTTTGACATAGGCTTTATAGACCTCGCCCGTGCACAGGATGCCCGCATGTTCCCATGTCGGCACGCCCGACGGGTTGGACGGTTTGGCCCATTTCACGCTTTCCACCACATCGGGGTCGGCCTGCAGGATCATGGAGCGCAAACGCGCCAAAGTCTCGCCCCGCCAATCGCCCAGACCGGCCAGTTTGGCATCGATACGGGCAGACGGCGTTTCCTGCTCTGTCATGGCTTCATCCCGAATGTATTTTGCTGTCGGGCATTTGCCACGGGACGGGCGAGGGTTCAATTAAAAGGGGATCTCGATGCCCTCGAAATCGAAGAGTTTGCCGCTGTCATGCGGTTTGAGCCCCTCGATCACATCGAGCAGTTGCAGGGCCGCCCGCTCGGCATCAAACAGCTTTCCGGCCGCGACATTGCCCTGAAACGGGCGCGAAAGCGCGGTGTCGACCGTTCCGGGATGCAGCGCGACGACAATCGAGCGGTCATTGCGACGGCGCTCCTCGATGGCCAGATTGCGTATCAGCATGTTCAGTGCCGCCTTGGAGGCGCGATAGCCGTGCCATCCGCCAAGCCGATTGTCCGAGATCGACCCCACCCGCGCCGAAAGCGCGGCAAAGACCGCCCGCCCGGTCCGGGGCATGAGCGGCAGGAAATGTTTGGCCACCAGAACCGGGCCGATGGCATTGACGGCATGGACCCGTGCCAGCCACGCCGGATCAAGATCGCGCAGCGCCTTTTCCGGCCCGCGATTGCCGTCATGCAGCAGCCCGGTCGCGACAATCACCAGCGTGGGCGGCGGCCCCTTGGCCACATGGGCGGCGGCCCCGGCAATGCTGGCCTCGTCGAGCAGGTCGACATGCTGCGCCCCAGGGCGTGAGCGGGCAAAACCATGGACGGTTTCAAAGACGCCTTCCTCGATCAGCGCCGTTTCAAAGGCATGGCCGATCCCGCCCGATGCTCCGATGATGACGGCGCTGCTGCTCATGCGCGGGTGAACCGCCAGCGGTCGGCATCGCTCTGGGACGCGTCGAAGCGATAGCCGTCGCTGTCAAACCCCCGCATCGCGTCAATGTCCGTGATGTGATGTTCGCACATCCAGCGCGCCATCATGCCCCGCGCGCGCTTGGCATGGAAACTGATGAAGCGCGGGCCGTCGGGGCCTGCCTCGCGGAATTCGACCTCGACCACGCGCAGCCCCGGCAATTGTCCGGCAACGGCCGCGAAATATTCCTGACTGGCAAGGTTGAGCACCACGCCTGAGCCTTCCTCCTCCACCTGCGCGCGCAGATGGTTGGCGATCCGGTCGCCCCACCAGTCGGTCAGCTTTTTGTGGCCCGGCGCCCAGCGCGTGCCCATTTCCAGACGATAGGGTCGGATGGCGTCCAGCGGGCGCAGCAGGCCGTAAAGGCCCGAGAGCATCCGCACATGATCCTGGGCAAAGGCCACACCGGCCTCATCGAGCGTATGCACCTCAAAGCCGGTATAGACATCACCGGCAAAGGCGAAAAGCGCCTGCCGTTCGGGCAGGTCGGCAAAGCTGTTGAAACGCTCGACATTCAATTGCGCCAGCTTGGGCGAAATATGCATCAGCTTGCCCAATTGCTCGGCGGTCAGATCGGCGGCTGAGCGGGCCAGATCGAGGGCCTCCCGCGCAAAATGCGGGGTCGAAACGGCAAGCGTTGGCAGGTCGCGCTCGAAGTCGAGCGTCTTGGCCGGGGAGAGCAGTGCAATCATCGGCGTCGCGTTAGCCCGAGCGGCGGGCAGCGTCAAACTGTCCGCGCGGCCATGTGGCGGGGCCTGCGCAACCGGATCAGGGACAAGCCTGTGGAGGCGGGCCGGGCGCATGTGGAAACGGGGGCGGTCCGATGCTAGAACCTTCCGCAAAACAGGGGGGAATGCCATGAACTGCTGTCGGTCCGGCCCGGTGATTTGCCGTAACGCCCTGATGCGGGCGCCCGGTCTTTCCCGCCATGGCGGATGATCGCGCCGCCTGCGGTCGCAAGCCGCGCCTGATCGATGTCGCGCAGGCTGCCGGTGTTTCCGTTGCCACCGTTTCGCGCGTGCTGGACGATCACCCCGCGATCACGCCCGAAACCAAGGCCCGCGTTGCCGCCATCGCGCGGGAACTGGGATATCCCTTGCGCGAAGGGGGCAAGGACAAGGCCAAAAGCCGCAACCGAAAGCCCAAACGCAGCGGCTCGATCTGCGCGGTCATGCCCGTCGCCCTGCCCAGCGGCAGCCGCCTTGCCAATTCCTTCGAGCTCAACCTGCTGGGCGGGATCGGGGCGGCGATGCGCGACCATGGGCTGGATTTTTCGATATCGTGTCAGGCGCCCTATGATGACGCCTCGCTGGCCCGTTTCATGGCGACGCATCCCTATGACGGCATCATCTTTCTGGGCCAGTCGCAGTTTCACTCCGGGCTGAACCGGATGGCGCAGGGGGACCGGCCCTTTGTCGTCTGGGGCGTGGAAACGCCCGATCAGCTCTATTGCTCGGTGGGCAGCAACAATGCCGAGGGAGGGTGGCAGGCGACCAGCCATCTGGTGAAACTGGGGCGCAAGCGGATCGCCTTTATCGGTCAGGCGGCGCCCATCACCACCGCCCAGACCCGGCAGGCGCAATTGTCGGAGCGGCTCTCGGGCTATCGCAGCGCGCTGGCCGGGGCGGGGCTGGCGGCCGATCTCACCATGCTGCGCCCCGCGCCATCGGGGATGCAGGCGGGCATGGAGGCGGTGCAGACGCTGCTGGACCAACAGGCGGATTTCGATGCGATTGTTGCCTCATCGGATCTGGTGGCAGTAGGGGCCATGCGCGTGCTGCATGAACGCGGACGGCGCGTGCCCGATGATGTGGCCATCGTCGGCTATGATGACAGCGAGGCGGCCCGTCTGGCCCATCCCCAATTGACCACGATCCGACAGGACACGATCCTTGCGGGCCATCTGCTGGTCTCGAAATTGCTGCGCATGATGGCGGGCTATCAGGTGCGTTCCGAAAGATTGCCCACCGAACTGGTTGTTCGCGAATCCTGCGGGGCCTTGTCCGCCGAGGGAAGGACCGCCCCGCAGGCGGCAAACAGGGCAATCAACCCATAGGCCAGTATCGGGATCACAAAGCAGAGGCCAAAGCCGAAATGCTCCCCGGTCCAGCCGACCAGCACCGAAAGGATCGCGCCCCCGGCAATCGCGGTGCTGAGCAATCCCGACACAGCCGCCGATGGCGCCGTCGATCGCTCGACCGTGATGGAAAAGATCACCGGAAACATGATCGCGTTGAGCAGACCGATGCTGAGCGCGGCATAGCCCGCCACCGGCCCCGAACCCAGCGCGGCAAGAGCGCTGGCGATCACCGCCCCGCCCGCCGCCATGCCCAGCATCCGCGCCGGGGGCCAACGGTGGAGCAGCCATGTGCCCGCCAGACGCCCCGCCAGCGCACCGCCCCAATAGAACCAGCCCAGATAATGCCCCGCCTGCTCCAATGTCAGGTCGAGCACCGATCTCTGGTGCAGATAAGGAATGAGGATGCTGCCGATGGAGCCTTCGGCGCCGACGTAAAGGGCAATCCCTCCGGCCCCGGCCAAGGCCCAGCCGGAGCCCAGCGCCGCGCGGATGGGCGCGATCCCCGACGGCACCGCCGCCGCATGGCCCGAAGGGCGCGAACCGGCCCAGGCCGTGGCCCCGACCATGACCGCCGCGATCAGCACCGCTCCGTTGATCGCCGCCGACCAGCCATAGGCCTGACCAATGCCCAGCGCCATGGCGGGGGCGCCCGTCGCCCCGGCACCCAGCGCAAGGTTTGTGCCCAGCGACACGCCCACCAGTACGCCCAGCGAATTGAAACTCTGCGCCAGCGTCAGGCGCGAGGAGGCCTTGCGGACATGGCCCAGTTGAACCACCAGCAGATTGGCCGCCACCTGAAGCACCGATGTGCCCAGAGCGATGACCGCCAGCGAAAACAGCACCAGAGCGTAACGCGCATCAACGCCCAAGGGCGCAAGGATGAACAGCCGCACCTGAAGACAGCCCAGCGTCATCAGCCCCAATCCGCCCAGCACCATCGCCTTGGCCCCGAAGCGGTGCAGCAATTGGGCGAGAATCAGCGAGGACAGCCCGCTGACCACCAGCGCGATCCATTGCACCGTCATGGCCGAGGAAAGCCCCAGTCCAAAGACAATGCGAATCGCCGGAATCAGTGTCGGCGCCATCGCCCCGGACAGGCCCATGACCAGAAATACCATCAGCGCAACCGCTTGAAGCGATTGCTGGCGATCAGAGGAAGAGAGGACCGAAACCTTGTTCATTGCGTGCTTATGCCTTGCAGAGGGCGGGGCGGACAGAGTGCGCAAAATTTGCATATGCAAACGGAACGTCTGCACATTGCAACCGATTGCGTAAAGCCTCAATATCATCGGCGAACGAAGGCTGGCGGCCAGATTGCGATCTGCCAGACACGTCCAGGGAGAGGGAACCAATCTCATGAAGGTACAGAAGAGTCTTGTCTGCTCCACCGCGCTCATCGCCCTGATGAGCCATGGCGGCGCGCTTGCGCAAACGGCCCAGCCGGTGGCGACCCCGGCCGCCCCCGCCGATATCGTCGTGACCGGCATGCGCGCCAGCCTTGAGCGCGCGCAGGCCGTCAAACAGAAGAGCGCGGGCGTCATCGAGGCGCTTTCGTCCGAGGATATCGGCAAATTGCCGCAGTCGAGCGTGGCGGATTCGCTGGGTCGTCTGGCGGGTCTGGCCGGTGAGCGCCGCGCCGGGCGCGTCAGCGGCATTTCGGTGCGCGGTTTCCGCGAGGATTTCGTCGGCACCACGATGAACGGCCGCGAGCTGATCGGCATCGGCGACAATCGCGGCGTGGAATATGATCTCTATCCGTCCGAAATCATCGACACCGCCGTGGTGTACAAGACCCCCAATGCCGACCTGACCGCGATGGGCGTGGGCGGCACGGTGGACATGCGCACGATCCATCCGCTGGAACACAAGCGCACGCTGGTGGTGAACGGCACATTTGAACAGAATGGTCAGAAGTCCAAGAACCCCGATTTCAAGGATCAGGGCTATCGCGTGGCCCTTTCCTTCAGCGACAAATTCGCCAATGACACGATCGGCGTCGCGCTGACGGCGGCCACCACTTCTTCGCCCACGCAGGACCAGTTCTTCAGCGTGTGGGGCTATGACAAGGGCGCGATTTCATCGGGCGCCAATGCGGGCAAATATGCACCGGCCGGGATCGACATCTCGTCGCGCTCGCGCGTGCTCAAGCGCGACACGCTGGCGGGCGTGCTGGAATTCAAGCCCAGCGAGAAATTCACCGCCACCCTCGACGCCCTCTACATCAACTTTGCCGATCAGGGCATCTCGCGCGGCTTCATCGAAGCCCTGCCCATCGCCTCGGATGGCAGCACGGTCATCTCGTCCAACGCCACGGCGATCACCTCGGCGCGCACGACCGGCTTCAATTCGGTCCTGCGCACCGATCCGCTCGACAAGAAGGGCAAGCTCAAGACCTTTGGCGGCAATTTCAAATTTGACCCCAGCTCCGATCTCCATCTGACGCTGGATCTGGCCCATGCGCAAAGCACCAAGAGCGACACGCGGGCCGAGAGCTATTCCGGCCTCGGCCGCGCAGGTCTGACCACGCAGGGGCCGAACAATATCCGCACCTACACCTATGGTGACAACGGTCTGACCTTCTCGAACAATTCGCAGACCTATGACAATTACAACACCGTGCGTCTGGCCGGGCCGCAGTCGTGGGGCGGCAGCCTTTCGCCGATCGCCGCGCTGAACCAGACTGCGGTGATCGGCGCAGGCGGGCAACCGATCGGCTTTGCCCAGGCGCAGGACGGGTTTTTGAACACCGCCCTCTTTGATGAAACCCTCGATTCCCTGCGCTTTGCGGTCCAGAAGGATTATGAGGATTCCTTCATCAAGCATGTCAATCTGGGCGTGCGCTATTCCGATCACAAAAAGTCGAAGGTCAATCAGGGCTACTTCCTGACCGCCAGCACCTATCCGCTGGATGGCGCCATTCCCGCTTCGGCGCGGCGCGGTGTGGCCGATGTGAACTGGGCGGGGCTTGGCAATGTGGTGGCCTATGATGCGCTGGGGCTGATCAACAGCAATTTCTACACCCGCTATGATGCCGCCAGCCTTGAACCCGACCGTATGGGCGACACTTATACGGTGCGGGAAAAAGTGTGGCAGCCCTTCATCAAGGCCGATTTTGAGAAGGAATTTGGCGGCGTCCGCATGTTCGGCAATGTCGGTCTGCAGGGGGTGATCACCAGCCAGCGCGCTTCAGGCTTCAATTCGGTGATCGGCTCGAACCAGCTCGATATCGCCACGCCGATCAATGATGGGGCCAATTACGCCCGCGTCCTGCCCAGCCTGAACCTGAACTTTGACCTTGGCAGCGGCCATACGCTCCGCTTTGCTGCCTCAAAGGTCATCAGCCGCCCGCGCATCGACTATCTCAACCCCGGTTCCTCGGTCAAATTCCGCAACAATGTGGCCAATGTGACCAACACCGATCCGGGCCTTGGGCCATGGGTTTCGACATCGGGCAATGCGCAGTTGCGCCCCTATGAGGCCAACCAGTTCGACGCCTCCTATGAATATTACTTTGCCCGCGACGGGTTCATCTCGATCTCGGCCTTCTACAAGGATCTGGTCAACTGGAACGTGGCCGCCACTACGGTGCGCGATTTCACCCAGTTCTATATCCCCGGCTATCATCAGGCGGTCAGCAGCGATGGCTCGACCATCTATACGCCCGCCACGTTCAAGGGGCTCAACACCACCTATACGGGCGGCTTGAAGGGCGAGGTCAAGGGCATCGAAATCCAGGCCAGCCTGCCCTTTGGCCGGTTTATCCATGCGCTTGACGGGTTTGGCATTGTGGGCGGCGCGGCCTTCACCGATGGCGGGCTGAAGGACGGCACCGATGTGCCGGGCCTGTCCAAGCGGGTGTTCCAGCTTACCGGCTTCTTTGAAAAGGGCGGCTTCTCGGCCCGCGCCTCGCTCAACAACCGGTCGAAATGGCTGTCGGAGGACCGTGGGGGATCAAACACGATCTCGCCGGTCAACCGCGCGGGGCAGACGCTGGTCGATGCCCAGATCGGGTTCGATTTCAAGCGGACCAACATTGCCTATCTCAAGGGGCTGCGAGTTTCGGTTCAGGCGCAGAATCTGACCGACCAGAAGGATACCTATACCGACACGGCCAGCGGGCTGGTCACGCGGGTGGAAACCTTCGGGCGCAGCTTCCTGCTCAACATGACCTACTCCTTCTTCTGAGCAGGGCCGTTCTGGACGGGCTTTGTTCGTGATAGTTCTCCCCGCTCGCCCCAACGGGCGGGGAGGACGCCGATGACCACAACACAAGAGGATGCCAACGTGACCCGACCGATCCGCAAGGTGGTCATTCTGGGAGGCGGCACGGCCGGCTGGATGACGGCCGCCCTGCTGGCCAAGGTGCTGGGCGGGGCAAGGCCGGAACGCGCCATTGCCATCGAACTGGTCGAATCCGAGGATATCGGCATTATCGGCGTGGGCGAGGCGACCATCCCGCCGATCCAGCAGGTCAATGCCGTGCTGGGCATCGATGAGGCCGAATTCCTGCGCGAAACCAAGGCCACGATCAAGCTGGCCATCCGCTTTGAAAACTGGGGCGCAATCGGCGAGAGCTATTACCACACTTTCGGCACGGCGGGGCGCAACCTGCCCTTCTGCTCGTTTCACCATTTCTGGACCCGCGCCCGCCAATTGGGGATCGAGGGCAGCTATTGGGATTTCGACCTCAATTACCTGTGCGCGCGAGGTGGCAAATTCGCGCCCACCACCGGCAATGATCCCATCTGGGACATGCCCTATGCCTATCACTTCGATTCCGGCCTCTATGGTCAATTCCTGCGCCGCTATTCCGAAAAGCTTGGCGTGGTGCGCACCGAAGGCACGGTCCGCGATGTTCAGCGCGCCGCCGGGGTGGGCGACATCATGGCGCTGGTGCTGGCCGACGGGCGACAGGTGGCGGGCGATCTGTTCATCGACTGCTCGGGCGGGAGGGGCGTGCTGATCCAGCAGCAATTGGGCACCGGCTATGAGGATTGGAGCCATTGGCTGCCCTGTGACCGCGCGATGGCCGTGCCGTCTCAGCGTCATGTGCAAACCGCGCCCTTCACCCGCTCGATCGCCCATGGCGCCGGGTGGCAATGGCAGATCCCGCTGCAGCATCGCAACGGCAACGGGCTGGTCTATTCCAGCCGCTTTTGCAGCGATGATGAGGCCGCACAGGTGTTGCTGGGCCACCTCGAAACGCCCGCGCTGGATGAACCTCGCATCATCCATTTTCGCACGGGCCGCGCGCGCCGCCAATGGAACCGCAATGTCGTGGCCATCGGCCTTTCGAGCGGCTTTCTCGAACCGCTCGAATCCACCAGCATCTATCTGATCCAGTCGGCGATCACGCGCCTGCTGCACCTGTTTCCCCATGATGGGATCACCCCGCAACTGACGGGCGAATACAACCGACAATCGCAGATCGAGATGGAATTGATCCGCGATTTCATCATTCTGCATTATCACGCCAATCAGCGCCGGGATTCCGCCTTCTGGCGCGATTTGCGGCAGATGGAGGTGCCCGAAAGGCTGGCCCGCAAGATCGCCCTGTTCGCCGCCAACGGCACGCTGGTCCAGGACCAGCATGACATTTTCATGGAGCCGTCCTGGGTTCAGGTGATGATGGGGCAGGGCATTGTACCCGCCGATTATCACCCGCTGGCCGATGGTCCTTCGGAGGCGCAATTGCGCGGGCAATTGGCCCAGTTGGCGCAATTGAAAGCCCGCCCGCTCGACCAATTGCCCAGCCATGACGACTATCTGCAACGCCTTCTGGGCCAACCGGCATGAGCTTGCGCATCGCGATCATCGGCGGGGGCACGGCAGGCTGGATGACCGCCAATCTGCTGGCCCATCGCTGGGGCGCAGGCAAGGCGCGGATCACACTGGTCGAGGCCCCCGAGATCGCCACCATCGGCGTGGGCGAGGGATCGACCCCCACGCTCAAGCGGTTTTTCGAGATTCTGGGCATCGCCGAGGCCGAATGGATGCCCGCCTGCTGCGCCACCTACAAGGCCGGCATCCGCTTTCGGGGCTGGAGCCCGGCCTCGGGCGTGGCGCAATACAGCCACCCTTTCCTGACCCAGATTGATCTGCATACCGAGGAGGCCTTCACGCTTAATTGCCGCAACCGGCGGCTGGGGCTGGACGTGCCGACTGCGCCGGGCGATTTCCTGTTGGGCGGGGTGCTGGCGGCGCAGGGCAAGGCACCGCTGGCGCCCGATCATTTCCCGTTCCGCATGGAATATGGCTATCATTTCGACGCCACTCTGTTGGGGCAATTTCTGCGCGATCAGGCCCTCGCGCGCGGCGTTTCGCATCGTCAGGGCCGCGTGCAGGACATCCTGCGCGACGATGAAGGCGCAATCGCGGCGGTGATGACCGACCGCGCCGGACCGATCGAGGCCGACTGGTTTGTCGATTGCACCGGATTTGCCGCCTTGCTGATGCGCGGCGCGCTCGACGTGCCTTTTGCCGGTTTCCGCGACAATCTTTTCAACGATGCCGCCGTGATGCTGCCCACCCCTTCGGCCGCGTCCATCCCGGTGGAAACCACCGCCACGGCGCTTTCCCATGGCTGGGCATGGTCGATCCCGCTGACCAGCCGCAACGGCAACGGCTATGTCTACAGCCGGGATTTTCTGTCCGCCGATGCCGCCGAGCAGGAACTGCGCGCCGCCCTCGGCCTGCGCGAAAGCCCGGTCGAGGCGCGCCATCTCACCTTTCAGACCGGCCAGCTTGTCCGCCACTGGGAGCGCAACTGCCTTGCCGTCGGGCTGGCGCAGGGTTTTGTCGAGCCGCTGGAGGCCACCGCGCTGCATCTGGTGCTCAACACCGTGGATCTGTTCATGGATCATCTGGAGCGGGGCCGTTTCACGCCGCAATATCGCGATGCCTTCAACGCCGTCATCACTGACCGTGTCGAACGGGTGCGTGACTATATCGTTGCCCATTACAAGCTGAACACGCGCGATGACAGCGACTATTGGCGGGCCAATCGCGACAATGGCCATCTGTCCGATCCGCTGCTCCATATTCTCGACACATGGTTTCGTCGGGGCGATCTGGTCGCCCTGCTCGAACAACAGCCTGAACTGAGCCATTTCACCAGCGCTTCATGGCATTGCCTGCTGGCCGGCTACGGCGCGTTCCCGCCGCTGGCCGAGATGCAGCGCGAGGATGTCGATTTTTACCGGTCCCGCGATCTGGCGCGGTTTCTGGATGGATGCAGTCTCAATTTCCCGTCGCATGGCGATGCCCTTGCCCAAATGAAGAAGGTGGCAGCATGATAACCCCGAAAATCGGCAAATTTGCACTCACCGCGGCGCTGGGCATGGTGCTGGCGTTGGGCGCCTCTCCGGCGCAGGCCGCCCAACCGGCTCCGTTGGCCCCACCGGCAAAGGCGGTCGCAAAACCCCAGCCTTGGTGGACCCATGCCGTCATCTATGAAATCTATCCCCGCAGCTTTCAGGACACCAATGGCGACGGGATCGGCGATCTCAACGGCGTGACCCGGCGCCTCGACTATCTCAGGGATCTGGGCGTCGATGCCATCTGGCTGACGCCTTTCTATCCCTCGCCCAATGCCGATTTCGGCTATGATGTGTCCGATTACACCGCCGTCGCGCCCGAATATGGCACGATGGCCGACTGGGACCGGTTGACCCGCGAGGCGCGCAAGCGCGGCATCCGGGTGCTGGTCGATCTGGTGCTCAACCATTCCTCGGACCAGCACCCATGGTTCAGGGAATCGCGCTCATCGCGCAGCAATCCCAAGCGCGACTGGTATGTCTGGCACGATCCGGCGCCCGATGGTGGGCCGCCCACCAATTGGCAATCGATCTTTGGCGGATCGACATGGGAATATGACAAGCCGACCGGCCAATATTACTATCACATCTTTTTGAAAGAGCAGCCGGATCTCAATTGGGCCAATCCGGGGCTGCAAAAGGCGATGCATGATGTGGCCCGTTTCTGGCTGAACCATGGCGCCAGCGGTTTTCGCCTCGATGCCACGCCCTATCTGTTCGAGGACACCAACTGGCCGCAGGACCCCGATGTGAAATCAGGGGCGCCGGTCGGCCTCAAGCCGTATAACAGCAATCTGCCCGCCACGCGCGCGGCGCTGCGGGGCTTGCGCAAGGTCGTGGACAGCTTTCCCGGCGAGCGGGTGCTGCTGGGCGAGAACGCGATTTCCTCGATTGCCGACCTGCGCAAGGTCTATGGCGCCAAGGGCGACGAGATCAATCTGCCCATGGATTTTCTCTACAAGGATGTGGCCGGGCTCAACGCATCGGCCTTCAAGGCCCGCATTGACGAGGCCGAACTGAAGCTGGACGGCCTGCCCCCGGTTTTCCATTTCAGCAACCATGACACCCCGCGGCAATGGGGCCGCTTTGGCGATGGGCGGCATAATGACCGGATCGCCCGGATCACATCGGCCATGACGCTGACCCTGCGCGGCACGGCGCTGATGTATTACGGCGAGGAGATCGGTATGCCGGATCTGGCGCCCGATGAACTGCGCGGCATCCCCCTTGGCCCCAAGCGCAAGGTGGCCGACAACCGCGATCCCGAACGCTCGCCCATGCAGTGGCGCGCGGGCAAGGGTGCAGGCTTCACCACCGGCGAGCCGTGGCTCCCGGTGGGGCGCTCGGCCGCGAGCGTCAATGTCGAGGACCAGCGCGCCGATAAGGGATCGCTCTATCATTGGTATGCGCGGCTGCTGCAATTGCGCAAGACGAATGCTGCCATGCGCAGCGGGGCCTATATCCCGCTGGAATCGGGCAATGCCCAGGTGCTGGCCTATGCGCGGCGCGATGCGGCGGGCAATGGCGTGCTGGTCCTGCTGAACATGAGTGGCCAGCCCCAGACGCTGTCGATCAGCGGGTGGCCGGACCGCGTGCCGGTTTCGGGCGGTATGTTGATGAGCAGCGAGCCGGGCGCGGTGATGGATTGGCAGCGCCCGGTGCTCGAACCGTTTGGCGTGCGGCTGGTCGGGTTCAAGGGGGGCTGAGGCTCTCCTTGAGAAAATGGGGGCGGGGCCGCGCTTGGGGCCTGACATGATGGTTGCGGCGCGGGGAGCCATACGGCACTTAGGACGTTGTTTCCGCATAGCCGTGGCAGGAAGAAGACCCCGATGAAGACCATCATGAGCGAAGCGGTTGAGGGGATCGGCGGGGTATGGATCGATCTTTGCGAACCCGACGAGGCCGAATGCCGGGAGATTGAGGAACTTTACGGCATTCGCGTGCCGACATTGGAAGCCTTGCAGGAGATCGAGAATTCGAGCCGGCTGCGCATTCACGATGGCGTGCTGAACATGAGCGCGCCTCTGATGACGGCATCGGAAGGCGAGCGCTGGGTGATGGCGCCGGCCGGTTTTATCCTGACCCGCGATGTGCTGGTGACCACCCATTTCGCGCATATCAAGGCCTTTGACATCGTGGCCGAAGCCTTGAAATCGCGGGCCGAACCGACCCCGGCGGGCGTGCTGGTGCGAGTGCTGGAAGAACTGGTGGACCGCGCCGCCGATCAGCTTGAGCATGTCTCCGAAATGATCGCCTCGGTTTC
Source organism: Novosphingobium humi (assembly GCF_028607105.1). Taxonomy (GTDB): domain Bacteria; phylum Pseudomonadota; class Alphaproteobacteria; order Sphingomonadales; family Sphingomonadaceae; genus Novosphingobium; species Novosphingobium humi. Next base: position 1,007,726 of record NZ_CP117418.1, on the reverse strand, counting down.
GCGCACGATCTTCTACACCGATCTTGATGCGCGCGGGGTCAGCCGGGAAACCGCGATCCTGCGCCATTCGATCATCAAGCTGGGGCGCGCCTATGACCGGGCTTCGCGGGTGCGCTACATGTTTCTGAGCATCGGGCGTATGGCTTCCTTTGTGGCTGATCGGTGCAAGGATCATCTTGATGAGGGCCTTTCCGTCCGGCTCCAGTCGGTGATCCATGACATAGGCTCGCTCGACGAATTCGAGATGAGCCTTTCGGCCCGAACCCAGTTCCTTCAGGACGCGGCCAACAGCCTGATCAGTATAGAGCAGAACGATGTGGTCAAGGTGTTGACGGTGGCCTCGGCGGTGGGCATTCCGCCGGTGCTGGTGGTCGGGATCTATGGGATGAATTTTCACAACATGCCCGAATTGTCATGGGCATGGGGTTATCCCATGGCTTTGGGCCTGTGTCTGGTGACGACGCTGATCCCCTATCTGTGGTTCAAATGGCGCAAATGGCTTTAGGCCGGGATCAGGATTTGCGCGATCATATGGTCGATGGCCCGCTCGATCCAGACCGGCGCGCGCGGATCGGCGCCGGTCATCGCGGCGATCAGATCAGGATTGCCAAAGGTGATGAGCGCTGAGCCGATCATGCTGAAATAGGCGATTTCTGGCGTGGCATCGCCCAGCGCCCCCACATTGGCCAAGGCCTGAAACAGCGGGCGCAGCCTCTCCCACACCGGCTTGCCGATGGTTTCGACCACCCATGCGTGGCGCTCGGAAAGGACGGAGAATTCCTGAAGCATCAGGCGCGTTAGGCGCGGATTTTCAGCATAGCTGCGCAGATAGCCGGGCAGCACCTGCCGCGCCGCCTGTCGGGGATCGCGGAGCATGTCGGGCGTGAGGTGCTCGGCCAGATAAAGCTCTCCCTCGCGGGCAAAAGCCTCGATCACCTGTTGCCACAGCGCCAGTTTGGACGGGAAATAATAGGCCAGATGACCCTGTTCGATCCCGGCGCGCGAAGCAATGGCGCGCGTGCTGGCTCCGGCAAAGCCCAGATCGGAAAAGACGGTCAGCGCCGCCTCCAGCACGAGGCGGCGGTTTTCCGCTCCGTCATAGCGGGTTTTGGCATAGCGGGCGTTGGCGGCTTTGGCGCGGGGCATTGCGCCCTCATGCCTTGGCGGTCTGCGGCGCGCAAGAGAGCGTGAGTTTGTCGATTGACAAATATCTTTGTCATATGACAAACAAAGCCCAAGCCCCAAAGGGTGCCATACGGGAGAATGCCATGACCTCGCCAACCTATCCGCTGACCGTCGATCAACCCTATCCGCGCAACCAATGGTGGGTCGCGGCCTATGCCGCCGAGGTGGGGCGCGACCTCCTGGCCCGCGATATTCTGGGCGAACGGGTGCTGCTCTATCGCACCGAGGCGGGAGAGGCGGTGGCCCTGTCAGGCATTTGCCCGCATCGCGCCTTTCCGCTGGAAATGGGGCGGCTGGTGGGCGACCATGTGCAATGCGGCTATCATGGTTTCACCTTTGGCGCCGATGGCGGCTGCGTGCTGGTGCCCAGCCAGAGCGGCGTGCCGCAGAAATCCTCGTTGCGGCGCTATCCTGTGGCTGAACAGGGCGATCTGGTGTGGATCTGGACCGGGCAGGCCGATCTGGCCGATCCGGCGCTGCTTCCCGATTTGGGCGCGGTGGGGCTGGGGCGGCCGGATTGGGCATCGGAACAGCATCCGGTCTGTGAAGTGGCCGCGCGCTACACTTTGCTGATCGAGAACCTGCTGGACCTCAGCCACGTCACCTTCATCCATGCCGCGACCATCCCCGGCGGCGAAAAGGTCGCGCAGATCCCGGTGGCGGTCATCGAGACGGATCATAGTCTGACGGTCCGGCGCAAAGGCGAGAACCTGCCGCTCAACCCCCTGCTGAAAATGCAGTTTCCCGATCAGGACGGGCCGGTGCATCAGCATTTTGATGCCGAATATCTGGGGCCTGCCATGATCCGCACCGGCGGCGCGGTGCATGATGCGGCCAGCGGGCGGCGGCTGGGGACCTGCAATTTTCTCCACATGATTACGCCTGCCGGGCCGACCAGCCTGCGCTATTTCGTCATCACCGCGCGCGATTTCGGGCTCGACAATCCGGCGCTGGGCCAGATCAATCTGGGCATGGGCACCCGCATTCAGCCCGAGGACAGCGCCGCGATCGCGGCCATCGAGCAGGTGTTTCAATCCGGCGCGACCTTGCCCGCAGAAATCAGCGCAAGGGTGGACAATGGCGCGCTCAAGGTCCGTCGCCGTCTGGAGGCGCAGATCCGTGCGGAACAGGCGATGCATTCGGCAGCAGCGGCCCGATAAAGGTCAGCGCAGCCGCGTCTGGTCTTGCGGCGCGGACATGCCAAGGGCGGTGGTCCGGTCCGCCCCGTCCTTGCCCAACATCGCGCGCAGGGCCGGAGCCACCTCCCTGCCGCGCTGTTCCAACTGGTCCAGCGTGGCCGATCCCATCGCGCGATAGGCGCCCAGCAATTCGGGACATTCGCGCTCCAGCGCCGACAGATGGCCGCCTATCGTCGCACTGTCCCCGCGCAGCAAAGGGCCGGAGAGCGCGCCGAAACCCATTGTCAGGCTGTTTTCCAGCGCCGCCCGCACGAGCGGGCCCAGCAGCGCCGCGCCATCGGCCACGCCCGCGCGCTCCAGCGCGCCCAGCGATCCGGCCATCAGCGTGACCAGATGATTGGCCGCATGGCACAGGGCGGCGTGATAGAGGGGGCGCTGGGTCTCGGCAACATCGACCGCCACGCCGCCCAGCGCGGCCACCAGCCGGTGGGCGATGGCGGCGGTTTCGGGCTCTGCGGCGGTCACGGCGAAGCGGGCGCCCGCCATGCGGCGCAATTCGGCGGGGGCGTCGCCGGTAAAGGTCATCGCCGGATGGATCGCCGCCGTCCGCCCGCCCCGCAAGGCCAGCGCTTCAAGCGGGGCCAGACCGCTGCGCCCGCTGACATGAAAGACGAAACCCGTGCCGCCATCGGGCGATACGGCGGCCAGTTCGGCCGCCACGCCGTCCAGCGCATCATCCGATACGGCCAGCGCGATCACATCGCAGGCCCGCGCCAATTGCGCCATGCTCTGCGCCGCCTCGCCGCCCATCTGCCCGGCCCCCTCGCGCGAGCGGCCCCAGACCAGCGGCGGCAGGTCGGACCATTCCGTCAGCCCCAGAGCCAGCGCGCGCGCCACGCGGCCTGTGCCCACAATGCCGATGCGATGAAAGCGGAGTGTCTTTGTCATGCCCGACCTATATGGCCTGCCCGCCCAACCCGCCAGTGGCCCGGCTTGCGGCTTTTCCTGCGCAACAGGTCTTTTCACCGGCGTCAAGAACGCCTAGAGGGCGCCATCCCCGGGGGGCCGCTGATGCGCGGCTGAGAGGTGGTCAGCAGACCACGACCCGCTGAACCTGATCCGGTTGATACCGGCGTAGGGAGGGTTGGCGGCCGGTCCGTTGTCTCTCCCCATGGAGTGCGAGAGACAGATGATGGCCGATATGATCCGTATGCGTTTGATGGGTTGCAGCGCGCTGGCGCTGGCCATGGCCGGTTTTGCGGCGCAGGCCCATGCCGCCGAAGCCGACAATGCCGCAGACACCATCCGCGTCATCGGCCATCCCGATCCCGAAGGCCTCTTGCCCGATCAGAGCGCGCCCAAGGCGATCAGCGCCATTTCCGCCGATTTCATCATCAAGCAGGCGCCCACGCTCAATGCCTTTCAACTGGTCAACCTGCTGCCCGGCGCGAATGTGTCCTCCAGCGATCCCTATGGCCTTTCGACCAGCTCCAGCCTGACCATGCGCGGTCTGGGGCAGGATGAGATCGGCGTGCTGATGGAAGGCGCGCCGCAGAATGACATCGGCTATTACTATGCCTATCCCTCGCAATTTGCCGATGCCGAGAATGTGCGTCAGGTGGCATTGGCGCAGGGTTCGGTCGATCTGGATTCGCCGGTGCTGGGCACGGCGGGGGGGCTGCTCTCGCTCAGCCTCGATGACCCGGCGAAAAAGCGCGGGGCGCTGGTCGATTTCTCGCTGGGGTCTTACAATGAGCGGCGCGCCTTTGTCCGTTTTGACACGGGCCTGATCGGCAACAGCGGGGTGCGGGCGTTCCTCTCCTATTCGAACAACCGGGCCGACAACTGGCGCGGGGCGGGCTATGATCTGCGCAACCATATTGACGCCAAGCTGCTGAAAGAATGGGGCGAAGGCAATCGCGCCAGCCTTGCCGTCTCGTTCAACTCGGCCAAGACTTCGGCCTATCCCGGCCCCTCGCTGGCCGATTGGCAGACCTATGGGCGCGGCTATAATTTCGACAAGACCTATACGAACGGCGACACCAGTTACTGGCGTTTCTATCGCGCTCCGTTCCGCAACATCTATCTCTCGGCCCCGGTGCATCTGCGCCTCAATGACCGCCTGAGCCTCGACACGACCACCTATCTGCAATGGGGCTATGGCAATTCGCCCTATGGCACGCAATTGGCCACAACCGGCAATTATCTGGGCACCGAGGCGCTGACCCAGCCGATCACGCTGCCGGGCGCAGATGCCAACGGCGTGGCGACAGTGCTGGGCAATTGGACCGGCAACCAGTTTCGCGGCGGCAATGTGACCAAGCTGGTGTTTCAGGCTGGCGCGCATCGCCTGACCGCCGGGGTGTGGTTCGATTACGGCAATGACCGCGTGATCCAGTCCTATACATCGGTGGGCGCCGATGGGCAGGTGGCTGACGAATGGGGCTATCAGGACCGCGCCATCCGCACCGCCGACGGCCGCCTGCTGGCCTATGAGAATGCGCGGACGCTGACGGTTTCAAAGGCCTTCTTCCTTGCCGACAGCATCGCGATCACCGACCGACTGACCGCCGATCTGGGCTTTAAGGGCGTCGATGTGCTGCACAGCGGGCGTAATTTCCTGCCCGGCCCGCAATCGGGGGTGCATTTTGACAGTTTCGCCGCGCTGCCCCGCGCCGCGCTGCATTACCGGATTGATGACCGGCAGCAGGTGTTTGCCAATATCACCACCAATTTCCGCGCGCCCAATGAATATACGCTCTACAACACCTATGATTACGGCGAGATCAGCACGCAGGGCACCACCGCTCTGAAGAACGAATATTCCGTGTCGCAGGAGCTGGGCTATCGCTATATCGGGCCGAACCTGTCTTTCTCGCTGACGGGTTTCCATTACCATTTCCGCAACCGTCAATTGTCCACCGTGATCGACAGCGGTGGCGCGCTGGTCTATTCTACGATCAACGCGGGCAGTCAGACCTCTTATGGCGTGGATGGCGAGATTGATTGGCGCCCGGCCAAGGGGGTGAGCCTCTATGTGTCGGGCGAATATCTGCACACGCGGATCGACAATGACATGGCCGTGGGCAATGACTGGCTGCCGACACGGGGCAAGCAGGCGGTGTCCAGCCCCAGCTTTCAGTTCGGCGTGGGCAGCACCTATGACGATGGGCGTTTGTTCGGCAGCACCGCGCTGAAATATGTGGGCCGCCAATATTCCACCTTCATGAATGACGAGAGCATTCGGGCCTATGCTACGCTTGACCTGTCGGTGGGTGTGCATCTGGCCGAATGGATCGATGGCAAGCGCACCGATCTGCGGGTCAATGCGATCAACATCACCAATCCGCGCGTTCTGTCGGGCGTGCAGAGTGTGGCGTTGAACGCACAAGACACGATCGGGCGAGGCGGCACGGTGATCTCCGGCGCGGCCCCCACCTATTACATCGGCAGCGGGCGCGCTTTCGTGGTGACGCTGGCCCGCGCGTTCTGATCGCGTGAGCGGCGCCCCGCATCTTGTCCATGGGATGGGGACCGAACTGGAGGCCCCAGTCTGGCCTGCCATCACGGCGGAGGAGGCCGGCGCGGTGCTGGGGCGTTTCGCAGGGGCAGGGCGCCTGATCGCGCTGCAATGGCATTCGCCGCGTCCTTTTTCGGCGGCCACGCTGGTGGAGGCCGAGGGGGGCCGGTTTATCCTCAAGCGGCACCATCACAGGCTGCGCTCGCCTGAGGCGCTGGCGCAGGAGCATGGCTTTATCGCCCATCTGCGGGCCGCCGGGGTCAATGTGCCCGAGGTGATCGAGGCGCAAGGCGGCACTGTCCTTGCGCAGGGCGAATGGACCTATGAACTGCACCGCCTCTCGCCCGGCCTTGATCTCTATCGCGACCGGCCTTCGTGGACGGGTTTTCTGACGCCCAATCATGCCCGTGCGGCCGGGCGTGCGCTGGCGGGCCTGCACCGGGCCGCGCAGGATTATGCCGCCCCGCCGCGTGGGATCGATCCGCTGATCGCGGGCTGGACGATCCTGCCCGCGCCCGATCCGGCGGCGGCGGCGCGGGCCTATGTCGCGGCAAGGCCCGGCCTGTCGGCTTTCGTGCATGGGCGAGCGTGGGAGGAGGAACTGGCCGGAGTGTTGGGCGCGGCGGCGCCCGATCTGGCCGCCCAGCCGCCTATGTGGACCCATAATGACTGGCACCCGTCGAACCTGCTCTGGACACTGGGCGGAGAGGTGGCGACGATTTTCGATTTCGGTCTGGCAACGCAAACCTGCGCGCTTCACGATCTGGCCACCGCGATTGAGCGCAGCGCCATTCCTTGGCTGGAGATGGCCGACGGCGCGCCGATAAAGGGCGATGTGGCGGCCGCTCTCGGCCTTATCCGGGGCTATTGCGATGTGCGGGCGTTGAGCCTTGCCGACATCGACATGACAATCGATCTGCTGCGGCTGGTCCATGTCGAATTCGCCCTGTCCGAGGTCGATTATTTTGCCGGGCTGCTCAATGATCGGGCGCAGGCGGCGCTGGCCTGGGATGGCTATCTGATCGGCCATGCGCATTGGTTCGCCTCGGCGGGGGGGCAGGCGTTTCTGGCCGATCTGCGCCGGGAGGTGCGGGGCTGATGTCGCCGCTCGAAATCATCGCGGTGGCGGTCAGCTTCCTCGGCATCTGGCTGACGGCGCGGCGCTCGATGCTGTGCTGGCCGGTCAACCTGCTGGCCTGCGCGCTCTATTTCAAACTGTTTCTCGACGTGCGCCTCTATGCCGATATGGTGTTGCAGGCCCTGTTCGGTCTGGCCATTGCCTATGGCTGGATCGCATGGGGCCGGGGGCGGCGCGATGATGGCCGCATCACCCTGCGCCCCCTGCCGACGTGGGAAGCGACGGCGGGACTGGCGGCGGGCGCATCGGGGGCGGTGGCGATCGGCTGGTTCACCAGCCATTATACCGATGCGGCCCTGCCGTGGATGGATGCCGCGCTCAGCAGTTTCAGCCTTGTCGCGCAATATTGGACCGCGCGGCGACAGGCGGCCAGCTGGTTGCTGTGGATCGCGGTGGATGTGCTCTATGTCGGCATGTTTGCCTTCAAGGCCCTGTGGCTGACGGCGGGGCTCTATGGGGCGATGGTGGTGCTGGCGGTGCTGGGCTATCGCCGCTGGCAACGCGAGCGGTAGTTCCGCAGGCGCGGCGGGCCTTCCTGCGGCTTACTGCTGCTGCGCGGCCAGCAGCTTTTCCAGCAAGCCCGACAATTGCTCCCTTTCCTGCGCATCCAGGGCCGCCACCGCTGCCTCCTGGTTGGCGACATGGGCGCTGATGGCCTGATCGATCAGCGCCAGCCCCGCCCCGGTCAATCCGACGAGCGTGCCGCGCTTGTCGGCGGGGTTGGGGCGGCGGATGACAAGGCCCGCTTTTTCAAGCCTGTCGATCCGGTTGGTCATGCTGCCCGATGAGATCATCGCCGCCTCATAAAGGTCGGTGGGGGTCAGCGCATAGGGCTCCCCGCTGCGCCGCAGGGTGGCCAGCACATCGAACTCGCCCGGTTGCAGCCCAAATCCGGCAAAGACCGGATTGAGCCGGTCGCGCGCGATCACCAGCGCCGCCTCGGCAAGGCGGCCCAGCAGCACCATGGCCTGCGTATCAAGGTCGGGCCTTTCCCTGGCCCATTGGTCGGCGGCTTTACTGGCACGGTCCATGACAATCACCTATCTTGACGTAAAGATAAATATCTCTACATCAAGATATATCGAGCCCAAGCGCGCCTCGCAAGGCCGACGCAAAGGAGACCGTCATGAACCGTTCCCGTTCCGGCTGGATGTTTCCGGCCGCGATCCTGCTTGTCGGGATCAATCTTCGCCCCTCGATCGCCGTGATCGGCCCGCTGCTCGACAGGTTGCAGCAGGACACCGGCCTGTCGGACACCGCCGCGGGGCTGCTGACCACGCTGCCGGTGGCCCTGATGGGGGGGGTGCTGCTGGGGGCAGGGCGGATGCGCCATGGCTTGGGCGAGCGTTTCGGGATCGCCTTGGGCCTGATCCTGATTGCCCTCAGCGATGCCTTGCGCGGCTTGCTGCCGGGCGCGGGCCTGCTGCTGGCCACGGCCGTGTCAGGCGGCATCGGCATTGCCATGGTGCAGGCGCTGATGCCCGCCGTCATCCGCCTGCATGCCGGGGCGCGGACCGCCGGGTTGATGGGCCTCTATTCGACGGCCATCATGAGCGGGGCTTTGGTTTCGGGCATGGCGGGGCCGTGGTTGGCGCAGGTCTGGGGCTGGCCAATGGCGTTGGGGCTGTGGGCGGCGCCTGCTGTGATCGGGCTGGTGATGTGGCGCGCGGCGGCCCGCGCGATCCCGGCGGCGCCCAAGGCGACAAGGCCCCAGTCCCGGTTGCACCGCTCGCGGCGGGCCTGGCTGCTGTTGGCCTTCTTCGGGCTGGGAACGGGGGCCTATACGCTGGTTCTGGCATGGCTGCCGCCGTTTTACACGCGATTGGGATGGTCGGCGCAAGGCGCGGGCGCGCTGTTGGGGGCGGTTACATTTGCCGAGGTGATTGCCGGTCTGGCCGTGTCCATGTGGATAGACCGGGCGCCTGATCGCCGTCCCGCGCTGCTGACGGCGATTGCGGCGCTGTTGGCGGGGATGCTCTGTCTGGCGCTGGCGCCGCTGGCGATGGCATGGCCGGGTGCGGTGCTGGCGGGGTTGGGGATCGGGGCGCTGTTTCCGCTCTCGCTCATTGTCGCGATGGATCATGGCCAGACCCCAGATGAGGCGGGAGCCATGGCCGCCTTTGTGCAGGGCGGGGGTTATGTTCTGGCGGCCGTACTGCCCTTGGCGGCGGGATTGTTGCGTCAGCATCTGGCCGACCTTGCGCCCGTCTGGTGGCTGATGGCGCTGCTTTGCCTGGTGATGGCGCGGATTGCCGTCGTGCTGCGGCCAAATACGCTGCTTCAGGGCGCCTTGGCCCGCTGACAGCGCCAATTCGCGGCAGGAGATGGCAAATCTCCTGCCGCGATGTCAGCCCGGCGTTGTCTCAGAAGTGATAGCCAAAGCGCATGCCATAGGTGCGCGGCGGGGCCAGCGTACCATAGGACACGTTGAGAATGGGGCGATTGCCCGCGCGGACCAGAACCGCACGATCTTCGATATTGTTGATGAAGCCGGTCAGTTCCCAGCGCCGGTCCACGCCTTCCAGCGTCAGATAGGCGTCGGACATGCGATAGGCGGCCTGCTTCTCGTTCTCCTGAAAATTGACGTTGAGATGGAAGTCCGACTTGATCGCGGTGCGCGCGCCCGCCACCAGTTTCATCCCGTTCTTCAACGCGAATGTATGGGCATAATCCAGATTGAGCGTCCATTTGGGCGAATAGACAGTGGGCTTGCCCGAACAGTCGGTATCATAGAAACGCGCGGCGTTGACGCCGGGATTGGCAAGGCGGCTGCCCGTGACGGTGCATCCGGTCGGCACGGGCGCGCCGGTATTGGAAAAGACTGCGGTCTTGAGGCTGTTGTAGCGGCCATTGAGATATTGCAGCGTGGCGCCGAATTGATCGCTCTTGCCCGGCGCAAAGCGCAGCTCGATTTCCGTGCCGTAGATACGCGATTTGCCCGCGTTCACCGTCACGCCGCCCTGGGTGTAAAGGCCGTTGGACGCAGGCACGCCGCCGACAAAGGAAATCTGCTGGTCCTTGTAATCCCAGTAGAAGGCTTCAAGATTGAGCTGCAACCTGTTGCCCATGAACCGGTTCTTGCTGCCCAGCGTATAGGCGGTGAGCATTTCCGGGGCAAAAGTGTTGTTGGGCGGTGCGGCCACGAAGAAGCCCCCCGCCTTGAACCCGGTCGACACATTGGCATAGAGGAGCGAGCGCGGCCCGGCGTCAAATTCGACGCCCGCCTTCCACGTTGCCTTGCTGAATGACAGGTTGCCGGTAAAGGGCGCGCCCAGCGGCGGATTGACCGCATTGGGCAGACCGCCTGCGGCCAGCGAGGTGGTCTGGCGTTTGGCCTCATGCGTATAGCGGCCCCCCGCCACAAGACGCAGGCGCGGCGTGACCAGATAGGTCAGCTGTCCGAAACCGGCGATGCTCTGGGTGTGCAATTGCGGGTTGAACAGGGTGGTGGAGAGATTGCCTTGCGAGAAATAGTTGGTTGCGTTCTGGTCCTCGGAAAAATAAAATCCGCCAAGGACATAGCGCAGCGATCCCTCATCCTTCGAGGCAAGGCGCGTTTCCAGCGACATCTGCTTGGAGCGGTCGCTGACCTGAAGCATGAAGCCGGGGAGATAGGAGCGATAGTTGGACGCGCTGCTGCGATAGGCGGGAATGACGGTCAGCGTGGCAAAGCCCAGATCGCCCTCGGTCTGGGCGCTGATGCCCCAGAAGTCGCCGTTCATATAGCCGTCGCCGCGCGGTGCCATCACACAGCCGCTGGTGATCAGTTGCCCCATTCCGCCGCAGAAGGGCGGGCCTGCGACCGTGGCGGCATAGGATTGCAGCGCAGCCACCGAACGCGGATCGGACCCGCCGATGCGGGCCGACAGGGCGGGCGCCCCGGCCACCGAACTGGGCAGCAGCACATTGCCGGAGCCCTTGCCATGCTGATGATAATAATCGGCCACCAGCGTCATCGACCAGTCTGACGAGGGCTTGATAAGCAGCGAGGCGCGGCCCGCCTCGCCCTTGTCATCGTCATAGCCGTCGGAAAGATAGCCGTTGCGATCAACCACCTGCCCCGCGATGCGCAGCGCCATGATCGGACCAAGCGGCAGATTGACGGCCGCAGACGCCTTGCGCGCCTGATAATTGCCCACTTCCACATTCACATCGCCGCTCACTTCGCCCAGCTTGGGGCGGTTGGGCAGAACGTTGATCGCCCCGCCCGTGGCATTGCGGCCGTAAAGCGTGCCTTGGGGGCCTTTGACCACTTCGACCCGCTGAAGGTCGTAATAGACGCCGGAAGGCGCGGTTGGCCGGGCGATGAACACGCCGTTGAAATTGAAGCCCACCGCGTTTTCGGCATAGGAATTGCCCGCCTGTGTGCCCACGCCGCGAACATAGATGCTGGTGGTGCCGCCTGATGGCTGGACCGCTAGCGCCGGGGCCAGCCTTTGCAGGTTGGTCGTGTCGGTGATGCCCGCCCGGATCAGGTCGGTGCCCGATACCGCCGTGATGGCCACCGCCGCCTTCTGCACGCTTTCGGTGCGGCGCTGGGCGGTCACCACGATGTCCTGCAAACCGGCCTGCCCGGCGCCTTCGGAACCGGATTGGGCGTGGGCGGATGAGGCCCCCGCCAAGGTGCAGCCCAGCATCAGGCCCGCGCGGAATGCGCCAAATCTCATGATTTCTCTCCCTCCACTTTCGCAGGCGATTACGGCTCGCCCTTGATTCTTCATTTGATAACTACAAATGTAGAATAGCCTTGGCCTTGTCAAGCGCCGGAGGGCAGCGCCTGACAAGCCGGCCAAGGAGGCGGTGTGGAGCGGGGTCTGAAGATCGGGTGCTGGGCGTGCGCCTAGCGGCCCAGCGCGGCGGGCAGCACTTTGCCGAAATAGGCCAGTTCAGCCGGCGTCGCCGTGCCCACGCGCATCCAGTTGCGGTAAGCCTCGCCCTCGAACAGGCGCACCTCGACGCTGCGGGCGGCCAGACGGGCCTGAAGATCGGCGGCGGGCATCCCGCAATCGATATAGACAAAGGTGCCGTCCGATTTCAGATAGCGCAGTCCGTTGGCATCACAGATCCGATAGATCATCTCGCGGCATTGTTTCAGATAGGCTATCGCCCCCGCAAGATAGGCCGCATCGCCAAGGCAGGCCTGCGCGGCGGCCAGCCCTGCCTGATTGCGCGAGGTGGTGATGCGCGCGTTCAACTGGCGGATGCGCGGGGGCTGGGCCAGCGTATAGGCGATGCGGAGGCCCGCAAGGCCATAGACCTTGGAGAAGGTGCGCGTGACGATGACGTCATGCCCCTCGCGCACCAGAGCGCCCATGGATTGGCGATGCGGATCGGGCGCCAGTTCGAAATAGGCCTCATCCACCAGCACCGGCACCTTACGAGCGGCCGCGATGCAAAAGGCCCGCAGTTGTTCGGGATCGGGGCGCAGGCCGGTGGGATTATTGGGGTTGCACAGATAGACCATCCGCGTCTGGGGCCCGATGGCGGCCAGCATGGCATCAAGGTCGATGTGATGGTCAGGGCGCAGGTTTACCCAGTCGGTCTCGATCCCCTGCCGCGCGGCATAGGCCAGATGGGTGGAATAGGTGGGCCGGGGCGCCAGCACGCGCCCGCCCGCCGCAATCGCCACCGTCAGCAGCGTGAGCGCATCAAGCGACCCGCTCGAGAGCGTGACCTGATCCTGCGCAAGCACTTCCTGCGCGGCGATTTTTTGCCGCAGGGCCGCCTCGCTGTGCGGATAATAGGGGGCCAGCGCCACCGAGGCGATGATCGCCCGCCGCGCCGCCGGACTGGGGCCGAAGGGGTTTTCGGTCACGCCAAGGCGCGCTTTCACATCGCCGCTGTGTTCAGGTTGAGGCGGCGGCATGGACGAAGGGGCGGCGGCCAGCAGGCCGGGAGCCAGCAGGCCCCCGGCGGCAACGGGCAGAACGGAGCGGCGGGTAATACGCATCAGAACTTCACATCCACGCGGGCATAATAATTGCCGCCATTGGTGTCATAGGGGGTGTTACGCGAATAGTTCAGGCCCCGGCTGTATTGGAATAAGGCCTTTTGCGGATAGGTGTCGAAGATGTTCTCTGCCCCAATGCGCAAGGTGACATTCCGGTTCATCGCATAGGAAACCGAGGCATCGAAGAAGGCGAGCCCGCCAAAGCGCTGGAAGATGTCGCCGGTCGAATTGCCGCTGGAATCGGTATAGGCCCCGTAATAGCGCCCCCGACCCAGCAGCGAGACCTTGCCCAGCGTATAGGTGATGCTGCCCGTGGCGTTATGCTGGGGCAGGCCCTGTTCGAACAGCGTCTTTTGCGTGGTGTTGCCCGCCAGAACGCCCGATGTCACCTTGGTCTGGGTATAGCTGTAGGCTACGCTTGCATCGAGGCGGCCGGGGCCGACCTGATGATTATAGGACACCACGATGTCGATGCCCCGCGTGCGGGTGTTATAGTCGTTGGTGTAGAAGGAAATCGTGCTGTAATCGGTGGCCTGCGTCAGGCCGAGCGCGACAAGCTGGGCCTTGAGTGCCGGGGTCAGCGTATAGGTGGGCGAGGTGCTGAAGCGCTTGTCGACCCGGATCTGATAAAGATCGACCGAGCCCGACAGGCCCCATGACGTTTTCCACACGCCGCCCGCTGTGATCGTGCGCGAGGTGGCCGGTTCCAGCGCCTTGCCGCCAAAGAACTGGGCGATCGGGTTCGTGGGCGAGAGGCGGCCCGTGGTGTAAACCAGCAAGGTGTTGGTATCGAGTCCCTGACTGGTGCTGGTCGAATTGAGCTGGGCGGGGGTGGGCGCCTTGAACCCGGTGGAATAGGAGGCGCGCAGGGCCAGCATCGGCGCGACCTCATAGCGGGTGGCGAATTTGTAGTTGAACGTGTTGCCGAAGCTGGAGAAATGCTCGTCACGAATGGCGGCGGTCGCGCTCCACTTTTCGGTGATGGGCGCGGTCACGTCCAGATAGCCGGCATAGCTGGTCTGGCTCCACGCGCCCGCCTGTTGCGGGGTAAAGCCGGGAAAACCGCTGGCCCCGGCGGCAAGGCCCACCGCCGCCCCCGGCCCGACCGCATAGGAGGCATATTCGCCGGGCCGGATCTTGTAGCTTTCCACCCGCCGCTCGGCGCCGAAGGCAATGTTGAGCGGGCGGTCGAGGAAGGGCACGGCCAGACGATAGACGCCGTCCGCATTCAGGTTGAATTCCTGCTGGACATTGCGGCCCAGATAGAAATTGAGCGGGCTGTTGGGGCCAAGCGAGGCGTTGATCGAATTGTCGAGGTAGAAATTCGTGGCGTTCGAGCCATAAGAGCCGCTGATATCCCAGGTCAGATTGCTGCCTTTGCCCCCGCGCAGGCCGCCCACCATCTGGATATCGTCATAGCGTACCCGCTCGCTGGGGGTGAAACCGGCGGGATAGATCGTGTTGAGGTTAAACCCGGGATAGACCGTGGTGGTCTTGTAAAGGTTGCTGTTGGTGGCCGGATTGCGCCAGTTGATGTCGGACCAGCTCTTGCCTGTGCTGAACGTGCCAAAGGCATAGGCTTCGACATTGGCGCCGATGTTTTCGGCCGCATCCACCGCCATACGGAAAGAGCGCCCTTCCGGATTGCCCCAGCGCTGGACCGGCGAGCGCACCGTGATGGAGGGGTTGGCGGCGGCAAAGGCGATGGCATCGTCGCGCTGGTGCGAACGCGATGTGGCCTCGTTGCGGGCATATTCGCCCGTCACCACAAAATGGCCGCCATTGGGCAGGGCGAAACCGGCGCGCCCGCCCGCCTGCACCGAGGCGCCGTCGCCCATGTAATATTGCGAGCCCTGAACAAAAGCGGAGAAGCCCGGCTTGGTGTCCAGCATGATGTTGATCACGCCCGCGATGGCGTCCGACCCATATTGCGCCGATGCGCCATCGCGCAAAACCTCAAGCCGCCCGATCCCAAAGGTGGGGATCTGGGCCAGATCGGGGGCCTGCGACCCGCTGTTGATGAAGGCGGAGCGGTGGAACCGCTTGCCGTTGATCATCACCAGCGTCATGTCGGGCGAAAGGCCGTCGAGCGAGGCCGGGCGTACGAATTGAGGCCCGTCAGAGGCAGGCAGACGCTTGACGGTGAAGGCGGGCACCAGTTGCGCCAGCTTTTCATGCAGCGTGCTGCTGACGGTGGAATTGACCGTCTTGCCGCTGAATGTATCGACCGGGGCCAGCGCGGTAAAGCGGGTCTGGCCTGTTTCGCGCGTGCCGGTCACGATGATCTCGTCGGCGGCGACGGCCTGCGCCGGCGCGTCGCGGCGGGCGTCCTGCACGCCCAGAACCACCGTCTTTCCATCGTCATTCCTCACCGTCAGCGCGCTTCCCGCGAGCAGCCGTGCCAGCGCGGCCTGACGCGGCATATGGCCCTTGACCGGTTCGGAGCGCATCGTGGCGATGGCGCCGCGCGGAAAGAAGATCTGCACCCCGGCCTGCCGCCCGAATTCATTGAGCGCCTTGGCCAGAGGCTGGGCCGGAATGTCGAAATTCTGATCGGCGGCATAGGCCGGGGCGGCATGGATCGCGGGCGCAGCAAGAAGGGCCGCCAAAAGCGGCTTGCGGAAATCACGGGACATGGATGGAACCTCTTGGGGAAGGAACGTTTGCGTCGTTCTCGATCTTCAAGACGATTGGCCGCGCGCCCACCGCCAAGTCGCGGCAAAAAAATTATCGGGTCAGCAGATAGGCCGTGTCCGAGACCGAGACATGGACGCCCAGACCCATCGATACCGCGCGAAGAAAGGCTGCCGGATCATTGGAGGTAAAGCGCCCGCCCACCGGAATGGTGGCCAGTTCGGGATCGACAATGATGATCTTGCGCGTCAGGAAACGGTTATATTCCTCAACCGCCAAACCCAGCGTGGCTTCATCAAACAGGATTTCGCCCTGCTGCCATGCAATGACCGCCTCGACCTGTGCGGCGCTGAGATGGCGCAGGGGCGGCTGATTGGGCGAGAGAAGCAGGCTCTGGAACGCGCCGATCGCCCGCCCCCCTGCCTGCGCCTGTCCGCGCAGCACCAGCAGGTCGAGCGTATCGCCGCGCAGCCTTGCATCAAAGCGGCCGGGCAAAAGCGCCACCTGCTGATCGCGGCCATACAGGACCGCCCGCGCGCCGGGGCGTAGGTCAAGGGCCACCTCACCCCGCTCCACCCACAAGGTGCGTTCATGGTCGGAAAAGCGCCATGCCAGGCATGAATCGGTGTTGAGCGCGGCGATACTGCCATCGGGCAGGCGCAACAGGCGATGGCCGCCGATGGGGGCCGATGCGCTGCTCCACGCATAGGCGCGCGTTGCCAGCCCTCCCGCGCCAAGCGTCATGGCCAGCGCGCCGCCGCCCGCCGCCCGCAGGAATCCCCGGCGCGACGGCAAGGGGGACGAGGCAAGATCACCTTGCCCCTCAAAGGTTTCATAGGCCGCCAGCGCGCGGTTGAAGGCAATGGCATGGGCCGGGTCGGCATTGCGCCAGACTTCGAAATCGGCCTCATCGATCGTGTCGAGAGCGTACCGGGCGACCCATTGCGCAGCTGCGGCTTCCGGCGTCATCGGGCGGTGCTTTCGATCAGGATCATGGCAGTAAGACGAGCGGGCGGGGCAAAACCGCCAGATATATCGAAGCGGATCGGAAAATTTATTCGGCCATCGCGGTCTCGCCCGCCTCATCTGCCTCTGCGTAATCGGACCGCCGCCTTGGCTCCAGCGCGCGGGTGATCAGTTCGATGGCCCGCGACAGTCGCTTTTCCAGCGTCGATAGGCTCAGGTTCAGCTCGGCCGCAATCTGACGGGGGGCCTGCTCCTCGATCCGGCGGCGGACAAAGACGGTGCGGCACCGTTCGGGCAATTGGTCCAGCGCCTGCTGAAAATCCTCCAGCGCCTCGCGGCCCTCGGCAATCTGTTGCGGATCGGGCGCGTCATCGGCCAGCCCCAGATGATCGGCATCCACGATCTGGCGAAAATCGACGATTTTTGAACGCCGCATCCGCTCAATCGCCAGATTGCGCAGGGTCCGCATCATAAAGGCTTGCGGATGAGTGATCGCTGCCCAGCCCTCGGTGGCCAGCATCCGGGCAAACACATCCTGCACCATGTCGCGCGCATCTTCGCAATTGCCGCAAAGCCGCTGCGCCTTGAGCAGCAAGGCGCGTTCATGGGGCAAAACCTCATCAATGAACCAGCGGTCTATGGGGCGGATGACGGGCACGAACACTCTTGCGCAAGGGTGGAGGTGCCCCCCGATAGTGAGCGGTCATGTCATTTCCGCGACAGGGGGCGCTTACGGTCTGCCCTCCCATCCGCCGCCCAGCGCGAGAAAGGCCGCGATCTGATCCGTGTTGATGTCGGCGTGCGCATCGGCCAGCGCCTGATCGGCCAGCGCCAGATCGCGGTCGGCGGCCACCACGGGCATCGCGCCGACCCGGCCCCCCGCGCGCAACATGCGCGCCTTTTCCGCCACCAGCGCGGCCGCCTTTTGCGCCTGTTCCAATGCGCGCAGCCGGTCCAGATCCGCCGCATAGGTGTTGAGCGCGGACTCCACTTCACGCAGCGCTTTGAGCACCGTCCCGTCAAAACCGGCCAGATCGGCCTCGACCCCCGCGCGTGCGCCCGCGATCCTTGCGCGCACCGCGCTGCGATTGATGGTCCAGCGTATCTGCGGCCCCAGCGCGAAACGGTTGGTCAGCGGCGAGAACCGATCCACCACCGCCCCGGTCGATCCGATCGAGGCGCCCAGACGGATGTCGGGATAAAGCGCGCTCATGGCCACGCCCACCCGCGCCGTATCGGCGGCGATGCGGCGCTCGGCCATGCGTATATCGGGCCGCCGCCGGAGCAGCGCCGCGCCATCGCCCACCGGCAGCG